>JANYBD010000084.1 GCA_025360995.1 Gemmatimonadota bacterium
CGCGGCGGGCCCGGCGGGAATCGCCCCAAGCGAGCCCGAGCGCGACATTCTCGATCAGTACCTGTACGAAGTCTCCACCTATCCGCTCCTCAAAGGAACGGAAGAAATCGACATCGCCCGCAAGATCCGCGCGGGCGACGCTGACGCGTTACAGGAACTCGTGAAGCGCAATCTGCGTTTCGTCATCTCGGTCGCAAAAAAATATCAGAACCGCGGCCTGCCTCTCATTGATCTCATCGGTGAAGGCAATGTTGGCTTGCTCACGGCCGCACGAAAGTTCGATCCTGACCAAGGCGTAAAGTTCATCTCGTACGCTGTGTGGTGGATTCGCCAGGCGATTCTCTCGTCGCTCGCACGCCAGGGCCGCACGGTGCGCGTTCCGCTCAACCGGACCGCCGATCTCTCGCGCATCATCAAGGCGAGCGAAATCCTGCGCCAGAAACTGCGGCGTGAACCAACCCCCGAAGAGCTGTCACAACTCACCGGTCTCTCGGTTGACGTGGTGCAGTCCCTCGCTGCCTTGAACACCGGTGACGTGCGCCTCGACGCGCCGATGGATCCTGACGGCGACCGCTCGCTGATCGAACGATTCGTCGCCGACGAAATGCCGGACACCGAAGAAGAAGCAATGAACCGCTTCCTCACCGACGAAATCGAGACCGCTCTCGCCACCTTGCCACCGCGCGACGCGAAAGTCCTGCGGCTCTACTTCGGTCTCGAGGGCGGACGGGAACACACACTCGAAGAGATTGGTTCCATGCTCGGCGTCACCCGCGAACGCGTTCGTCAGCTCCGCGATCGCGCGCTCAAGCGGCTCCGCGAAGGCGATGTCGGCCGCGCCCTCGGGTCGTTCGCCGCGTAGTTCGCAACATTCAACTGCCTCTACGGAAAACGGCGGAGCGCCCTGTGCGCTCCGCCGTTTCCTTTTGCCGTCCGTGCGCGCGTTTGAGCGAGCGGTCGAGCCCCGCGGTCGGGCGAGCACACTCGCTCCTTCGGGCCTGCGCGCGCGTTCGGGCGAGCACACTCGCTCCTTCGGGCCTGCAAGTGGCATCCGTGGGCCATCGGCCTACTCGGCCCCTGGCCCACGGTAGCCACGGGGCCCTGTGGAGCGAATGTGCTCGCCCGACCTGGACTGCCCACGAGCGAAGGTGGGAAGGGCGGGCCCGAGGGTCTCGCGCAGGCGAGCCCTCGCCGTAGCAAGAGACTCGCGCGCAGCGCGAGGCTCGCAGCGTGTAAGGCGACGCGAGCCGAAGCGAGACCCTCGGGCCCGGCCGCGCGCGCACAGAAGTGAACTCGCTCGGGCCCGGCCGCGCGCGCAGATCGGAATTTCCAAGGCCTAGTGACGCACGGAATGTGGCACCGACAGGCGAAATTCGGGTTGCAGACAAGCCAATCTTGTGATATTTTTCACAAGCGCCCGTTTTTAACGTCTCAACCCCGAAAGAAAAGAGCAAAATGGCTTCTTCCGCGTCCCTCCGCCCCGGTGAGATTAAGGACATCCTGCTTCGCGAAATCGAAGCGGCCGATCTCAGTTCCCTCGACGTCGAGGAAGTCGGAACCGTCCTTGAAGTAAAAGACGGCATTGCCCGCATCTACGGCCTTCAAAAAGCCATGGCCGGCGAAATGCTCGAAATCACTTCGGCGCATACCGGCGAGAAAATCACCGCCCTCGCGCTGAACCTCGAAGAAGACAACATTGGCGCCGTCATTCTAGGCGACTATTTGCAGCTGAAGGAAAGCGACGAAGTCCGTCGCACTGGCCGCGTGCTCGAAGTGCCCGTTGGTCCCGAATTGATTGGCCGCGTTGTTGATGCACTCGGACGGCCGATCGATGGACTCGGGCCGATCAATGCCAAGCTCACCCGTAAGGTCGAGAGCGAAGCGCCTGGCATCATCGTGCGCGAGCCAGTGAAAGAGCCAATGCAGACGGGCATCAAGTCCATCGACGCGATGATTCCGATTGGCCGCGGGCAGCGCGAACTGATCATCGGCGACCGCGGAACAGGCAAGACCGCCATCGCGATTGATACGATCATCAATCAAAAGGGCACCGGCGTCATTTGCGTATATGTCGCGATCGGACAAAAGGCGTCCACGGTCGCAGGTGTTGTCGAAAAACTCAAAAGTGCCGGCGCGATGGAGTTCACGATCGTCGTTGTCGCGGCGGCGTCCGATCCGGCGCCTATGCAGTACATCGCGCCCTATACCGGCGCGGCGATGGCCGAGTTTTTTATGTACAACGAAGGTCAGGCGACGCTCATTGTGTACGACGATCTGACGAAGCAGGCGGCTGCGTACCGCCAGCTGTCGCTCGTGTTGCGCCGTCCGCCGGGCCGCGAAGCGTTTCCGGGCGACGTGTTCTATCTCCACTCACGTTTGCTGGAGCGGGCCGCGAAGCTCTCGACCGATCCATCGGTCGTAGACGGCAAGACCATTTTCAAAGTTGGCGGATCGATGACGGCACTGCCGATCATTGAAACGCAGGCCGGCGACGTGTCGGCCTATATCCCAACCAATGTGATTTCGATTACCGACGGCCAGATTTTCCTCGAGGCCGACTTGTTCTATTCAGGTGTGCGACCGGCAGTGAACGTCGGCATCTCGGTATCGCGCGTAGGCGGCGCGGCACAGACCAAGGCAATGAAGGGCGTCGCTGGCCGTCTCCGTCTCGACCTCGCACAGTACCGCGAACTCGAGGCCTTCTCCGCGTTTGCGGCTGACCTCGACGCGGCGACCAAACGTCAGCTCGATCGCGGCGCCCGCACCGTCGAAATGCTTAAACAGGGCCAGTACGAGCCGATGCCGTTCGAGCAGCAAGCAATGATCATTTATGCGGTGACGAACGGATTTATTGACGACGTCGCCATCGGCAAGGTGCGTGACTGGGAGAAGGGTTTCCACGCGTTCATCAAGGCACAGTTCCCGCAGGTCGGCGACAAGATCCGCACCGAGAAAGCGATTTCGAAAGACACGGAAGCCGAACTGAAGCGTGCCATTGAGCAGTACAAGAAGAGCGTCGCGTAAGTCATGGCGAAAGGCGGCGAGCTCAAGGGGCGAATCAAGTCGGTCGAGAACACGCGCAAAATCACGCGCACGATCGAGATGGTCGCCACATCGAAAATGAAACGCGCTCAAGATCGCGTAGTCGCGGCGCGTCCGTATGCGCGCGCGCTCGGCGATGTGATTTCGAGCCTGTACACTCCGGAACTTGCCGAGGCGTTTCCGTTGTTGCGCCAGCCGAAGCATGTGAAGACGGCGGCCGTGCTGTTGCTCACGTCGAATCGTGGCCAGGCTGGTGCGTTCAACGCCAATCTCATCAAAGAAGCGCGCGCGACGATTGCGCGGCTCGAAGGCGAGGGCACGCAGGTACACGTACACGTGGTCGGGCGCAAAGGCGTGGGGTATTTCAAATACGTCGGACGCACGATGACGTCATCGCGGGCGGACATCACCGACCGCCCGACAGCTGACGATGCTTCGTCGCTCGTCGACGCCGTGATGGCCGAGTACGTCAGCGGTGCGATCGACGCGCTGTATGTCATCTATTCGAATTTCAAATCGGCGTTGTCGTCACCGCCGGTGAGCGAACGGGTCCTGCCAGTGACACCTCCGGCCAAGACCAAAACCCAAAAGGACTATCTGCTGTTCCCGTCGGCAGCCGAGATCCTCACCGCGCTGATGCCGCTCTATGTTCGCAACGCGGTCTATCGTGCGCTCGTGGAGAACGTGGCCGCTGAACAGTCGGCTCGGCGCACGGCAATGAAGAACGCTACCGACAATGCCGGTGAAGTGTTGAATGTGCTTCGTCGTACTTACAACCGTACCCGTCAAGCCAACATCACGCAGGAAATCGCTGAGATCGTCGGCGGTTCTGCCGCGCTATAACGTCCGCTTCGCAACCCCGTACCCAGAATCCTGATTATGTCGACAGCAACTGCCACGAACATTGGAAAGATCGTCCAGATTATCGGACCTGTGCTCGACGTCGAATTTGCGAGCGAGCATCTTCCCGAGATTTACAACGCCCTTGAAATCACCGGCCGAACCGACGCCGGGCAACCCATCAAGGTCGTCGTCGAAGTGCAGCAGCACATTGGCCGCAATCAGGTGCGCGCGGTCGCGATGAGCTCCACCGACGGCGTCGTGCGCGGCATGGCCGCAACCGATACGGGCTCGGCGATCATGGTGCCGGTGGGCGCACCGGCGCTCGGGCGCATTCTGAACGTGCTCGGCGAGCCGGTGGACAATGGCGCGCCGATTCCGGCGAGCGCCGAGCGTTGGCCGATTCACCGGAAGAGCCCGTT
>JANYBD010000105.1 GCA_025360995.1 Gemmatimonadota bacterium
AAGGTCAGGCAGTTTCCGTCCGGGTCGAGCACTTTAAATTCCGTCGTTCCCCACGGGGTGGCTGCAATGTCGCCCCGTGGGTGAATGAGTTTGCGAGCCCGATACGCGCTATATAACTCGTGGATCTCGGTGACCTCAATACGACAGCTCGAATATTGCGACAATGTCGCGTCGTCGGTGCGCCAAAAGTGTACCTCGATCGCATCGCGCCGCACGCCGCCGTACTCTCCGGCGTTAAAACTCATCTTAAATTCAAGCTGATCGACCCAGAAGTCGATGGCCGCTCGGACGTCAACCACCGGTAGCATCGGGATGCCGCGGGCGAAGTAGGCGGAAGTGGACATACCTGTAAGTTCGTCTTTCGCCGCGCCGTGGCAAGGCACATCTTGCTGAAAGGATTTATTCGCCCTTTACGGAGATTCCATGCGTTCGCGACTTTCCTTGGTGGCTTATACATTTTCCCTCCTATCGCTTGGTGCGTGCGCGCACTCTGTGCCGGTTGCCGCGGCTTACGCACAGGACGGCTGGCGACCGCTCTTTGACGGCAAGACTCTTGACGGATGGCGTGGTTACAAAAGCGCCGCGGTGCCGGCCGGCTGGAGCGCTTCCAATGGCGTGATGACCAAAGACACACCCGTAGGCGATATCATGACCAAGGAGCAGTTCGGCGACTTTGAACTGGCTTGGGAATGGAAGATCGCCTCGGGTGGCAACAGCGGACTGCTGTATCGGGGCACCGAAGAATACGATCACATTTATTGGACGGCACCCGAATACCAACTGCTCGACGATGCGAATGCCGGCGATGGTAAGAACCGCCTGACCGCGGCCGGGTCGGCCTATGGCCTGTATGCGTTCCCGGCCGGAATCGTGAAGCCCGCAGGGGAATGGAATTCGTCGCGCCTGGTGCTGCGCGGCGGCCACGTCGAACATTGGATGAACGGCATCGGGCTCGAGTATGAACTCTGGAGCGCCGACTGGACCGCCAAAGTCGCCAAAAGCAAATTCAATAGTTGGCCACTATATGGAAAAATGAAAAAGGGACATATCACCTTCCAAGGTGATCACGACGGGAACCTCTCCTTACGTAACATCAAGATCCGGGAATTTAAATGACCGGCACGCGCACGAAACTGTCCATAATGATGTTCCTCCAGTATTTCGTCTGGGGAGTCTGGTTCGTCACGATGGGCACATACCTCGGCACGACGCTGCATTTCAGCGGAACGGAGATCGGTCTCGCGTACGGTGCCACCGCTATCGGCGCACTTATATCGCCATTTTTCATCGGCATCGTCGCCGACCGTTTTTTCGCAACGGAAAAACTCCTGGCCATCCTGCACCTCACCGGCGGCGTGGTGATGTGGTTCCTGAGTATGCAGACAGCGTGGAGTTCGTTTTATCCCCTGCTGATTCTGTATGCTCTCTGCTACATGCCGACGCTCAGTCTCACGAATTCCATATCTTTTCATCACGTCACCAATCCGACCCGCGACTTTCCGTTCATTCGGGTGCTCGGTACCATCGGTTGGATTGTCGCCGGAATTATCGTCGGCAAAGTGCTGCACGCCGACGCCCTAGCCGTCCCCATGCAGATTGCCGCAGGTGGTTCCATAGTGCTCGGCCTGTATTCATTTCTCCTGCCACACACGCCGCCGAAAGGCGCCGGCACGCCGTTCAGTGTGCGCGACGCACTCGGGCTCGACGCCCTGCAACTCCTGAAGAATCGCGATTTCGCGATTTTCGTCCTCGGTTCGTTCTTCCTTTGCATCCCTCTCCAGTTTTACTACTCGTTTGCGAATCCGTTTCTGAATGAGATCGGGGCGCCTGATCCGGCATTCATTCAGACGTTCGGACAGATGTCAGAAATATTCTTTATGCTGATGCTCCCATTCGCCCTCAGACGATTGGGCATCAAATGGATCATGCTCGTCGGTATGCTCGCGTGGGCATTGAGATATTTCGCCTTCGGCGCGGGCAACGCCGGTTCCGGGATGTGGCTCATCTACGCCGGCATCCTGCTGCACGGCGTGTGCTACGACTTTTTCTTTGTCGCTGGCCAGATTTACACCGACGAACGCGCCGGCGTCAAAGTGCGCGCCGCCGCACAGGGATTTCTCAACTTCGTTACGAACGGCGTCGGGTACTTCCTTGCTTCGTTTCTTAGCGGAATGGTCGTGGACAGGTATGCGACGACTACAGGCAATGTGACAACGCACGACTGGGCGCGCATCTGGCCGATACCGGCCTACGGCGCCCTCGCCGTGTTCGCGCTCTTCTTCCTTTTCTTCCGCCCCGCGTCTTCCTCAAACTCCTCCGCCAATGTCACCCAGCAGACGTGAGTTCCTCGGCACGACGGCAGCGGCCGGTGCCTTTACGATTTTGCCAAGTGGAATCATTTCCCGCGCCGGCCGGCTCGCTCCGAGCGACAAACTGAACGTAGCCTGCATCGGCGTCGGCGGTCAGGGATGGAGTGACGTACGCGGAATGAGTAGCGAAAACATCTACGCGCTGTGCGACGTGGACGATCGCTCGGCCGATCGCGCGTACAAAACATTCCCGAATGCCAAGCGCTACAAAGACTACCGCGAGATGATGGACAAAGAAGCGAAGAACATTGATGCCGTCACGATTACCACACCTGACCACTCACATGCGGCCGCCGCGATGCTCGCCCTGCATGCCGGCAAACATGTGTATGTGCAAAAGCCATTGGCGCGTACTGTCCACGAAGTTCGCGCGCTGATGGCCGAGGCCGCCAAGCGGCCCAAACAAAGTACGCAGATGGGAAATCAGGGCCACGCCGCCGAAGGAGTGCGTCAGATTCGTGAATGGTTTGACGCCGGCATCCTCGGCGACGTGCGCGAAGTCCATCTCTGGACCAACCGTCCCATCTGGCCACAAGCGATCGACCGGCCGCAACAGGCGTTCAATGTGCCGCCCGCCCTCGACTGGAATCTCTGGCTTGGACCCTCACCGGAGCGCCCCTACAATCCCGCGTATGCGCCATTCAACTGGCGTGGATGGTGGGATTGGGGAACGGGCGCGATGGGAGATATGGCCTGTCACATTATGGATGCGAGCTTTTGGACGCTGCAGCTCCGCTATCCGACGCGGGTGATTCCGGAATCGACACTGCTCTATTCCGAAACGGCGCCAAAATCGTCGCGCATCACATATGAGTTTGGCGCGCGCGGCAATCTTCCACCGGTGACCATCGTGTGGCGAGACGGTGGATTGCTCCCGCCCCGTCCGGAGAATTGGCCAGCGACGGAAGCGTGGACCAACGACGATGCTGGCGGTCAACTTTGGATCGGTAGCAAGGCAATGCTCAATGCCGGTACGTACGCCGAAAATCCGCGACTGGTGAATCCCGATCAGGACAAAGCATTGAAAGCAAATCCGCCCGCACAGAAATTCGCACGGACCGGTGGCGTGCACGCCGAGTGGATCGCAGCGATTAAAGGCGGCACGCAACCCGGGTCGAATATTGCGGGCTATGCGGGCCCGCTCACGGAGATGATTGTATTAGGCAATCTCGCCGTACGCGCCGGCCGGACGATCGAGCTCGATCCTGCGACCGGTCGTATTCTGACATCCGGAATTCCGGAAGAGTGGATGACGCCGCGGTATCGGTCGGGGTGGACACTGTAAGGGAAGGAGTCAGGCGTTACGGGAAATCGGTGGTACGCTCAGGAAAAACGGCTGGGCCACGGATTTTCACGGATTCAAAACGGATTGGCACGGATTTTAATAAGGGGAACAGCAGTTGCACCCCCGATTCACTATCCGTGTAATTCCAGCTGTTGATCCGTGTAATTCCGTGGCCCAGCCGTAAGACCATCCTCCGACTCGACCTTTCCCCGCAAACGCTTGGCGTTGCGCTAGTGAATCGCCGCCTTCCACAGCTCCGGATAATTCTTCTGCAGCGCCGCAATCTTCGGCAAATCATTGTACGCGATATATGGCTGCGTCGGATGCAACGTCGCATAGTCCTGATGGTAGTCTTCGGCGTTATAGAAGCCGCGTAGTGGCGTCACCTGCGTGACAATCGGGCGACTGAACGCCTTCGATTTTGCGAGCTGTGCGATGTACACGAGTGATGCATTCTGCTGTGCCGGCGTCGTGAAGAAAATTGCCGACCGGTATTGCGTCCCCACATCGGG
>JANYBD010000119.1 GCA_025360995.1 Gemmatimonadota bacterium
GTGCGGCCACCAGTCGATGCCCGCGACCGTGCCAGCGGCGGACGCGTGGATCGGCACGGACATGAAGCCATCGGCTTCGCCCACCTTGTCGCCGCGCTCCACCCTATCGCCGACTTTCACGCAGAGCTTCGCCGGTTTTCCTGCATGTTGGCGGAACGGAAGTATCAGTTCGTCAGGATAGGGCATCCGCCGGATAGGAAGATGGCTGGTAAGCCCCTTCTCTTCAGGCGGATGAACTCCGTGCCGGAATCCAGTCGCGAAGCTCATCATACGATCAGTTGAACTTCTCGGCGCGTTTTACCCACTTCGCGAGATCCTTTTCTTTTGGGTTAAGCGGCGAGCCGGGGTGGATGATGGACACCGGGCACCTTTCGGAGGCAATCACCAACTGCTGAAACGTGCCGGCCTTGGCGTCCTTCACGAACGCCTGCTTGTCGGCGTTGTATGCGAACATTCGGTTGTTGAGATTCGTGCACTCGTTGCAGGTGGTGCAGCGGATGGAATCGATGTACGCATCGAGGAGCATCGGTTCGTCGTCGGCAACCGCCGTCGCGCCGATGGTTGGTGTAATGGCGACGACAGCGGCCGGTGCAGCAGAGGTTACCGCTACCAGCGGCGCCGGAACCGATGCGACTGCGGGAGCGAGGCCCCCTACCGACGTCGGTATGGAGCCATTTCCCGATACCTTCCCGACCGACGGCAACGATGGCAACGACGAAAGTAGCTCGGCCACCGCCGCCGAGCTGCCGGCCGTCTTGAGGAGACCTTCTGCCAGTCGACGCGCAATCTGCGTTGGCAGGCTCGCCTTCAACTCGGTGATTTTGGTCTCGTAGTCGAGTCGCAGTGCGTCAGCACGGAGGGCAAATTCCGACTCCATCTGCCCGACCACCGTATCGTGAACCGTCACCGGGATTTCGAGACCGGCGAGCTGCCGAAGTTGCGACCAGAACTGTTGCCGTTCTTCCGCAAGAGCGACCATCTCAGCCGCGACCCTTAGTCGGCGAAGTTTTCGATCTTTGGCCAGCGCCCAGATGAAAGGCGTACGTTCGCTTCGATCGGTGATGCTCGCCGCGACATATTCGTGGAAGAGCATCAACTCATCACCGGATTCCGACGCTGGCAACTCAGTGAAGTGTTGCTTGAACCGCGCCTCAGTTGCGGCCCAGTCCGCGATCGTAACGGGCAACTCCATTGTCTGCTCGGTGCCCGCTTCATCTATGTACTTCAGGATATATGACGGCCATGCATCGTTCGGTGACGGATTGCCGTCCAGAGTCAGGCAGTCGGCGAAGCTCGGGCCGCCGTCCGGATCGTACGTGAGGAATGGGAACGCTCGACTCTCGAGCGCGAGCCGCGACGCGTGCTGCGACCAATCATCCGGAAGGCCGTGCTCGACCGGACATGGCGTATAGACGTTGATCAATACAGGGCGCCGCTTGTGCAGCCCTTTCAATACGCCGGCGATCAAGTGCGACGCGGCAGCCTGTGATGTCTGGTGCACGTACACGCCGCGATGGGCGATCGCGATCAGTGCCAGTTCCTTTCGCACCTCGGTTTTGCCGTGCTGTGACTTTCCATAGGCGGACATATCGGCCACCTGACCGGTAAATCCGGACGTGCACGCCTGTCCGCCTGTATTCGAATAAACCTGCGTGTCGAGGACCACGACCCGGATCGGCTTCCCGGACGCGAGCAATCGCGAGAGGTTCTGGAATCCGATATCGAGCATGGCGCCGTCGCCACCCATGGCAAGAATGGGCGGGCAGAGTGCGAACTCTTCATCGGTGAACTGCTTCCAATCCATATCACCAAGTGCGGCTTCGTTCGTCGCGGCATTATAGCTACCAGAGGCGAGTAACCCAGCGCGGCGCACGACGACAAAATTGTCAGCCATCTTGCGCATATGGGCTTCGAACAGGCCAATGGCGATCGACGGAGAATCCTGAAACAGGTGGTTGACCCACGGAAATGGATACGGATTATACGGGTAGGTGCTCGCCCACACTGAGGAACAGCCGGTGCTGTTGGCCATCCCGAGCGATGCACGGCCCTTGCCGCTTGGTCCTTCGATGTAGCGCCATTTGAGATCGCGCAGGTCGTGCAGCACACTATTGATGAGGCGTAGCCGCTCGCGGGTATTGGCATTTACTGGAATTTCGATCGACCCAGTTGCGTCAGCCGCGGCGTTGAGGTCGGCGGCTGCCGATAGCAACTCGCGAGCCTGCTGATCCAACGCCGCGATCAGCGCGTCGAGATGCGCAATGAGCTTGGTCACGTGCGGTTGCATCGACGCCTGTATCGCAGAAACGATCAAATGCACGGCGGTCTTTTCGCCGCATCCCATGCATGCGCCGTCACCGCCGACCATTGACCGATATGTGTCCTTCTTCAGGAGCAGCGACGAGAGCACACCGATCCCTTCGTCCACGTCCGACACATTTACGTACTTGTCATCGGTATCGGGGAGTCGCTCCCAGAGATTCCAGTTTCGGCGCAGCCGCTCAAGGCCGGGATCGTCTTGCTTTACGGTCACGAGTGCCGCATCAGGGCAGACAGCCACACAGAGGTTGCACCCTTTGCATGCTTCCGGATTAATCGTGATGGAGAGTAGGCCGCCCGCGCCTTTCTGCTTCGACTCAACAGCGTCGTAGAATGGCTTAGTGCGAGCGAGTGGAAACTCAACCAGCCGCGCATTGACAGCCTGAAACTCCGGCTCTGCGGCCGCCGTCTTACCCGCATCCCATGCCAGCTTATCGGTGACCGCGCGATACGCTTGCGCCCACGTGTCGGCGATTGAAGACGTGAGGTTGTTGTCAATGAGCTTGCGTGCCTCGCGTGCCCAAAGCTTTGCAATCGGCCGGATGCGTTCCATACGCAGTCCGTTCACAGACGCATCGATCGCCGCGCTCAATATGTCTTCGATACTGTTGACGAGCCCCGGAATGGCAGAATCGGGGCACTGTGTCCAGCATTGGCCGCATCCCGTACACTTTTCGGCGACAAAGTCCGGAACTTCGAGCCGGACGCCGCTCATGTCGCGCACTGCGCCAGTGGCGGCAGGCACCATACTAATTGCCGCGAACGGATCTGCGATACCATCCTGCCCCATCTGGCAGAGCGAGCACACCTGTTCCCAGAAACGGCCTGGATTGCCTGGACCCTGCTCGGCATTTGGAGAGTCGAGCAGCATCGGCATCCGTGGAACCTTGCCCGGTTCGTCGGTGCTTTCGCCCTCGGCCAGCTCCACGGCGCGTACTTCGTCGAAGCCGCGGCGAATGACCCGAACATTGTCTTCTACCACTTGTTCGCCTTTCGAACCGAATTTCTTGGCAAGCTGTTTGCGGATGCCTTCAAAGACGGACTTCTCACTCGCGCCTTCGCGCGCCAACAACGGAGCCGTGGCGAAGAACGCACCCATGAACGCGGCACCTTGCATCCGGTATCGCAGTTCGACGTCTGACGCCTCGTGCCGTGCAATGGCAAATGCATCGAGTACGTACACGTGGATCTTCCGCGTTCGTATCGTGTGTCGCGCCGCCGCAGGCAACGTCTGCCAAAACGATTCGGGCGAAAGGTCGCTCTGGATCACGAACACGCCGCCCGTGGCGAGCCCGTCAAGCGGATCACTGTGACGAAATACATTCGGGTCCGGCGAGAGCACGACATCGACGTTGCGCAATTCGCAATTGAGTCGAATCGGCTCGTGCGCAAACACCGCGTAGAATGTGGTCGGTTGTCCCTTTTTTTCTGAACCGTACTTCGGGTTCGCCTTGATGTGCATGCCGAGCAGTTCGAACGCAGTCATCGCGAGGTTCTTTCCCATCGTGATCGCGCCCCATCCGCCCACGGAATGAATTCGCAGTGCCGTGGATCCTTCGGGCAGTAGATTCAGATCGCCTGTTGAATGGACGGCGAGTTTGGGAAGCTGTGGGTAACTGTCAACCAACTTCTCCTGCCAGATCTGGAGCTTCGGTACGCGAGTACCCGCACGCACGAAATCGACGCCGAGGTAGAACTGACGTGTGCGGGCATTGCCCGGCAGCATATTGTCCACTGCGGCGACGATGTCACCTGGCTGGAGGTCGCGGCTGCCAAGTCCGAAACAGGCACTGAAGAAGTCGGGTACCTGGTCACTGCGTAACGGGAGGATCCCGGCGTACGGCAGTGGCGTACCGAGCGCGACACGGCTGTTTTCAACGGCCTTTGACATCGCCGCGCGAATCTCCCGTAACATCGGTGGGTCGACAGCGAGCGGCTGATCTGTCCGCTCCATCACCACAACTCCCTTTTTGTTGGCGAGCAACCCCGTAAGTAGATCCGAGGGAAATGGCCGGAACATCGTGAGGTTGAGCACGCCAATCTTCAGACCGCGCGTCGCGCGCAAGTGATCAACCACAGCTTCGGCATTCGCGACTACTGAGCCCTGGCCGACGATGATCCAATCGGCATCGTCCGTGAGGTACCCCATCGCCCGTGCATACCGGCGTCCGGTGAGCGCCGCGTATTCTGCGAATGCCCGATCGGTAAGATCGGCGATATGGTCAAAATAGAATGGCCGCTGCGCTGCGACGCCCTGCGCGTAACTGTCCTGGTTTTGAACAACGCCAAGCATTGCGGGATAGTCAAGATTGAATGCTTCCGGAATACGGCGGCGTGTATCACCGAACACGAGCCGCTGCGCCGGCGTTGGCGATTCGATCAACTCCGACGGATCGCCGAGGTACGCTTTGATGAGACCGCGCTCAGGCAGGTACAACGATTCAATGACGTGACTGGTGAGAAACCCATCCTGGGCGATGATACCGGGGTTGAGCGAGAGCTCAGCAACGCGGTGCGCAATAAGGTTGAGGTCGGCCGATTCCTGCACATCTTTGGCAAAGAGTTGAAAGAATCCGGTGTCGTCCACCGCGTGATAATCGTCGTGTCCGGCGTGCACGTTGAGCGCGTGCTTTGTCATTGCCCGCGCGGCAACATTGAGTACATAGGTGAGTCGCTTGCCGACCGCGGCGTAGAGCGACTCGTGCATGTACGCGATCCCCTGACCACTCGAAAAGTTGGTAGCGCGCAGACCGGCCATCGACATACCGGCTGTCACGGCGGCAGCAGCGTGCTCACCCTCGGGTTCAAAAAATAGCAGGCGGCGCCCATTCACATTGCGTTTGCCTTCCGCCACCGCCACGGCCCATCCCTCGCCCATCTGCGTCGACGGCGTTATTGGATACGCACCAGCGGCTTCGCTCCCCGCTGTTTCCATCGCGACCACGGCGCTGCTGCCATCGAGCGCCTGCAGTACACCTGGGAATACCGGGGCCGCCGGAGCGACCTCTTTTGATTTGGAGGTTGTCCACAGCTTCATTGCGAGTTACTCCCGGAAATCGCCAACACGCGACCAAACTGCGCACCGGTAAGCCAGACGATCGCCCCAGTCGGGCAACGCTCAATGGCACGCGGGTCGGCCAGCGCGATATTGTCGTAGTTCACTACGGCCACTCCACTGGTAACGCTGATTAATCCTTCCGCAGCATCTTGCACGCATTTGCCGCAAGCCGTACACGCGACCTTGCACTGCTCGAGCACGTCGTCGCCGCAAATCAAATTTCTGCACTGCACGAGCAACCCCGCATTCACCGGGCGTAATTCGAACAGCGCCTTTGGACATGCCTCCACACAATCACCGCATGCGGTGCACTTCTCGATATCCACAACCGGAAGCCCCGTCTCACTCATGTGAATCGCGTCGAAGTCACACACGCGCTCGCAGTCAGCGAGGCCAAGACATCCCCACGCGCAACCCTTACCTCCGCCGGCAACAGCTGCTGCCGCTTCGCACGTTAGAAGCCCACGGTACTCCGCCTGATAGCCGGCAACATCACTGCCCCCAGCGCAGAGCAGTCGCGCAACATTCTTTATTGCTTCGCCGGCATCCACACCGAGGAAGTCGGCGATCTGCCCGCGCGCCACATCGCCCGACACCGTGCACTGCGCCGGCGGCACTTTCCCTTCAACGGCCTGCTCCGCGAATGCGCGGCAACCGGGAAGTCCGCAGGCGCCGCAATTCGCATTCGGCAACATTTGCGCGACAATATCAATGCGCGGATCTTCCCATACCCAAAGGCGCTTATTGGCAATCGCGATGAACACGCCGAACACCAGTCCGACGCCGCCAAGGATGAGGACCGCGTTGAGAATCACGCAGCGCCGTCCTGCAATCCCGCCTGTCCAACTAGCCACGCTGCGATCTTCTCGGCCGCATCCGCAGCTCCAGCGGCCGGAGCAGCAGAGCCATTTCCGAGTGCCGGTATGCTGAATGGGGTGGCGGCGAGCTCGGCGATGACCTGCAAGTCCTCGCTCATCTGCCATATGCTTTGGCCACCTATTGATTTCTTTGGCGTCACAGGAATGAAGTTGATTGTCATCCGCTGCCAAGGATCCTTGCCACCTAGCGGATCGTGCATGAACACGGCAGCCCCTGTCGGGACAATGGCCGCGACGGCGGGTCCATTGAAGGCCGCCATGCGATCGAGGCCACTGCCATCCACCGTCTGCAGCACGAATGTTCCCGGCGTGATGCAGCGGGCCAGCGGCGCCGGCGGTGAGGCCCCGCACACGACGAGAACGATCTTCTCGCGTCCGTCGACAAAATCCATGATCGCTCCTGATTGCAGATCCGCGCCGTTCACCAGCACGACCAGCGGAGGCGCGAACCGACGTTCGGTCTTATTCCACGACCGGAATTCGCGTGACTGCAGCAGCCGCGCGTGTTCGGGTGTGTAGCGTCCACCGCGCACAACTTCGGCGAGCACAACCGCGCCAAATACGCTGCCGATGGTTGCCAACGCGTGATCCAATTCGACGCCGAGCCGTCGTCCTGGCGGAACGTCGACCACGAATATGTCGTCGCCGCGCTCGCGCACGTCACGGAACACTCTGAGTGCCTGTTCGAGCGCTGCAATCGCCGACGGTGATGCCGCGGCAACCGGTGGAAAACGCGCTGCGAATCCGGCTGCATCGATGCGACCGTCGGCGAAATGGCCGAGTGAAACGGCCGCGTGCTCGGCACGCTGCGGCGCGCTCGCGTGCTGAGCGGTAATAAAGGCATCGGCCTGCGAGATGGCATCATCGATGATCGCGCGAAACTCCGCGATCGGCTGTGCCAGTGCTACGAGGGCCTGCTGGAGTCGGGGATCAGACAGCATAACGGTCGAGCTCCGCGTCGATCAGTGCCAAGCGCTCGTTCACGGTGCGCGGCTGGACGCGGCGCGTTTCCTCGTAACAAGGCCGTGACGGATCGAGAAAGAAGACGCCAAGGTTGGTATGGTCGGCATCGTCGGCAAGGCGGCGAGCCGCGTCGATATCGTGCGGATCATGTAACAGCTGGGTGGTATAGATCTTGTTGAGATCGGGCACGACAACACCATCATCGTGAACCAGCAATGCGATTCGCGCCGGGTCCGATACCGCCTTCTGGTAGACGGCGCTCGCATAGATCGGGCAGCGCTGCAGGATACGCACGAAGCTCAGCCCGTGATGCCGGTATGCGGCGCGCAGCGTGGCGTACAAGTGCGCTGGCGCCCACTCTGCTGTCTGCGCCACGAATGAGGCGTTGGTGACACCGAGCGCAACCTGAAGCGGATTGAGTGGCGGCAGGAGGCTGCCGTGCGGTTGGGTGTTCGTTGGAAATCCCTGCGGCGTGGTTGGCGAGGTTTGGTTCTTCGTCAGACCATAGATGCCATTGTCTAACAGCATCACAACGATGTCGAGGTTGTACCGCAGTGCATGTATCCAATGGCCGGCGCCGATCGACGTGCAATCTCCGTCGCCCATGACGACGAATACGGTGAGATCGGGACGATGCAACCGGATCCCTGTCGCTACCGGTAAGGCGCGACCGTGAATGCCGTGAAATCCATAAGTCTTTAGATAATGTGGGAACCGACTTGAACATCCGATGCCAGAGACAAACACCGTTTGTTCTGGAACGAGCTGCTCGTTCGTCAGAAGCTTCTGCACCGAGGCGAGGATTGAGTGATCGCCGCATCCCGGACACCAGCGAGCGCGGGCACCCTCGTAGTCACTGATTTCGTATTCGCGTTCGTCGTTATCGTGATCGAGGATGGGGAGTCCGCAGGACATTGTCATTGGGCACCTCGACGCGGCATGCGACCGCGGATCGCTCCGAGAATCGCACCGGGGCGGAGCGGTTCGCCCGGCACGCGGGTCCAACAATCCACATCAACTAGCGTGGCAGCACGGAGCAACATCGCGAGTTGCCCGCGGCGCCGGTTCTCCTCGGTAATGTGCGGATCACCGATTTCGTCACTGTAGTTGATCTCAACCGTGATCACTTTCTTGAACCGTTTAAAGATCGTCTTCAGCCCTGGTTCAAGCGGTGACAAGAACCGCAGGTGAAGCGCTGAGACTTTCATGCCATCTGCGCGGGCACGATCAACGGCTTCCTCGATGGCACCCTTCGTGCTTCCCCATCCAACAATCAACAGATCACCCTTTTCTTCTCCATACGGTGTTGGCGGTTCGAGCAGGGACGATAGCACCGCCAACTTTCGGCTCCGCATCGCCGATGATTTCTGATGGATGCCGGAACTATACGCCACTTTGCTTCCTTCGTCGTGCGAGAGCCCGGTAAGCGTGAACATGCCGCCTGGCCGTCCCGGAATCACGCGGCGGGAGAGGCCAGTCTCCGGGTCCCACGCGTACGGTTTCTGTCCTTCGGGCACCGGTGAAAGGTCGAGCGGCTCGGCCTGCCAACGGGCGTCGGGCTTCGGACGCGGGAACGGCGTCACGCCAGTCGCGAGGTTCGTGTCGGAGAGTACCATCACCACGGTGCGGAACGCCTCGGCGATACGGCGGGCCGTAATCATCACGTGGAAACACTCTTCGATCGTCGCTGGAGCCATCACCACATGTGGTGCGTCTCCCGGCGAGGCGAACAGGGCAGCGAGCAGGTCGGACTGTTCGACCTTTGTGGGAAGCCCCGTGCTCGGTCCGCCACGCTGAACGTTCACCAGCACGAGCGGCGTCTCGGTCATCACGGCGAGGCCAAGGAACTCCGTCTTGAGTGCGAGCCCGGGGCCGGACGTAATGGTGAATGCAACTTTACCGGCGTATGACGCACCGATCGCCACGCCGACGGCCGCGATCTCATCCTCCGCCTGATGCACCATGCCACCGAATTTTTCGAATACCTCGCTCAGATAGTGCGACACCGAGGTCGCCGGCGTGATCGGATACATCGCGCACAGCTCCATCCCCGATGCGATCGCACCGAGTCCGAGCGCTTCATTCCCGTTCATAACGACCAGTTCGCGGTCGATGACCTGCACCGGCACGTGAATTCGAAAATCAATGTGTTCGTCGGCCCAGTCCCAGCCGAGTTGCATCAGCGCCACGTTTCGCTCGTAGACTTCAACGCTCTTCTTGCGAAACGTTTGGGCTATTTGCTCCTGAATGCGACTCACATCGCGCGCGTAGATGCAGGCGAGCATCCCGAGCACGAACATATTCTTCCCTTTCTTCGGATCGTCGACGAGCGTCAGGCACAGTTCTTCCATGGGCACCGGAATGATCCGGTAGTCCTTGCCGGACAGTTCATCCATCCCGTGTTCCCACGCGGTGCGGATCTCTGGGTCATCGTGCGTCGCCCACCTGTCCTCAACGAGGAGAACCGCGTCGTTTGCCAGGGCGTCTACGCGATGCCGGGCGAGAAGCACCTGCTCATTGAAGGCGACGACGAGATTGGTTGCGTCGCCCCAGTTCGTTATCGGACCGTCGCCGATCCTGATGCGAAACCCGCTCGCGCCCTCTGGTACACGGGCCGGCGGTTGAATTTCGGCAGGGATGATTTCGACTGTCCAAACACCGTTCCCCATTTTCGCGGAGACGGCGCCGAATACCTGACCGCATTTCTGTGCCCCTTCTCCGGCATCAGAGACGATCTCCAACGTGTGCTCATGAAGTGACAATTCCTTTGGCGCTGCGGGCGCGGCGGTCCCGACAGACTTCATAGAGGTCATCGTGGGCATGATCAGGCACACCTCGATTGCTTCGCGAAGGCGCGGCGGATTGGTCCCGGAGTCTGGGGGGTAATGTCCGCGCCAACAGGGATGACGAGCATCGTCGCTGGGCGTATGGCGCAATAGTCGGCATGGCAACCTCCGCCCGATATCACGGAGTCCGTCGTCACACGACCCAACCTCGACCTGTGAAAAATGGGAGGTAGAGCACTTTGCGTCTGTCAGGGGCAGTCACTACATCCGCAAGGGTTTCCCTTACATCTGCATCACCGTCGGCGGCGTCACGGGCTCACGACTTCTATATGATGATCCGCCCGCATCACCACCTGCCCCGCCAACTCCACCTCTAGCTCCACTATATAAGAGCCCTTAGAGAGTGTCCCGATATTGAGCTCAAGGGCTCGCGGAGTTCGGGTACTGGCCCGAGCCGATATATCCTGCACGGAGACACTCACCGGAGTGGACGATCGACCCAGGCCAATGGACTTCGTCATCCGGCGCAAAAATCCGTCGTCGCCAAGCTCGCGGATGACCGTCAGCGTGATGCTCATCTTTTCACCTGTCGGATCGGTTCCGTAGGCTTCCCAGTACACTCCGAGTTTTTCGTCGGCACGCACGCGATCACTGTTGAGCGCGTGAGGCGCCGCTTCTTCAGCCGATACGGGAGTTGATTCGTACGGTTTGAACATCAACAGATCT
>JANYBD010000133.1 GCA_025360995.1 Gemmatimonadota bacterium
GTCTTGGACCCCGAGGCATCGGCCCCGCCATTGGATTCGGCGCTTGCGGATTCGGTGAAGCGTGACGGGCGTCCGTGTATTTCGGAACTCGCCGAGCGCTTGGTCAAATTCTGAACGTGTTCGTGGGCAAGCGTGAACTTCGGGTCAAGAGCGGTCGCCGCCTGATAATTGACCGCCGCCTCCGCCATCTCCCCTCGTGCCTCAGCGCGCACGCCCTTCGCGAATGCTAAAAAGGCCGGAAGATTCGGCGGTTGCAATGCATCCAACTTTGCCAGTTCCGGCCGCGTCAGTTTGACCCCGAGTTCTGTGAACAGTCGAAGCGCGAGTTGCCGTTCGGCGGCGAACAGCTTGTCCAGGGTACTGAGTCCGGCGAGTGACTCGCCGAGTTCGCCTGTGATTACGTCGGCGATGGCGGTTGAGAATGTCAGTGCGTTATTGGGCGGGACGACGAGCGATCCCACGACCAGTTGTCTTGCCGCCAACAATCGTCCGGCATGGACCGCCGTCGCAGCGTCTGTTTTGTGAGCAACGCTCATTGCGACTTCCGCTTGAATGTCCTCAAGGTGTGCGCGCTCCAGTACGGAGAGCTGATGACTCACCGAGAGGTCGGCAAGCAGCAATTCGGCAAATCCAAAGCCCATCGCGGCAAACGCACTGTCCGCTGAGATGACCTGAAATGGCAACACGGAAACGGTGTGGCGCTGAACGACACGCCCGTGCAACGTGCGCTCGTGTCCGACCGCGAGTTGTGCGGACACAGAATCACCGGGGGTCGCGGCGAGACGCGTCTCGATGTGAACCGCAGGTGCGCAATTGGCAGACAATACGACGAAGAGCGCAGCAATAAGGCTGTGACGTCGGGCTG
Source organism: Gemmatimonadota bacterium (assembly GCA_025360995.1). Classification (GTDB taxonomy): domain Bacteria; phylum Gemmatimonadota; class Gemmatimonadetes; order Gemmatimonadales; family Gemmatimonadaceae; genus Fen-1231. Next base: position 866 of record JANYBD010000133.1, read on the forward strand.
CGGCGCGTCGGATCATCGGTAGAACCCTGGTAAGCATAAAGAATTAGTACCCTGCCAATCGGACTCTGATTCCATAGGGCAGGTCACGTTTGCAAGATCCAAAATACGAGAGGCGGTCCGTCCAATGGGCGAACCGCCTCTCGTATTCAACCTTTGCTTCTCGAGCGCGCTTAGCGCGCTTGCGCATCTACTGCGCACAGATATGGGGGAATACCTGCGAAGTGGCGATTTAGAACGGAAGGTCGTCGTCTTCGCCTTCGAGCGCTCCGGGGAATTCTTCGAATTCTCCGCCCTTTGGTTTGCCGGCACCGGCCCCGGCGCTCTTTGCACCGCGCGACGGCGGGCCATCGGAATCACCACTCGGACCGCCTTTGCCGCCCAGCAGAATGATCTCGCGCACGTTGATCTCGGTCACGTAGCGGGTCTGCTTGTCTTTGTCTTCATACTGGCGGTACTCAATCTGCCCTTCGACATACAGTTTGTCGCCTTTCTTCACGTACTTCTCGATGATGTCCGCGAGGCCGGTGCCGCGCGTACCCTGATTCCACGCGACGCACTTATGCCACTCGGTCTTCTCCTGCTTTTCGCCGGCGGCCGAATTCCACTGCCGACTGGTCGCGAGTGAAAAATTCGCCACCTTGTTGCCACCGTTGGTCGATCGGATTTCGGGATCGTTTCCGAGGTTTCCGATGAGCGTCACCTTGTTCAAGCTGCGGGCCACAAACGCCTCCTGGCGGTTATTCGATATTTGAATCTCAATCTACTCGATTTCCCTGCGTCACCAAAGCCTTGCACGGGGCGCGGATCAGTGCCTTGTGGTTTGCGGATGGCATCCCTTACCCGGAGCCCAAACTTTTTTGTGCGCGGTCGGGCCCGAGGGTCTCGCTTCTGTGCGCGCGGTCGGGCCCGCCTGGCATCGTGTGTGGCGGGCGGAACGACTCACGGTACGCACCCGGCCGAGTCCAGGTCGCCCGACCGAACGCACGACCGCGCAGGCAACGACACTAAAGGACTCGACGCATGACGAGCGCGTCCTCGTCGGGGCGACGATAGTACAGTTTGCGACGCCCAGCGACGGCAAAAGCGCGCGATGCGTACAACTGTTGGGCAGCGAGGTTCGATTCGCGAACCTCGAGAAACACCGTGCGCGCTCCCAGCGTCGCCGCCGCTTCGAGAATCCGGTCGAGCAACTTCGTGCCGATGCCCCGTTTTCTCACGGCCGGCGCAACAGCGACGTTGGCGATTTCGGCTTCGTCCGCAACGTACCACGCCACCGCATAACCAATTACCGTGCCATTGCTATCAATCGCCGCCTCGACCCGGGCGCGCGAATGCTCGATCATATCGCGAAAGCCGGTGAGGGCCCATGGATCGGCAAACGAGGCGAGTTCGATCGCGTGGATCGCGGCGAGATCGGATTCGGTGGCGGCGCGAATTGTGAATTCGACTGGCGGCTTCTGAATTTTCTCCGCGCCCGGCTTCGCTCTCTTTCCTTGCTCCCGCTGCTTCCCCTTCGTCACGCGTCGTCCACCAACAGCGCCCGACCGTGCGCCGCTTCCCATTTCACCTGCGCTTCGGCCAGGCGACCATATGCCGGCTCCCACTTGTCCAGTGAAACGGGACCGGCGGCAATCACCGACTGCAGCAGCGACGCCACTCCACGGGCCTGCGGCGCCGCTTCAAACGACTCGCGGGGACCGATCGCGTTCGCACCGAGCCGTTCGCAGATGGCCGCAATTTCAGCGTCAGCAACTCGACCCAATGATTCGAGTTCGCGCATCGCGCCGGTGGCGGAGACATCAATGAGCGCCGCATACCGCTCGGCGCGCATGGCGTCCAATAGTGCGACATAGCGTCCGGCCTTCACTGCGGGCCGGCAACCGGCAACAATCAGCGCCAACGACGACACGGCAAAAAGCGGAACGTCGTTTCCGAACGCGATCCCCTTGGCGATCGCTCCGGCGATACGCAGCGACGTAAAACTCCCAGGGCCGGCGCCGCAGATAACGCGCTGCACATCAGCGACTGTGAATCCGACATCGGCAAGCGTCGCCACTACCGCGGGCATCAATCGCTCTTCGTCCTCACCGCGCATTGCTGCGGCGTTTTCGGCAATAACCGCGTCGTCGCGCAGGACGGCGACGGTTCCGATATACGTACTCGCGTCGAGCGCGAGCGTGAGCACCGGGGCGCTCACCAAGTGAGCCGACGCTTGTCCGGCTCGCCCTCGATGTGCTCGAGGTGAAAGGCACCGAGATCATCAGGCAATTCATCGCCTGCGCGCTCCGGCCATTCGACAAGCGCCACACCGTCACCGAATACCGATTCGTCCCATCCGATCAGCGCGAGTTCGTTGACGTTCTTCAACCGATACAGATCGAGATGTCGAACAACAGATTTCGGTGCGTGATATTCATGGACCAGCGCGAAGGTGGGACTGGTCACGGACTCGGTGACGCCGTAGCCGCGACACATGGCTTGGACGAGTGTGGTCTTCCCTGCACCGAGCTCGCCGGAAAAAGTAAAGACCGCAGGCGGTTCGAGTCGCGCCCCGAACGCCTCGCCCCATGCCACCAATTCCGGGAGCGAAAAATCAGCGCTTGGCATAACCACGCCGTGGCTCACTGCGGGTGCCGTCCATTTTCGCGCGGATATCGAACAACTCATCTCGGAGGCGGGCCGCAGTTTCGAAGTCGAGATTCTTTGCCGCTTCCCGCATTTCCAGTTCGCGCTGTGCAATCAATCCCGGCAAATCAGTTGTGCCGTAGTGCGCCGCTGCTTCGGCGACTTTCTTTTCTTTGCGCCGTGAGGTGCGATCGCCCTCTCGTTCTTCGCGCCCCTCGCGAGCATCAGCGACGCGTGTGATGAACCGCACTTCTTCGACGCTCTTCGTCACACTGCGCGGTGTGATCCCGTACTCGACATTGTGGGCCCGTTGGATATCGCGACGGCGGGTCGTCTCATCCATAGCGCGTTGCATTGAGCCGGTGATCCGGTCGGCATAGAAAATGGCCCGGCCGTTGATATGGCGCGCCGCGCGCCCAATAGTCTGAATGAGCGAGCGATCGCTGCGCAAAAACCCTTCCTGATCGGCGTCGAGAATCGCCACGAGCGACACTTCGGGCATATCGAGCCCCTCGCGGAGCAGGTTGATGCCGATGAGGACATCGAACTCGCCGAGCCGAAGGCCGCGGACAATTTCCATTCGCTCGATGGTGTCAATATCGGAGTGCATGTACCGCACGCGGACTTTCACCTGTTGCATATAGTCGGCGAGATCTTCGGCCATGCGTTTCGTGAGCGTGGTGACCAGCACCCGTTCACCCTTGCGTTCGCGCAACCGGATTTCGTGGAGGAGGTCGTCCACCTGGCCGCGCACCGGGCGCACTTCGATTTCCGGATCGATCAAACCGGTCGGGCGAATGATCTGTTCGACGACGACGCCTTCGGAGAGCTTGAGCTCGAGATCGCCCGGCGTCGCCGAAACGAGGAGGGCGCGTGGCGTCAGGGAGAGAAACTCGTCGAACATCAATGGCCGATTGTCGAGCGCGCTGGGGAGGCGAAAGCCATACTCGACCAACGTCGTCTTTCGCGACCGATCGCCGTTGAACATCCCGCCGATCTGCGGAAGCGAAGCGTGCGACTCATCCACGACGACCAGAAAATCGTTCGGGAAATAATCGAACAGTGTGGCCGGCCGATCGCCCGCTTGCCGAGTGCTCAAGTGGCGCGAGTAGTTCTCGATCCCGGGACACGAGCCGATCTCGAGCATCATCTCGATATCAAAATTAGTGCGGGACTCAAGACGCTGCGCTTCGAGGAGCTTGTTCGCGCCGCGCAACAATCCGAGTTGTTGCGCGAGTTCGGTGCGGATCAATGCGATCGCCCGTTCGAGTGTCGGGCGGGTGGTCACGAAATGTTTGGCGGGATAGATCGCGGTTTTTCGCAGTTGCGCGATCGTGTCGCCAGTGAGCGGGTTGACCTTGGAAATTTTTTCAATCTCGTCGCCCCACATCTCGATACGCACGGCCTGCTCTTCGTAGGCCGGAAAGATTTCGACTGTATCACCACGCACGCGGAATGTGCCCCGCTCGAACGCGACGTCGTTACGTGAATATTGAATCTTTACTAACGATCGGAGAATGTCGTCGCGGGCGATTTTCTGCCCTGTATGCAACGTTACCATCGTTTCGCGATACGTCACGGGATCGCCCAATCCATAAATGGCCGAAACAGTAGCGACGATAATGACATCATCGCGCTCCATCAATGAAGATGTTGAGCGCAAACGGAGCCGGTCGATGTCGTCGTTGATTGAAGCGTCCTTCTCGATGTAGGTGTCGCTGGACGGGACATACGCTTCGGGCTGGTAGTAGTCGTAGTACGAGACGAAGTACTCGACGGCGTTATTGGGAAAGAATGATTTCAGTTCGCCGTAGAGCTGGGCCGCGAGTGTTTTGTTGTGCGACATCACCAGCGTGGGCCGACCCCAATTGCGGATGACATTGGCGATGGTCATCGTCTTGCCGGAACCGGTAACGCCGAGGAGCGTTTGAAAGCGGTCGCCGCGCTCGAGCCCGGCCGTCAGTTCAAGGATGGCCCTTGGCTGATCACCAGCGGGTGTGAAGGGGGAATGGAGGTCGAACGGCATACCAATAACTTATACTATCGGTGTTTATTCGGGAAGTCACTACAGCAGTGGGAGTGGGAGTTCAGTGCTGAGTGGGAGTAGGAGTGCTGAGTGCCAGTTTGGTGGGAGAAAGGAGTGGGAGAGGGGTGGGAGACGGCAGTGGGAGATCAGTGGGAGATCAGTGGGAGAGAGGAATTGCTGTTTCTCCCTCCCACTGATCTCCCACTAATACCTCCCACTCCTCTCCCACTCCTATCTCCCACGAGTCTCGCACTCAGCACTCCTACTCCCACTCAACACTCATTCAGCTGGCAATCCCCCACTTCGGAATCCCCAAAAACATTAGTAGGAGTGCGAGACCAAAAAACAGCGCCGCCCGCCCAAATCGTCCTCGATCCGTTGTGGCTTTGCGCGATGCCACATTGCCGACG
>JANYBD010000154.1 GCA_025360995.1 Gemmatimonadota bacterium
CCACGCGGTTGTGTCCGGAATGAGCGGCGTCGGGAGTTTGGTCATCAACGAGTCGGCATTCACGCGTGACTTTCCGAGTGCTAGCGCTGCCTCGGCGGCGTAGCGATAGTCGCGCTCCTTGTCATAGTAACGCGTCAACAATCCGGCACTCGACGAAAGGTAGATCGCCGAGATGGCGAGCCCGGCAAGTGAAAGCGTCATGATGAGTACGAGCACCAATGCCGATCCGGTACGTCGGATCGATCGGCGTGGACGCAAGGTATCGGTTTCGGTTTGAGTAGTCATTTGGCGGTCCGGACTATGGATTGGTGACAGCAGAACTAATCGTCACGGGTGAGTTCGCTGGCGTACAGTCCGTGGCCACAACGCCATAGACCCAGACGCCCGATTTGAAAGTGAAATCATCGAACGAATACGAACTGAGATTGCGGGCGAGCAAATTTCCAAGTACTTCCCAGTCTGTTCCACTCGACAGACGTCGCTCCACAAAATACGATGCGACGTCGGCTTCGCCGCCCGTTTCTTCGAGCGATTTATCCCACGTAACAGTGACTTTCAAGAGTGGGAACGGCGACAGCGTGTCGTAGACCTGCGTCGCCACGACGTTGTTCGCGCCGAGAGGTGCGGTCCCGCAGCTGTTCTCCTTGAGCAGCCCTGCGTTAAACAGACGGGTCTTGTAAAAAATTGTGCGCGTGACGTCTTTGGCTTTTTTTACGTCGCGATAAAGTCCGGCAATGCGCATCTCGACGATGCGAATATCAGATTCCCGCAATGTGTCCGGCGCCACCAAGGGCACTGGCGCTGTGTCGTAATACATCGGCAGGCTGGCCATCGGAATCATCACGATCGTGCCGTCATACCGAGCGCGATAGTACCGGAAAAAATAGCCGACGGTTGCCGGGATCCAGATATTCCGCGTCACCACGGTGCTATCGCGGTCGTTGACCCGGCGGAACAGCGTGTAGAGGTCGGAGCGACCGCTGGCCGCATCGAGGTACAGGAAATACGAAATCGTTTCGGCCGGACTTTGGTTGCCGTTGGCGTCGTTGTAATACTGTAGCGGGTACTGCTTGGAATCGACTGGCAGCGCCTTCTTGCGTGACGGCTCCCAACTTTCCGTACTCAGCGAGTCCGCGCTCGGCGTGTAGTACGTCGCATTCGGATCGGTCGCTAGCCGTGAGACGAGATCAACGTTAAACGTGATGGCGAACGCGGCCGCCTGCACAATGATCGGCTGGCCGGGAGTGCCGCCGGCAAGACGAAGCTCACGATCGATCGCGTTCTGAGCGTATCGGGCATTCTGCAACGCGTCGAGGCGGCCAGCGCCTTGGTCAACGGCATTGGTCTGCACGCGAAAGAATGGTACGGTGATACCAAACACCAGCAACGTCAACAGAATTGCCATCATCATTTCGATGAGGGTAAAGCCGGAGCGTGGGCGCGGTGAAAATGAGGGCATGGGCTGGGTACCTGGGGCGTGTCGCATTAGAATTTGGCGATGATGGTCGTTTTCTTGATCGGCACAAACGAGGTATCTGCGAGAAGTTTGACCGAGACGGTCACCGTGACGTAGTCGTTCGTTGCTGTCGGACACCCGGAGCAGCGCGTCACCGTCGTGGTTCGCTGGAAGCCGATGTACGCCGAATCCAGTACGGGAACGACTTCTGTCGTTGCGTTATACGTGGACACAATCGTCGAGTATGAGCGAAATCCTTTGACGTCTTCTAGCCGCTGGGTGGCTAAATCGCTTGCTAGGGTTTGGTTCGACGAAACAGAAGTGAGATGCTGAAACTTGCGACCAAAGTTCGCGAGCCCCAGCATGGCCCCACTCAAAATCACAATGGCCAGAATGACTTCGATCAGCGTCATACCACGCCGCAATGGCGCTCGGCGACGAAGCGCCGTGAAAGAATTCGTCATTGGGACATCCGGATCCATGTCACACCATTCCATTTAAAGAGATCGGTTTTCCCGGTGGAACCAGTGACGATGACGCAGCGATATTCTTCTTTCACGGCATCGCGCATGGTGACATAGACTTCAAGGTCGGTACTGCCGGAACCGTCACGGTGAAAAATGATGCTGGGCAACGACGAGATCGTGCGGAGCCCCGCACCAACGAATGGAGCAGCGGGGGTGGTGCCATTGGGTCCCGCCCACGCCGGCGTGACAAACTTCGCGCCTTCCTCAAGTCCCCGATAACTGACAACGTCACCCGTGTTAAGCGTGTCGTTA
>JANYBD010000187.1 GCA_025360995.1 Gemmatimonadota bacterium
ATGATGCGGTGTGTGCGCTTGTGCCAGGCGGCGGATACGCCGAGTTCGTTGCCGTGCCAGCGGTGCACTGTTTGCCGGTGCCCGAGGGACTGACCATTGAGCAAGCGGCCGCGTTGCCCGAAGGCGCATTCACAGTTTGGAGCAATGTGTTCGACCGCGGCCGACTCAAGTCCGGCGAGACCCCAGCGCGTGGGCAAGTTGAATCGCCATCGTGCCGATTCCGCTCGTTCCACCGTGTACCAGAAACGTCTCGCCGGACTTGAGTCGCCCGCGATCGAACACATTGCTCCAAACTGTGAATGCGCCTTCGGGCAACGCGGCCGCTTGCTCAACGGTCAGTCCCTCGGGCACCGGCAAACAGTGCACCGCTGGCACGGCAACGAACTCGGCGTATCCGCCGCCTGGTACGAGCGCGCACACTGCATCACCGACCTTCCATTCTGACACGTCAGCGCCGAGCGTCGATATGTGGCCGGCGACTTCAAGGCCGAGTATGGGAGAAGCATCTGGTGGCGGCGGATACGTGCCCGCACGTTGACTGAGATCGGGGCGGTTCACCCCCGCAGTATCGACACGAATGAGCACTTCGCCACCGCGAGCCACCGGCACTGGCCCGTCACGCATTTCCATTACTTCCGGGCCGCCGGGGCCGCTGACTCCCACATAGCGCATTGTCATCCGTTTATTCTAGCGTGCGGTGCGCGCGGCGCACCCTTCTCGCCGATTCGGTGCTCCGATACCTTTAATAGATGAGCTCCGCCTTTCTCCCCGGTCCGGCATCCGTCGCGAAAGAAGCGACGCTCGTCGCGTGGATGCGCGAACAGGGTTCGTTGTTGGTGGGATTCAGTGGCGGCGTGGATTCGACCTATCTCGCTTGCGTGGCGCTCGACGCGCTTGGCCCCGAGCATGTGCTCGCGGTGATTGGGCGGAGCGCCAGTTATCCGTTGGAACAGTGGGCCAAAGCCCGCGAAGTCGCCGCGCGGTTCGGCGTGCCGGTGCTCGAACTTGATACCGACGAACTGCACGACCCGCGCTACGCGGCGAACCCATCTAACCGCTGCTATTTCTGCAAAACGGAACTTTGGTCGCGACTCATTCCCGTGGCTCGCGAACGCGGGTTTGCTGTCGTCGTCGATGGCACAAACGCCGACGATTTGGGCGCGCATCGGCCCGGCAAGCAGGCGGCTGTGGAGCAGGGAGTTGCCTCACCGCTGGCGCTCCTTGGCTTCACCAAAGGCGACATCCGTGCGCTGTCGCAGGCCCGCGATATTCCGACTTGGTCCCAGCCGTCATCGCCGTGCCTCGCATCGCGGTTGCCCTATGGCACAGAAGTCACGCCGCTGCGTCTTGGCAAAGTTGAAGCCGCCGAGCGGGCGTTGCGTTCGCTCGGAGTGACGGGCGACCTGCGCGTGCGCTATTACGGTGAGACGGCGCGAGTAGAACTGACCAGTGAGGAACTCGAGCGCTGGCGACTGGGGCCCGGCCGCGATGCGTTCCGTCAGGCGGTGACGGATGCCGGCTTCGCGCGTGTGGAACTCGACCTCCGTGGTTTCCGCTCCGGCGCGCTGAACGGCCGGAACGACCCACTGTCCGTGGAGGTACTGGAAGAAAGGTTCTCCGGTCGTAATTCTCCCGTATCTGGAATTCATTAAATATGTTTGGCTGCCTCCGTCGCATTGGTTGTTTAATTGTCGGGCTCGCATTGGTTGCTGCGGCGTGGTTCACGCGCGATATGTGGGAACCCAAATTGCGAGCTAGCGTTGGCGCGGTCATGCACCGTACTCCGACGGGGACCACTACTTCAATTTCGCCGACGTGGGAGCCGCTGACCAATGCCGGCGCCGCGCGCGGTCGCAGCGCCGTGGCGTCGCTCTCGCAGCAGAACGGCCCCGTCTATGTCAATATTTCACCGGCCGATCTCGCGTCGTTTGCACTCGATTCGGTTATGCACGGCATCACCGGCCGCGCGACAGGCGTCCAGGCGATGGCGCGGGACGACCGGCTGTACCTGCGCGGCGAAACGACGGTCGGTGAATTGGGCGGTACGAGCTCACTCGGTCCGCTCTCGGCGATGTTCAGCGGCAAACAGCAACTGACCGTCCGCGGGCGTCTCGAAGTACTCAAGCCGGGTCTCGGACAATTCCGGGTGGATGAAATCGAGGTTGGTGAAGTCAAACTGCCGGGCGCGCTGATTCCGCAGCTGATCGGCCGGTACGATTCGAGTAAGCGCGATGCGCTCGTCGCCTCCAATGCGATTGCTGTGCCGTTGCCGCGCGACATTGCCGACATCCGTGTCGGCAAAGGGCGCGTGACGCTCTACAAGTCTGTGCCGTGAGTTATCGAATTCTGATCGTCGATGACGAAGCCGGAATTCGGGCGGCGTTAGCGCAGCTGTTGGAGTTCGAGGGATATGAAGTGCGCGCCGCGACCAGCGGAGCAGAGGGTCTCACCGCATACGAGCA
>JANYBD010000237.1 GCA_025360995.1 Gemmatimonadota bacterium
TGGGGGTCGAACGCGCGCGACGCGCATCCGATCTGGTTTCATCATTTACTGAAAGGGATTCGCAACGGGACGCGACTCTACGTCATGGACCCGCGTCGCACCGCGTCGGCGCAGTGGGCTGATGTTTGGCTCGGACTCCGCGTCGGGAGCGACATCGCACTTTCGAACGCCATGGCACGCGAGATTATTCACGCCGGCCTTGCCCACACGGATTTTATCGCGCGATCCACAGAAGGGTTTGAGACATACCGTACGTCTGTCGAGTCGTGCACGCTCGAATGGGCAGAGCCGATCACCGGCATTCCTGCCGACGTCATTCGTGAAGCCGCCCATACGTTCGCGAAAGCCGACCGTGCAATGGTCTGCTGGACGCTTGGTATTACCGAGCATCACAACGCCGTCGATAACGTACTGGCACTGATCAATCTCTGTTTGTTAACCGGACACGTTGGTCGTTGGGGCTGTGGCGCCAATCCGTTGCGCGGCCAAAATAATGTGCAGGGCGGCGGCGACATGGGCGCCATCCCGAACAAACTGCCGGGATTTCAGGACATCACCGACAGCGAAGCACGGACGCGCATCGGCAAACTATGGAACACGACCATTCAGCCCAACTACGGTCGAAACCTTACCGAAATGATTCACGCCATGGAACATGGTGAGATCACGTCGCTCTTTGTTATCGGTGAGAACCCTGCACAGTCCGATGCCGACGGATCGAAAGTTGAACGGGCCCTCCGATCCCTTGACCACATGGTCGTGCAGGAGATTTTCCTTACCAAGACTGCGCAACTGGCACACGTCGTGCTACCGGCGACGGCAAGCTGGTGTGAAAGTGAAGGCACGGTTACGAATAGCGAGCGTCGGGTGCAACGGGTTCGCAAAGCGAAGGAGCCGCCGGCAGGCGCGCGCGACGAGCTTTGGATCATCGCCGAGCTGGCCAAACGGCTCGGACATGATTTCGGATCGCCGACTGCGGAATCCACTTGGAACGAGTTCCGCACGGTCGCACCGGAGTTTGCCGGCGGGATGAGTTATGCACGGTTGGAATCACTTGGCGGCATTCAGTGGCCCTGCGCAAATGAATCGCATCCCGGCACCGAGTATCTGCACGGACGATTGTATGAGGAACCGGCCAGCGGTCGTCTGGCCCCATTCAGCGTCGTGACAAACGTCCCTCCGTTCGAAGAGCGCGATGCCGAATATCCTATTCTGCTGACCACAGGCCGCCGTCTCGAGTCATATAACACTGGAGTCCAGACCGGCGGCTACGATTCGCCACTCCATCGCGGTGAGTCGCTTGACATCTCACCGGACGATGCCACGCGACTCGGCATCGGAGACGGCGATCTTGTTCGCGTCTCATCGCGTCGAGGCAGTGTCATCGCGCCGGCGCACATCGATCCGGCTTTGCGGGCGAACCTCGTGTTCATGACGCTCCACTTCCCCGACGATGTTGCCACGAATTTGCTAACCATTGACGAATCTGATCCAAAATCTGGCACGGCAGAATTCAAGGCGTGCGCCGTGCGTATTGAACGGGTCCGCGGACGTGAACCCGCCACGGCTGGAACTCCCTGATGGATATTCGCCTGCCCGATGCCGTAGCGTCCTCAGCAGAACGTGAGGCGGTGGATGCGTTCCTTGGCGCGCCGCGCACGGCGTGGGATGGCGGTCCGCGTGGCAGCGAACGTGATGCACACACCGCCACCGGCGGACAAGCGGTACGAGACCAACGCCACTTGCTGGTACCGACATTGCAGGCCCTCCAATCGCGCGTCGGCTGGATCAGCGAAGGCGGCATTGGTTACGTCTGCTTGCGACTCGACGTGCCACCCGCCGACGCTTGGGGTGTAGCGACATTCTATGCCATGCTCGCCACCACACCGCGGCCACGACGTGTTCTGCATGTGTGCGACGATATAGCGTGTCGAGGCCGCGGTGCTCTGGCGCTCTGCAACGATCTCAAAACGCGCGCCGGTCCGCCGATTGCGCATGCGCCGCTTGGTGATCATACCACGCTCAATCCCGATCGCGCGGCATGGATGCACTCCCCCTGTCTCGGGTTATGTGATCAGGCGCCGGCAGCGTTAGTGACAGAAGCGGGTATCGTGCCTGACGAGCGCCTGCTCGGCTATATGACAGCAGAAACCGCGCGGGCAATCGTTGCCGGTGGATCACTACCGATCGATGCATTGGAACAGATCACAATACCTGACGTTGGCGATCCAACGCTGATACTGCTCAAGCGCGTAGGCTCGGTTGATCCTACGAGCCTCACCGCTTACCGCGCTGCTGGCGGCTACACTGCACTGCCCCGCGCCATCGCGATGGGAGCGGAAGCCGTGATCCGCGAAGTGACCGAAGCGAAACTTGTCGGCCGCGGTGGCGCTGCGTTTCCAACGGGCAAAAAGTGGGATGCCGTAAGACGACAAACGGTCACACCGCACTATCTCGTTTGCAATGCTGATGAATCGGAGCCTGGAACCTTTAAAGACCGCGCGCTGCTAGCGGGCGATCCGTTCGCAATCGTCGAAGCGATGACAATTGCCGGAATCGCGACAGGTGCGGAACACGGCTATTTGTACATTCGCGCCGAGTATCCGTTGGCGACCACGCGGATGGCGCACGCGATTGGCGAAGCGCGGGCGGCGGGGCTGCTCGGGATAAATATCCTGTCGAGCGGTGCGACGTTTGACATCGAGATTCGACGCGGCGCCGGCGCATACATCTGCGGCGAAGAAACCGCATTGTTCGAATCGATTGAAGGAAAGCGCGGCGAGCCACGGAGCAAACCGCCATTTCCGGTGAATGTGGGAGTTTTTGGCAAACCCACAGTGGTGAACAATGTCGAAACGCTGGCGAACGTGCTTCCGATAATTCTCGGCGGAGGCGCGGCATTTGCCGCGACGGGCACCGAGCAATCCACCGGAACACGACTTTTTTGCCTGAGCGGTGCTGTGGAACGACCGGGGGTGTATGAAGTTCCTTCCGGCACGTCATTGCGGTCGCTAATCTCTCGAGCTGGCGGCGTGACCGCCGGCCGCTCGTTGTCAGCGATATTGCTCGGTGGGGCGGCAGGAACGTTTTTGCGTCCGGACGAGATCGATCTTCCGCTGTCACTCGAAGCGGCCCGTGCAGCGGGTACTACACTCGGTTCGGGTGTGGTGATGCTCTTCGATGAGACGACTGATATGCGCGACATCGTCATGCGCATTGCCGGATTCTTCAGGGATGAATCGTGCGGCCAGTGCGTTCCGTGCCGAGTGGGAACGGTGCGGCAAGAAGAAGCATTGCACCGCATTAGCGCGGGCCAGAGCCGAAACGGAGTGCGCGGCGAGCTCGCGTTGCTCGACGAAGTCGGCGTCGCGATGCGGGATGCTTCGATATGCGGGCTTGGTCAGACGGCGTACGCCGCCGTGGAATCTGCCATCAAACGGTTGAAGCTATACGATAGCATCGGAGTAGACGGATGACGGAAGCAGCAACGATTCCATTCGTGCAACTTCGCCGCCCGCGGACGGCCCCGAAGGCAAATGTCGAACTGACCATTGACGGGCAAACCGTGAGCGTCGCGGAAGGCACGACCATCCTTGGTGCCTGTGCGACATTAGGCATCGAGATTCCAACGCTCTGTTATCTCGAGACGTTGCGACCGGCCAATGTCTGCCGCCTCTGTGTGGTCGAGGTCGAAGGCGCGCGTGTGTTAGCGCCCGGGTGCTCACGCGCGGTTGAAGCAGGGATGGTCGTGCATAGTAATTCCGACCGCGTGCGCCATTCGCGCAAACTGGTACTCGAACTGCTCGCCTCCTCTGTGGATCTCTCGACCACACCCGGGATGGCGGAGCTGCTTGAAGCGTACAACTGCAAGCCCGAACGATACGGGCCTCCGGAACCACAAGCGCCCGCTGGGCAACGTGACAATGCCATCCCCGGTCATCACAAGGCGCCCGACGCGCGGTATGCGGCCACCGTCGCTCAACCGGTGAAGGTCGACAACGATTTGTACATTCGCGATTACGCTAAATGCGTGCTTTGCTATAAATGCGTTGAGGCGTGCGGCCCGGACCACCAGAACACCTTTGCGATTGCGGTGGCCGGCCGCGGATTTGACGCGCGGATCTCGACGGAGTTCGCCGTGCCGTTGCCCGATTCCGCTTGTGTGTATTGCGGCAACTGTATTGCCGTGTGCCCCACCGGCGCATTGATGGCACGAACGGAATTCGATATGCGTGGCGATGGCAGCTGGGATGAATCGCAACAGACCGTCACCGATACAATTTGTCCGTACTGCGGCGTCGGATGCACGCTTTCGTTGCATGTACAGGACAATCTGATCGTGAAGGCAACATCGCCACTCGACAACGAAGTGACGCTCGGCAATCTGTGCATCAAAGGGCGATTCGGATGGCAATTCGTGCAGAATCATGATACGGGCGGCGGCCCTGGAGCCGATGGTCGCGGCTGACGGCCCGCTCACGCTTGGCGCGGCGCCGGGGCTCGGCCAGAGCGCACCGACAAGCACGCGCGGATTCGTCAGGATCGCTGGCGCGCAGGCATCAGATGAGAGCGCGCAAGTCGCCGAAGAGGTACCGGTCGCATTTGTGTATTCCGGACGACCTCACGTCGTCATGATGTGCACGCCGGCCGACCTCGAAGATCTGGCGATTGGCTTTTCGATGACGGAAGAGATCGTTGGCGCGATCGAAGATATCGGCACCCTAAATATTACGCGCCACAGTCGTGGCATCGAGCTCAGCGTCGAGATTCCGCCGGCGGCCGCCGCGAGGCTTGCCACGCGTACCCGGGCGCTGTCCGGACGCACGGGCTGCGGTCTGTGCGGCGTCGAGGCAATTGATGACGCGGTTCGCACGCCGCATATCGTGCAGTCAAAACTCGTTGTTTCAGCCACGGCGCTTTGGCGCGCCGGAACGGCACTCTCGGAGCGCCAAAGTTATAATAATGAGACTCATGCGGTTCACGCCGCGGCGTTCGCGACGCCCGACGGAGAGCTGCTTGTCGTGCGTGAAGACGTGGGTCGCCACAATGCCCTCGATAAAGTTGTCGGCGCACTTGCCCGCACGGGCACCGACGCACGCGACGGCTTTATCGTGATTACCAGTCGTGCGAGTTTTGAATTGGTTCAGAAGGTCGCCGTTGCCGGAGTCCCGTTACTTGCCGCCGTATCCCGTCCGACCGGCCTCGCGATTCGATTGGCCAACGACGCGGGGATTACCCTGGTCGGCCTGTTGCGCGGCGAGAGCGCAAATGCTTACACACATGCCAGCCGCATTTCTCTCACTTAAAATCGAGCACCATGTCGCCCAGGGTACCGTCGGACATTGAGATCGCGCAAAGCGCAAAGCCGCGTCACATCACCGCCGTCGCAGCAGACCTCGGCCTGAGCGCTGACGACATTGACCACTACGGAAAATACAAAGCGAAGCTGCCGCTTGAACTGGCCTCGCGCCCTCCAAAGGGGAAACTCGTCCTTGTCACGGCGATTAGTCCGACCCCGGCCGGCGAAGGTAAAAGTACCGTCAGCGTGGGGCTCGCCCAGGCACTTCGTCGTATTGGCACCAATGCCGTACTCTGCATTCGCGAGCCGAGTCTTGGACCGGTGTTCGGTGTGAAAGGCGGCGCTGCCGGCGGTGGCTATTCACAAGTCATTCCAATGGAAGATATCAATCTCCACTTCACCGGAGATTTTCATGCCATTTCCAGTGCTCATGCGCTGTTGTCGGCGATGCTCGACAATCATTTACAGCAGGGCAACGCACTGAACCTCGATTCGCGCCGGGTGACATGGCCACGAACGATCGATATGAACGACCGCGCTTTGCGCAATGCGACGATCGGCTTGGGTGGCGTCGGCGACGGGATTGTGCGCGAGGAGCACTGGGTGATTATTCCGGCCAGCGAAGTGATGGCGATCGTATCGCTTGCCACTAGCCGTGCCGATCTCGAAGAACGACTCGGCCGAATTATAGTTGGCGCGACAGCGGGTAAGGACAAGAAGCCAGTACGCGCCCGCGATCTGAAAGCGTCCGGCGCGATGGCGATGCTGCTCAAGGATGCGATCCGCCCGAATCTCGTGCAGACGCTCGAGGGCGGTCCGGCGCTTGTGCATGCCGGCCCGTTCGGAAATATCGCCCACGGATGCAACAGCATTCTTGCGACGAAATCGGCGCTGGCTCTTGGTGACGTGGTCATCACTGAGGCCGGGTTCGGCAGTGACTTAGGCGCCGAGAAGTTTTTTGATATTAAATGCCGCTTTGGCGGATTGAATCCCGAGGCGGCCGTGCTCGTCGCGACGATTCGATCATTGAAAATGCAAGGCGGCGCCGACAAGAAAGAGCTGACCAAAGAAAACGTCGCGGCGCTTGAGAAGGGGCTTCCCCACCTGGAGCATCATCTGCGGAACGTGCAACAGTTTGGCGTACCCGTTGTTGTAGCGCTGAACCGAATCACCAGCGATACCGACGCGGAACTGAAGATTGTGATGGATTGTGCGGCGAGACTTGGGGTAAAAGTGGTGATGACGGAGGTGTGGGCACGAGGCGGTGCCGGTGGCGAGGAACTGGCGAAGGAAGTCCTCGCGTTGCTCGCGTCGAAAACCGCGAATTACGCACCGATCTACGCAACGGATTTGCCGATCCGCACGAAGATCGAAACGATTGTCAAACGGGTGTATGGCGGCGACGGCGTGGATTTCGCGCTCGCTGCCGAACGGTCGATAGACTATTTAGAGTCCATCGGCCTTGGCAACACGCCGGTGTGTATCGCAAAGACCCAATACTCGCTAACTGACGATCCGACGCGACTTTGCAAACCTACTGGATTCCGCATCACGATTCATGAGGTTTACGGTTCTGCGGGCGCTGGATTTGTTGTGGCGAAGGCCGGCGACATCATGACCATGCCGGGACTGCCGAAAGTGCCGGCGGCGGAAGGCATGTCCATTGATGCGGACGGGGAGATTTCCGGACTCTCGTGATCGACATTCCCGTTTGGACATGCTAGCTTAATGAGCTTGCAATATCATGTCCAGCAATGCATTACGGATTCTTAATGAGAATATAGATTCGCCTTTACGGAAACATCTACCCGCGACTGGCCGTAGTTTATAGTGAGGGCGCCGCTCGACAGCGCTCTTCTCATTGGAGTCTTAAGGCAGTCATGGATATCTATAGTTTCAGTCTCATACTCGGTGGCGCCGGCCTCGGTGTAATGGCCATCGGTGGCTTTGGGCGGCACGCGGGTCAGGCGCACGGTGGTGCCACGCATCATGGCGGAGGCTCGCACGGCGCGGGGTCGCATCACGGAGTTGCAGCGCGGCCCGGAAACGCAGGTGGTCACGGCTCGGCTTCTGGTCACGCCACCGTCGGCCACGCGCACAAATCAAACAGCGGTGTCTCGACGAACTCCAAATCGTTGACGGATACTTTCTGGTCACTCGCGTCACCGATGCTGCTCTTTTCGATATTGCTTGGGTTCGGCGTCACCGGCTTGCTCCTGCATCGCATTCTCACCGGCGCGCTTCTCGCTGGCGTGGCGGTTGCGGGCGCCATTCTCTTCGAACGACTGATTATTTCGCAACTATGGAAACTGTTGCTCCGGTTCGCATCGACGCCCGCGCTGGCCATTGAAAGTGTGCTCGAAGATGAAGCGCGAGCCGTCAGCGGATTCGATGCCAAGGGCTGTGGTTTAATTTCCGTAGAATTCGACGGCCAAGTGCGTCAACTCTTAGGAACGCTCACCCGTTCGGATTTGTCCTCCGGCATCCGTGTGCGCGCCGGTGATCGACTGCGCGTCGAAGCCGTGGACGGCGCGCGCAACCGCTGTACCGTTTCGTACATCGGATCGTAGCCGGCGAGTGTCCGGTACGCCGATCCGCATAACCCTAGG
>JANYBD010000272.1 GCA_025360995.1 Gemmatimonadota bacterium
GAGCCGGAAACGCTGGAGCGCACCGAGGTAGTCAGCATACCCAACGGTGGCACGGATCTCTTCGAAGAGGGCCCAATACCGCTGCTCACGCGTCGCACCAACCAGACGCGTGATTTCCGTCCGCATGTCGGCGATGATCGCGTCATTGTCGAGGAGCGTGTTGTCGACGTCGAGCAAAAAAACGAGACGGGCCGGAGTTGCGGTCATGCCGTGGCTCCGTTTCGAAGTTCGGTCGCCGCGGGGGCGTCAATAAGCCAGCATACGCGACCGTTCGTCGGCACAATCAACTGCGCTGGCAACTCGTGCGGGGTGTGCGGACCCTCAATGACACGACTGAGCATAGCGGCTTTGGCATTTCCCGAGATCAGAAACAGCACGTTAGCGGCAGAATTAATAATTGTCGGAGTCAACGTCACGCGATTCGTTGGGATAGTTGGCGCCGTGGCGGCAGACACCCATTCCTTGGCGTTGTGAACTGTGACTTCACCTGGGAAAAGCGAGGCGGTGTGGCCATCTTCGCCTAAGCCAAGCAATACGAGATCAATGGATGGTTTGTGACCACCGGCCGGCATCGCGCCATCGCCTTCGAGCAAGTCGTGAAGCGCGGCATTGTAGTTCGTCGCCGCGCCCGTTGGCGTGTACTCACCACGTATTCGTCGGACGTGCGTGGCCGGAACGGGCACGCGATCGAGGAGCGCCTCGCGCGCCATTCTAAAGTTGCTTGCGCTGTCATCCGGCGGCACGCACCGCTCGTCACCCCAAATGACGATGACCCGTGACCAGTTAATTGCCCTCGAGTATGGAGGTGCAGCAAGTCGTGCGTAGAGAGCTTTCGGAGTCGACCCGCCGGAGAGTGCAACAATGAACTGACCCCGCGCCGCAATCGCCGTCGCGGCTAACGCCGCGAAACGCCGCGCGCCCTCATCGGCCAGGGCGTCCGCAGTGGGAAGTACCACGAGTTCGGGAAGGGAAGCGTTCATTCCGGCGTCAACTCGCAATGCGGAGCAACGTTGCAACAGAGCCATCGGCACGCCCAACTAACACCCGATCCGCTGTCCCAAGAAAAAGTCCGGTGTCGACCACGCCAACAATATCGAGCACGGCACGTTCGAGAGACCGCGCTGCTGCACCGTCCACCAATGGCTCGCGCAACGCGAAGTCGATGATCACGTTTCCATTGTCGGTGACATACGGACTCGCTCCGGTGCTGGCCATGCGCAGGGTTGACACGAGTCCAAGCGACTTCAGCCCACGAGTCACCGGCCACTGGGCCATTGGGATGACTTCTACCGGAATTCGGCCGCGCTCACCAATCGTCTTTACGAGTTTGTCGGCGCCAACGAGAATCACCTGTCGCGTTGAAGCGGTCGCAACAATGCGTTCACGAACCAGCGCGCCGCCCCAGCCCTTCACCAAATCCAGATTCGGCGCGACTTCGTCGGCACCATCCACGGTGAGTTCGATGACCAGTCCGTCCTCAATGCCGATCAACGGAATACCGACACTGGTCGCGAGAGTTGCACTCGCCGCCGATGTGGCGACGCCGTGCACGCGCAGTCCGTCGCGGCAGCGCCCGCCGAGTGATTTGATAAACGCTGATGACGCGCGGCCCGACCCGAGCCCAACGCACATACCGTCCGATACAAACTCCAACGCCGCGGCCGCAGCGGCGAGGACGCCCGAATCGTTGTCATTTTGCGAGTGACTGGTATTCACTGAACAGCGCTGGCTTCCGGATCATGCCAGCCGCCGACTTCCGCCGCGAGCTTCGTCGCCTCGGCCGGACCCCAGCTACCAGGTTCATACTCGTGCACTGGCACCGCGTTATTCAGAACGGGTTGCACGACTGCCCACGCAGCTTCCACACCGTCCTGGCGCGCAAAAAGCGTGCACTCGCCCTTCATTGCATCGCCGAGCAACCGCTCATAAGGATCCATTTCGTCGCCGTGCGCGTTGTGTGAAACCTGAAACTCGGCGAGCTCGGACATCAGCGCCTCGCCGGGTTTCTTGATATGGGCACCGATGGCGATCGTCACCGCGGGGCTCAACCGGAACCTGACGTAGTTGTTTTCACCGGGTGCGAGGTTGATGAGCGGTGGATCCTTGAGCGTGACCATGACTTCGGTGCAGGTCGTCGCCATCGACTTTCCGGTACGGATCAGGAACGGCACGCCTTCCCACCGCCACGAATCGATGAACAAGCGCACGGCTGCATAGGTCTCAACGGTGGAATCGGGCGCGACTCCCTCTTCATTTCGATAGCCGCGAAACTGCCCCCGTACCAGGTCATCCGGACTCAGTGGACGAATATTCCTGAACACCTTTGCTTGTTCGTCACGAATCGACTCATGATAACTGAGCGACGGCGGTTCCATCGCTAAAAACCCGATGACTTGCAGTAAATGATTTTGAATCACATCGCGAATCGCGCCAGCCTCTTCGTAAAAGCGGCCGCGACCGTTGACGCCGAAACTCTCGGCCATCGTGATTTGCACGCTCTCGATATAATGGTTGTTCCAGATTGGCTCGAGCAACGTATTGGCAAATCGCACCACGAGCAGGTTCTGCACCGACTCTTTACCAAGGAAATGGTCGATGCGAAAAATACTGGATTCGTCGAAGACGGTGTGCAACGTCGCGTTGAGCGCCCGCGCGGATACCAGATCGCGGCCAAACGGTTTTTCAACGACGATTCGTGCGCCCTTCGTGCATCCCGCCGTGCCGAGTCCGTTGGCGACGGTTTCGAACATGTTGGGCGGAATGGCGAGATAAAAGAGCGGACTCGCGGCGGTATCAAGTACGGTGCGGATCGCGGTGTACGTCGCCGCTTCGCGATAATCTCCATCGATGTAGGCGATTCGCGAAGAAAGCCGTTCGAACACGGCTTCGTCAATCGGTCCATGATGCTGCACGCTGTCGCGAGCCCGCGCACGGAATTGGTCGACCGTCCATCCCGATCGCGCCACACCGATCACCGGCATTTCCAGCTCACCGCGCTTGGTCATCGCCATCAGCGCAGGAAAGATCTTCTTGTACGCCAAATCACCTGATGCGCCAAAAAAAACAAATGCATCGGAGCGTGGAACGCTCACCTGGCCGCCCCCTTTTCGGCGTGACCACCAAACTCCGCACGCATCGCCGAGAGGACGCGATTCTGGAAGTCGGCTTCGCCGCGCGAGCTGAAGCGTTCGAACAGTGCGGCCGCCAGCACCGGCACCGGTACGGCTTCGTCAATGGCCGCGTCGATGGTCCAACGCCCCTCACCGGAGTCGGACACGCGGCCCGCAAATTTCTGCAGCGCAGGATCTTTCGCCAATGCATCGGCCGTGAGGTCAAGTAGCCACGATGCAATGACACTGCCGCGTCGCCATACCTCAGTGATGTCCGCCAAATTGAAATCGTATTGATAGAATTCCGGAGTTCGCAGCGGCGTCGTCTCGGCGTCGTGCGTCTGAGCCTGCTTCCCGATGTTGGCGTGCTTCAAAATGTTCAGCCCTTCGGCGTACGCGGCCATCAATCCGTATTCGATTCCATTGTGGACCATTTTTACGAAGTGTCCGGCACCGTGCGGACCGCAGTGCAAGTATCCGAGCTCGGCCGTGCCGCTCTCTGGCGTGCGCCCCGCAGTGCGGTCGATCGATCCAGCGCCCGGTGCGAGCGACGCGAACACCGGATCCAGAAGTCGTACATCGTCAGGGGTGCCGCCAATCATGAGGCAATACCCGCGGTCCAGGCCGAAAACCCCGCCGCTGGTTCCACAATCCACATAGTGAATATTGTTCGCAGCCAAGTGCTCGGCCCGGACGATGTCGTCGCGGTAATACGAGTTGCCGCCGTCAATGACAATGTCGCCGGCCTCAAGGAGCGGAGTCAGCAGAGAAAGTGTCGGATCCACGACCGCCGCTGGCACCATGAGCCAGACAACCCGCGGTTTGTGAAGTTGGCTGACGAAGTCGGTAAGCGACAATGACGGTATCGCACCATCTGCGGCGAGGGCCTTGACGGCAGCGGCGGTAACGTCGTGTACCACGCACTGATGGCCACCCCGCATCAACCGTCGCACCATACTCGCGCCCATTCGCCCAAGGCCGATCATTCCGATTTGCACCGACGTCTCCGCTGGCGGGTCAGCCTAAATGATAGCGGATCTCTCTGCCGACGGGCACCTGAAGGGTGCGCCAGCGCCGCATCTGTGCCAAATTGATCCTTCGAACGTCCGCCTCACGCCACCACCCTCAGACCGCTCCCCTATGTCGAGTCCCAATAACGTCAGTTTTTTCCGTTGGAACGATATGCCAAAGGAAAAGGTGACCGACCAGATCTCCCGCCGATTGGTCACCGGCGAAAAAATGATGCTTGCCCACGTCTACCTCGATAAAGGTGCGATTGTCCCGAAGCACCAGCATCACAACGAGCAACTCACCTACATTCTGGAGGGACGCCTTCGCTTCTGGATCGGCGAGCAAGGCGACGAGACGCTCGACGTGGGCCCAGGCGAGGTGCTGCATATTCCATCGAATGTATGGCACAGGGCTGAGGCGCTTGAAGATACACTGGACATTGATGTCTTCAGTCCACCGCGCGAAGACTGGCTGAATCACACCGACAACTACTTTCACAAGAAATAGAAATGGACCTCGGACTCAAGGGCCGCGTTGCCTTTGTCGCGGCCGCGAGCCGCGGGCTGGGGCTCGCGATCGCCGAGGCACTCGCCGCCGAGGGGGCGACGGTGGCCTGCTGCGCCCGCAGTGACGCGATCACGCAAGTGACGGCGGAGTTAGCGACGCGCTTTGGCGTGCGGACGCTCGGCATCGTCGCCGATATCTCCGACCCGGCGTCGGTAGAGCGGGCGATTGCGTCATGCATTGAGACATTCGGCCGGATAGACGTGCTGGTCACAAACGCTGGAGGCCCGCCTCCGGGTCCGTTCGAGAGTCACACGCCGGACGCATGGCAGAAAGCGGTGGATCTCAATCTTCATAGCGTCGTGAATCTGGTGCGCGGTGCACTCCCGGGAATGAAAGCGCGTCGCTGGGGTCGCATTCTGAATGTCACGTCGATTGCCGTGAAGCAACCGGTGGACAGCCTAATTCTATCGAACAGTGTGCGGGCAGCGGTGACCGGCTTCGCGCGCACACTGGCGAACGAAGTTGCATCGTTCAACATCACAGTGAACAACCTCCTGCCTGGCTACACCAAAACCGAGCGGCTCGTGCAACTCGGCGACAGCAATGCCAAGGCCAAAGGTATTTCCCGCGAAGCGGCGTTCGCGGCGTGGGAGCAGCAAATTCCTATGGGGCGCTTGGGCGAACCGCGAGAGTTCGCGGCGCTAGCCGCTTTTCTCGCGTCGGAGCAAGCCAGTTATATCACGGCGCAATCGATTGCCGTCGATGGCGGCTGGATTCGCGCGCTGCTGTAGGCCACGAACACACAACGCCACATGAATTCCGGAGACGTATGAGCAAAATCAGTGAGTCTGAATGGATTTGGCGTGACGGCGAGTTCGTGCCATGGAAAGACGCGACTCTGCATGTCCTCGCACACGCTGTGCAATTCGGTTCGGCGGTGTTCGAGGGCATCCGCTGCTACAACACACCGAAAGGGCCGGCGATTTTCCGTCTTCGCGAACATCTCAAGCGGATGTACAACTCGTGCAAGATTTACCGGATGGATGTGCCATACACGCCGGATCAACTCGTCGAAGCAACACGTGAATTGGTGCGCCGCAATAAACTCGAATCGTGCTACATTCGCCC
>JANYBD010000018.1 GCA_025360995.1 Gemmatimonadota bacterium
TGAGTTGTTGCTTCCGCCGCTACAGGAGACGCTGGCGCCAGTGGCTACGAAAAGAATGGCGCGGCGAATCAGCGACGCGAGGCGAATCGACATGGCTAGCTCCGGTGGGGCCGTGAATGCAACCTAGATACTCAGTAGTGCCTCTATCCGCGCCGCGATCGTATCCGCACTTGGCAATACCGCATCTAACAGAACGGCGTGATATGGCATCGGTACATCTTCTACGGCCAGCCGATCGACCGGTGCATCAAGCTCCCAAAATGCTTCGCGCACAACCGTTGCCGCAATCTCAGCGCCAAATCCGGCGGTCATGGTGTCTTCATGCACAATGAGACAGCGCCCGGTTTTCCGCACCGATGTGAGCACCGCGTCCCGGTCCCATGGTGCTACCGTGCGCAGATCGATCAGTTCCACGCCGTCGATCTGACGCGCTGCATCCGCACAGCGAAGCGCGAGGGCGCCCCACGTGACAACCGTAATCCGGTTACCGGCCTGCACGATGCGTGCACGGCCAAATGGCAGCACGTAATCATCACCGGGATAGCGGGCACTGCCATCACTGGTCATCAATAATGATCGGTGCTCAAAGAATACGGTCGGGTTCCGGCCGCGCATGGCCGCCCGTAGCAGCCCCACCGCATCTGCGGAATTCGAAGGAATCGCCACCTGCCACCCAATCGCATGGACGAACGTTACCTCACTACTAAGGGAATGCCATGGATCCCCTACGTCCTTCCCGTATCCGCCCGGCATACGCACTACAATCGGAGCGCAAAACCGGTTCGCCGTGCGCCATCGCATCGTGCCGCAGTTGTTCAGTTGCTCCGTGGCCGGGTCGGCGTATTTGCGAAACTGGATCTCGGCCACCGGCATCAGTCCTCCAATCGCCATCGCGACGGCACGGCCAATGATGCCTTCTTCGGACAGACTAGTGTCGAACACACGGTCGATGCCGAATTTTTTCTGAAGCCCTTCGGTCACGAGATGGACGCCTCCCTTCACGCCGACGTCCTCGCCAAATACCACCACTTTTTTGTTGCGCTCCAACTCACTCGCCAGAGTGCGGCGCACGGCTTCAGCCAGTCGCAACATCTCGCCGCCCTCAGCGGGCACATCGGTGCCACCTAGCGCCGCGATTTCGCTCTCGCTCAATCCGCCTAGGGCAACCGGGTCGCCCGCACCGGCGAGTTCGGCATATGCAAAACGCTTGACACGCGACGCATCCGGTACGGGCCTCGCCCGCGCAGCTTCGAGTCCAGCGTTCACATCGCGCGCGACATCGGCTTCGAGCGTGGTCCACTCCGCTTCGGATAAGTGTCCGGGCACGAGATATTCACGCAGGCGGGGAAGCGGATCACGGGCCGCGTCGGCGGCAATCGCCGCATCCGTACGGTAGCCCTTCTGATTGTCCGGACCGGAATGGCTCGACAGTCGTGGCACCGTTAGCCGCACCAACGCGGGACCACCGCCCGACCGAACATGGTTCACGCACTCAGCCAGTAAACGCGACGTTGCGCGCGGGTCGGTGCCATCGCCATCGCGCACAAGCAGATTTTGAAACGACGCCAGATTAGCGGCAATATTCGCGCCGGGCGTTTGCATTTCGCCGCCCACGGAAATTCCGAGGCCATTGTCTTCGATATAAAAGAGCATCGGTAACTTCAGCGTTGTGGCCATCGTCAGCGCCGACCAAAATCCGTTGGTGGCAACCGACGCGTCGCCCCCAAGCGCAACGCTCAAACAATTGTCGTACGACGCATCTCCGAGTGTATCGCGATGGTAGACGATGTTCTGCGCCCATCCGGCGCTTGGAGTGAACTGCGAGCCGACGTCACCAGACATCGGCAGGACAATGGGACCCGTCGTGCTCGGTAGATTGCACACCACGCCGATATCGCGTCCGTCGCTGAACCCGCCGGCGCGGCCGAGCGGGCTACCGAAGGCATCTTCTATAGAGAGGCCCATCGCGAGCAGCATCGGTCGCGAACGATAGTACGCGCCGGCGGCATCGTGCCGGCCATTAATCAGGGAGCCAAGGATGCACTGTGCAACATCGTGGCCACGCGCCGAGAACTGGTAGAGAACCAAGTGCTCTTTAGGGACGTTGGCGCGATTGCGGTTCGTGGACTCTTCGACATCGTCGAGGGCGCGCGACACAAGCGCGTTGTACGCGATCGCACGCCAGTCGAATGCTTTCTCTTTCGTTGATTCACGTGCCAGTGCACGTGGGGCGGTTTTTGCCATTCCCAAATGTGGGCTATTGGACACGTGATTGGGAGGCGGCTACTTCCAACTGAGGATATCGGCGTCGTCACCCTGACCACCGACCTTGCCATCGGCACCATACGAAAGCAGGTCGTAGCCATTCAGGTTCTGCTGCCCCGGAAAGAGGTACAGATAGGCCCGCCCCCACGGATCGTTCGGCACCGGTTTTCGCAGGTATGGGCTACGCCAGTTCGCGGGCGGATTAATTGTCGGCTTTTCCCATAGGGCATTGAGTCCCTGTTCAGTCGTTGGATACGCCCCGTTATCAAGACGGTATGCATCGAGGGCGGCGCCGAGCATCTCGATTTGCGATTTGGCGGTCGCGCTCTTCGCGGCTCCGACGTGCTGAAAAACGTTCGGCGCTACGAGGGTTGCTAAAATCGCGATCACGACGATCACAACCAGAATCTCAATAAGGGTGAATCCGGAGCGGCCGCTTTTTTTTACGCGGTGGGCAAGAGCACGTGTCATAGTTCTGGGTGCTAGAGAAGGACCGGACACCAGCAGCACCCCAAAGTACGCTTCCGGGAGCTATCTTTTCCAGCAGCAGTCCTAATCGCAGGGCGCAAAATGGTACCCGAGGTTTTTAAACCGATGTCCAACCAGAGTATCCTAACCAGCTTCGGTGACGGCGTGTTGACGATCACGCTGAACCGTCCCGAGGTCCTGAATAGCTTCACCCTTGCGATGGCTCAGGAGCTTCAGGGCGCTCTCCGAGCGGCCGCTGACGATCCGGCGATTCGCGCCGTTCTCCTGACGGGCAGTGGGCGCGGTTTTTGTGCCGGCCAGGATCTCACCGAAGCGTTGCCTCAGGACGCGGACGGCCCCATGCCGGACATTGGCGATGTGGTCCGGAGTTGTTACAACCCGATAGTTCGCGCCATTCGCGGACTTGAAAAGCCGGTGATTTGCGCAGTAAATGGAATCGCCGCAGGTGCTGGCGCTAATCTGGCATTCGCCTGCGATTTGACGATCGCCGCGGAGGAAGCCGCGTTCGTCGAGAGTTTCGCCAAGCTGGGACTGATTCCGGATACCGGCGGCACGTTTTTTCTCCCGCGGCTCGTTGGCATGCAGCGCGCCACCTCGATGGCATTTCTGGGCGAAAAGATTCCGGCGGCCAAGGCCGTGGAGTGGGGGCTCATCTTTCGTGTGGTGCCACTTGCGGCGCTGCAGGAGTCGGCGCTCGCGCTCGCCAAAATGCTGGCGACACAACCTACGCGCGGGTTTGGCCTTACCAAGCGCGCGTTCAATCACTCGCTCGGCGCTACGCTCGACGCGCAACTCGACTTCGAAGAGCAGGCGATGCGAGAGGCGGGGCGTACCGACGACTACGCAGAAGGCGTTCGCGCCTTTCTGCAAAAACGCAAACCGAATTACACAGGCCACTAATGGCGCTTGATTCAAATGCGGTCATCGGAGTGGTTGGCGCCGGGGCAATGGGCGCCGGTATTGCCCAAGTGGCGGCCCAGCACGGGCATCGGGTTGTACTGGCCGACGCGTTTCCAGAAGCGCTCAGTCGCGCCCGCGCGAGCCACGCCCGGGCGATGTCTCGCGAAGTAGAGAAGGGAAGGCTTGATCGGGGCGCTGCCGATGCCGTACTCGAACGCATCGGATATGTCACCGGACAGACTGCAGTTGACCTGGTCGCGCTCGCGGCATGTGAATTGGTCATCGAGGCCGTTGTCGAACGATTGGATGTGAAAGTGAATCTGTTCCGCACCGTCGAGAGCATCGTCGCCCCCGACTCGATCATCGCGACCAACACGTCGTCGCTGTCAGTTGCTGCAATCGGTGCGGCGTGCGAACGGGCCGGAAGGGTAATTGGTATTCACTTTTTTAATCCCGCACCGGTTATGCCATTAGTGGAGATCGTCCCGGCGATCACTACGCGTGCCATTACGACTGAATCCGCGCGAGCGCTGATCGATAGTTGGGGCAAGACGACAGTCGTGGCTTCCGACACGCCTGGCTTCATTGTCAATCGCATCGCCCGTCCGTTCTATGGCGAGTCCTTGCGCATGTATGAAGAAGGCCTCGCCGACATTGCAACGATTGATTGGGCCATGCGCGAACTAGGTGGATTCAAGATGGGGCCGTTCGAACTGATGGACTTCATTGGCAACGATGTGAACTATGCCGTGACCAGTTCGGTATTCGAGGCGATGTTTTACGACCCGCGATACCGTCCCGCTTTGACCCAACGCCGCATGGTCGAGGCCGGATTGCTCGGGAGAAAATCCAAACGCGGCTACTATGATTATCGCGACGGGGCCACCGCGCCTGAGCCAATGAAGGATTCGGTGCTCGGCCAACAGATTGTTGATCGCGTGCAGGCCATGCTGATCAACGAAGCCGTTGATGCGGTGTACCTGCGCGTCGCATCACCGGCGGACATCGATCTGGCGATGACAAAAGGAGTAAACTATCCCAAAGGGCTGCTCGCGCTCGGTGATGAAATCGGTCCGTCCGAGGTGTTGGACCGGATCGTAGCCCTGCAGACTGAATATGGTGAAGACCGGTATCGCCCGAGCGTACTCTTGCGTCGCGCCGTGAAGCAAAAGAGGAGCCTGCTCGCGTGAGCAGCGAGAGTGATGCGCAAGCGCGCGCGGAACATGTTGTGCACGGAATGCTCGCCCGTGATGAATTCTCGCGCTGGCTTGGAATCGATGTATGCGAGATTGCTCCGGGGCGTTCCCGCTGTCGCCTGACGGTGCGGCCGGAAATGGTCAACGGTTTCGGGGCCGCACACGGTGGAATCGCGTATTCGCTTGCCGACAGCGCGTTGGCGTTTGCCTGCAACACGAATGGTCGAGTGACGGTCGCGATTGACAACAGCATTGGATACCCGGTGGCCGTCGCCGTTGGCGATGTGCTCACTGCCATTGCCGTTGAAGAAAGCGCAACCGCACGACTTGGCTACTATGCCGTTACCGTGCGCAATCAGCATGATACGACCGTCGCGATTTTTCGCGGCACCGTATATCGAACGAAGAAAGATCACAACATCACCTGAGTTCCGATGACCGACGCATATATCATAGATGGCATTCGCACCCCGATTGGAAATCTCGGCGGGACGCTGAGTATGGAGCGTGTTGATGATCTGGCGGCACATGCCATCGCCGCGCTACTCGAGCGCCATCCCGCTCTTGATCAATCGCAAATCGCCGATGTCATACTCGGTTGTGCGAATCAAGCCGGCGAAGACAATCGCAATGTCGCCCGAATGGCGCTGCTGCTCGCTGGAATTCCGGTGTCTGTGCCCGGCGAAACGATCAATCGGCTTTGTGCATCGGGACTGAGCGCCGTTGCCAGTGCGGCTCGCGGAATTAAAGTCGGCGAGGGTGACGTGTATATCGCGGGAGGCGCCGAGTCGATGACCCGGGCGCCATTTGTTCTGTCGAAAGGCAGTACTGCATTTGCCCGTGACGTGCAACTGTTCGACACAAGTCTCGGCTGGCGCTTTGTGAATCCAAAGTTGAAAGCGAAGTATGGCACCGATTCGATGGGCGAGACGGCGGAGAATGTCGCGGCACAGTTCGGAATAACGCGGGCCGATCAGGACGCCTTTGCCGTGCGATCGCAGCAGAGGGCCGCAGCGGCCCGATCGAGCGGACGATTCGCCGAAGAAATTGTAGCCGTCGAGATCGCTCAGAAAAAGGGCGAAGCGAAACGTGTGGAGCACGATGAATTTATTCGCCCCGATACGTCGCTGGAAACGTTGGCAAAGTTGAAGCCGGCGTTTCGGACCGATGGGCAGGGGTCGGTGACGGCCGGCAACTCGAGCGGCCTGAACGATGGCGCCGCTGCGCTATTAATGGCGTCGGCGAACGGCGTGAAAGCGAACCAGCTTTCTCCGTTGGCTCGAGTCGTGGCCAGTGCGGCGGCTGGAGTGGAGCCGCGGATTATGGGAATGGGTCCGGTGCCGGCGACGAAAAGGGTTCTGGCATTTGCGGGACTCACGTTGAAGGATATGGACGTCATCGAACTCAATGAAGCCTTCGCCGCCCAGTCGCTTGCCTGTATGCGTGAGTTGGGGCTTCGCGATGATGATCCGCGGGTAAATCCGAATGGTGGCGCGATTGCTCTTGGCCACCCGCTGGGTATGAGCGGGGCGCGCCTGGCACTGACCGCGGTGCGCGAGTTGCACCAACAAAAGAAACGGTACGCGCTGTGCACGATGTGCATCGGCGTGGGGCAGGGCTTCGCGATGATTTTGGAACGGGTCTAACCGAATGATTTACGAATTTGACGGCTTCACACCGGTCGTCCACGAGACGGCGTTCGTCCACCCAAATGCTGCCATCACGGGCAATGTGATCATCGGCCGAGATGTGTACGTGGGCCCCGGCGCGGCGATCCGCGGCGATTGGGGCGCGATCGTGATTGAAGATGGTTGCAATATTCAGGAAAACTGCACGATTCATATGTTCCCCGGCGTCACGGTGGTGTTGGAGGCTGGCGCTCACATTGGGCACGGGGCCGTCGTGCACGGCGCACGGATTGGCGCGAACGCGCTGGTTGGCATGAACGCGGTTGTGATGGATAACGCCGTGATCGGTGCCGGGTCCATTGTTGGCGCGCTTTGTTTTGTGCCCGCGGATATGAATGTGTTGCCGCGAAAAATTGTCGTTGGCAATCCGGCGAAAGTTGTGAAAGATGTAACCGATGCGATGCTCGACTGGAAGTCGCAGGGCACGGCGCTCTATCAGGCGCTCCCGGCCGCGATGCGCGCCACTTGGAAGGAGTGCGAGCCGTTGCGTGCAGTGCCGCCCGGCCGGAAAGAACAGCCGATGTCTTTCAAGACGTGGTCTCAAACCAAATGATGAAACTTCAGAACTACGTACTCGGCGAATGGGTGACCGGTACCGGCCCGCAAGCCGAACTTTTTCACGCCGTCAGCGGCGAGAAAATCGGCGAAACGTCGAGTGGTGGACTCGATTTCAAGGCGATGGCGCACTACGCGCGCACCGTCGGCGGCCCCAAGTTGCGCGCGATGACCTTTCATGATCGCGCCCGCATGCTGAAAGCGATGGCGAAATATTTGATGGAGCGCACAGCCGGCTATTATGCCATCTCGGCGATGACCGGCGCGACGAAGGCCGATAGTTGGGTGGATATCGAGGGCGGCATCGGGACGTTGTTCGCGTACGCCAGCCGTGGCCGCCGTGAGTTCCCGAATGAACGGTTCCACGTCGAAGGCCCTATGGAGCCGCTGTCGAAAGGGGGCACATTCATTGGCCGCCACATTGCGGTTCCGCTCGAAGGCGTCGCCATTCACATCAACGCGTTTAATTTTCCGAGTTGGGGCATGCTCGAGAAACTCGCTCCGACGTTGCTTGCGGGCATGCCGGCGATTGTCAAACCGGCTACAGTCACCTCGTACCTGACCGAAGCGATGGTCCGCGATATGATTGCGTCGAACATTTTTCCGGAAGGGACGTTGCAGTTAATCTGCGGCAGTGCCGGTGACTTGCTGACGCATGTGGATATGCAGGACGCTGTGGCGTTTACCGGCTCCGCGGTCACGGGGCGCATGCTCAAAGAAAGCGCGGCTATTCTCGAGCACTCCGTGCGGTTCAATATGGAGGCCGACTCGCTCAACTGTTCGATCCTCGGGCCCGACGCGGTTCCAGGCACCGAAGAGTTCGACTTGTTTATCAAGGAAGTGGTGCGCGAAATGACAACAAAGGCCGGGCAGAAATGCACGGCGATTCGCCGAACCATCGTCCCTAGCGGGATGGAAGAAGCCGTAATCAACGCGTTGAAGAAGCGACTTGCTGGCGTGACGATTGGTGATCCGTCCGTCGAGGGCGTTCGCATGGGCCCGCTCGCCAGTCGCGGACAGGTGCGGGACGTCGGCGCGGCCGCGTCGAAAATTCGCGCCGCGACGGAACTCGTGTACGGCGGCAACGACGATTTCGCAGTGACCGGTGCCGATCGCCGCGCTGGATCATTTTTCGCGCCGATGTTGCTGGCATGTGCGAATCCGTTCACGCACACGGAGCCGCACGATATCGAGGCGTTCGGTCCCGTGAATACCGTGATGCCGTACAAGACCATTGACGAGGCCATTGCACTGGCGAAGTTAGGGCGGGGAAGCCTGTGCGGGTCGCTGATTACCGCCGATACGAACATTGCGCGCCAAGTGGTGCTGGGCGTTGCGCCATTCCACGGACGCATTCTGGTGCTCGACCGGAGTAGTGCCAAGGAGAGCACTGGGCACGGTTCGCCCCTACCAAACTTGATTCATGGCGGCCCTGGTCGTGCGGGCGGTGGTGAGGAGATGGGCGGAGGGCGCGGCGTGCTGCACTACATGCAACGCACCGCCATGCAGGGATCACCGGCGATGATTACGGCCGTCACGCGCGAGTGGGTGAAGGGCGGCCCCGAGACGACCGACGGCGTGCATCCGTTCCGGAAGTTTTTCCAGGAGCTCGCGATTGGCGAGACCATGATCACGAAAGCGCGGACAATGACCCACGAAGACGTGGCGAACTTCGCCGAGCTTTCTG
The DNA here is from genome assembly GCA_025360995.1 of Gemmatimonadota bacterium. Classification (GTDB taxonomy): domain Bacteria; phylum Gemmatimonadota; class Gemmatimonadetes; order Gemmatimonadales; family Gemmatimonadaceae; genus Fen-1231. The sequence continues at coordinate 8,781 of JANYBD010000018.1, forward strand.
GCGACAAATTTTACGCGCATATGAGCGACGAAGCCGCGGCGAAAGAGGGAGTGTTTGAGCGGAAGGTCGCCCACGGGTATCTCGTGCTATCCGCCGCTGCCGGTCTATTTGTTGACCCGGCGCCAGGGCCGGTGCTGGCGAATTATGGATTGGATAACCTTCGATTCATCAAGCCGGTTTATCCCGGCGACGCGATCCATGTGCGGCTGACGTGCAAGCAGAAGACGGCCAAAGACACGCCAGAGGGTGGTATTCCGCAGGGAGTGGTGGCGTGGGATGTGGAAGTATTCAACCAACTGAACGAGCCGGTGGCGGTGTATACGATCCTCACTCTGGTGCGGATCAGGTCGTGATCGGGGCGTAGGGTCGCGCCTGCCCGTGCGCGAAATAATGGAGCTAAGCGCGCGTCGCTCGGCGGGAAAGCCATTCCACGAGCGCTTCTCCGAATGCCGGCAGGTCCTTTGGGGTACGGCTCGAAATGAGGTTACCGTCCACAACGACCGGCTCATCCAGCCATTTCGCACCGGCGTTGACGACATCGTCCCGGATGCCGACGGTTGAGGTCATTTGGCGTCCCTTCACGATCCCGGCGGAAATGAATATCCACGGCCCGTGACAGATCGTGGCGACGAGCCCACCGTTGGCATTGACTTCCCGAACGAGGTTGAGAACTATCGGGTCGCGACGAAGCTTGTCAGGTGCCCACCCACCCGGCGCAATGATTCCCGCCAATGTGTCAGACATGTATTCGCGAACATCTCCGTCCACTTGGCAAGGGTAGCCATGTTTGCCTTGATATGACTTATCCCCCATTCCGACTAACGGGACCTCGAAGCCCGCTGCTTCAAGGCGCAACTTGGGATACCACACTTCAAGGTCTTCGTAGTCCGGACAGACTAACATTAGGATTGTTTCCGTGTTCATTGCGGATTATCCTCAGCCGATTGTTGAGATGAATGAATATGCACCAAATGACATCATATCATTGCTGTCAACTACATATGAATAGCATATATAGACAGTATGCATGATATATTAGATGAGGTAATTCATAAATGTGGATATGCAATTTAGGACTGCATATGGCTGTTTCTGTCGGCGGTGTCCTGCATTTGATCACAAAGCTGTCGTCTCACAACTATTGTGGATTGACACCTGTCGCAGTACGCAGTTCAATCATAGAAAATATTGCTGACCGCTGGCATATTAAATCGTTGCCTTGGCTTACGGCTCTCTGACCGACCCTAACCCAATCTGGCCCAGAGTCGGCCGCCTACTGGCTTCGTTACAATGACTGCCAAGAAGGCTGAATGTTTCAGGGCCCGTAATTGCAACCACAGACCACCAGGAACGAAAAAAAACCGGCGCAGGCGCCGGTTCCGTACTTATTCAAAGGTCAGCGGCGGCCACTGAAGCCGTCGAACGGTCAGCTCCGCGCGGCCTTCTTTGCTTGAATGGCGTCTTGCACCCAGGTCAATGGAACGATGAAAAACGGCGTCAGAAATACCCCGAGCAAAGTGTTGATCCAGATCAGTGCCGCGTAAAACGCCCCCATTCCGAGGCCTGCGATCAACGTGCCAATTGGTCCGCCGAAACTGTGTTCCACTACTGCTCCTTTGTGCTGATCGGTGTTAATCCGAACTGCCGGGCCGTCCGAGTGCCACACGGCTACTCAGTACATTAACGCCATGTCCAACCGTGCGAAAGCGGGGGAAAATCCAGATGGGAATCACCCAACTCCGGACGCTGACCGGATTTGCCCCGCCATCGACGCCTTGCCTCCGGGCCGCTACTTGCTGGCAATCTCCGGTGGTCGTGATTCCATGGTGCTGCTCGATGCGTTTACCAGCCGTCGCCACGACGTGGTCGGCGTCGCGACATTTGACCACGCCAGCGGCGCGGCGGCGACACGGGCAGCCCGCTTGGTCGAACGCGAGGTCGCCCGCCTATCAGTTCCATGCATCACTGGGCGCGGACACGAGGGTGAAGCCCGGACCGAAGCCTCATGGCGCGACGCGCGATGGTCATTTCTGCGTCGGTGGGCTAGCCAGCTATCAGCCACAGTCGTGACCGCCCACACACGCGACGATCAAATTGAGACGGTCGTGATCCGCATTCTTCGTGAAGCGGGAGCTCGAGGGCTTGCCGGAATGTATGCCCAAACGGACATCGCCCGCCCGTTGCTCGACATCACCCGCTCCGAGATCTCGTTATACGCAGAGTCGCATGAACTGCTATTTGTCGACGATCCGTCGAACGACAGCCTCGCCCACCTTCGAAACCGCGTGCGCCATCATTTGCTCCCGGCGCTGGAACGTTCGCGGCCCGGATTCAGCGGCGAGTTACTGGACATCGCCCGCCGCGCTGCCGATTGGCGTGTCGGCATGGAGGTGCTCGTTGATGGCCTCGGCGTGACTCCGCTATCTGGCGAACAGGGGACGGATGACGCGGGCATCATCGTGCCAGCGTCGGCCTTTCAATCGCTCGACGTTAGCGCCGCTGCCTTGCTCTGGCCCGCGATTGCCGCCCGCGCGCACGTCGCACTCGACTGGCGTGGTACCGAGCGTCTTGCCGCCTTTACAGCGTCCGGATTGCCCGGCGGACGCATTCCGCTCTCGGGCGGCGCCGAGGTGCAGCGCACGGCGTCGAGCTTTGTGCTGCGGAATTGTCGTGCCGTCGCCAAGCTATATTCATAGTATGTCAGCCGCTGCCAGAATCGACGTCGCGGTGCCCGATCCCCGCCTCCTCGGCCGTGCGGTCAAACGCATTGCGTTTGAGCAGGCGGAGATTCAACGCCGGGTACACGAACTCGGCGAAGAAATCACTGTTGCCTACCCCGATGGAGACTTGCTGGTACTGGGTCTATTGAAGGGCAGCTTTGTTTTTCTCGCCGATTTAGTACGGGAAATCCGCCGCCCACTCCATGTCGATTTTTTGGTCGCAACGAGCTACGGTGACGCGACCGAATCGAGCGGAACGGTGCGACTGGTGTATGACCCGGAGACGCAACTGGAAGGGAAACACATTTTGCTCGTCGAAGATATTGTGGACTCCGGTCGTACGCTGGAGAAATTGATGGGATTATTGATGGCGCGACATCCGAAATCGATTGAGATCTGCGCATTGCTGCATAAGCACATTGCTACCGAGTTGCACCATCCGACGAAGTTCATCGGCTTTGACGCACCACATGAATTTCTGGTCGGGTACGGCCTCGACCATGCGGAGAATTTCCGCCATCTGCCGTACGTCGCCAGTCTGCAGTAGCACACAACAGGAACCGAGAACCACATATGGCACCGATACCTCCGAAACAGCCCGGCAACCTGGGACGCACCTCCAAGGCGATCGCCTTTTGGGTGCTCGTCATTCTCGTGCCGGTGGCGTTCATCCAATTCTCCAATGGCCGCACCGATCCGGCACCGGAAATTGAATACACGCAATACGATCAACAGCTGAAAGAAGACAACCTCGCCAAGGTCACGATTACGGGCGGCAAACTGATCACCGGCGAATTCAAGCAGCCGGTGATTGTTATGCCGAACGGGAAACCGACATCGAAGTTCACCGTAAAATTGCCAGTGCTGAATTCCGATCGCGAGCTCGATCGGTTGCGCGAGAAAAATGTTCGCATCACGGCGCAGGACGAGCGCGCCAGCTTCATGGTGCTGCTGGTCCAGTTCCTGCCATGGATCGTGTTAATCGCGATTTGGTTCTTTATTTTCCGCCAGATGCAGGCCGGTGGGAACAAAGCATTTTCGTTCGGAAAATCGAAGGCCAAGTTGCTCGCCGGCGATACGCCGAAGGTGACGTTTGCCGATGTCGCGGGCGCCGACGAAGCGAAAATGGATCTGATGGAAATCATCGAGTTCTTGAAAGATCCGGCGAAGTTCACGAAACTTGGCGGCCGACTTCCCAAGGGCGCTCTGCTCGTCGGCCCGCCAGGGACCGGCAAGACGCTACTCGCAAAGGCGGTCGCTGGCGAAGCCAACCGTCCATTCTTTTCGATGTCCGGTTCGGACTTTGTTGAGATGTTCGTCGGGGTTGGCGCGAGCCGTGTACGCGATTTGTTCGAACAGGGCAAGGCGCACGCGCCGTGCATCATTTTCATTGACGAAATCGATGCGGTGGGCCGTCATCGCGGAGCGGGTTTGGGTGGGGGGCATGACGAGCGCGAACAGACGCTCAATCAGTTGCTCGTCGAAATGGACGGCTTCGAGTCGAATGAAGGTGTGATTCTTATTGCCGCGACGAATCGCCCCGACGTGCTCGATCCGGCGTTGCTTCGTCCAGGCCGATTCGATCGCCAAATTGTCGTTGACGCGCCGGACTTGCGTGGCCGCGAAGGCATTCTTCGTGTGCATTTGCGCAACAAGCCAATTGCCGACGATGTTGACGTCTTGGCGCTCGCGCGTGGCACTCCGGGAATGGCCGGTGCGGACCTGGCCAATCTGGTGAACGAAGGTGCGTTGCTCGCGGCCCGCCGGAATCACGATAAGATCTACCGCATTGATTTCGAAGATGCGAAAGACCGCGTGATGCTTGGCGCCGAGCGGAAATCGCTCGTGATGAAAGACGAAGAACGCCGGCTCACGGCGTTCCATGAAGGCGGGCACGCGGTATGCGCCTTGATGGTGAAGGGCAATGACCCGTTGCACAAAGTCACAATCGTGCCGCGCGGCCGGGCACTTGGATTGGCATTTACATTGCCGGATGACGACCGCGTCAGCGTCACGCGTCAGCAACTCGAAGCGCGACTCGTGATGGCATATGGTGGTCGCGCGGCCGAAGAATTGGTGTTCGGACATGATCGCGTAACCACCGGTGCAGCCAGCGACATTCAGATGGCCACAGGCATTGCCCGCCGCTATGTGTCGCAATGGGGACTGTCGGATACCATCGGACCGGTTCTCGTCGGCGACAACGAACAGGAAGTATTCCTCGGTCAACAGCTCACCAGCCGTCGACAGGTGTCGGAACGCACGGCACAGCTCGTTGACGACGAAGTCACCCGCGTGATCCAGCAAGCCTATGGGCGGGCAACAGAAGTGCTCGTTGCCAACCGGGCGCTGCTTGATACCATCGCTGCCGCATTGCTGGAACGTGAGACGCTGACACGCGAGGATTTCGCGATTCTGATGCGCGGTGAACAGCTTCCGCCGCGCGATCCGCCGGAGGTATTCATGCCGTCGCCTGCTGTCATTCCAGCGCCCGCCACAGAGCCACGACGGTCTTCGCCAGGGCTGCTTGGTGGTCCGGAGCCCCGGCCGGCCTAAGGCTCCCAATCGCGCGGCTGAAAAAAGCCTTGCCGGAAGCGGGTAACCTCTGATAATTTAGAGTGTTATGCCATTTTCGGCGCTTCCTGAAAGAGTCGCGGAAGTTCGCGCGACAATCGCGGAAGCCGTGCGCCGTGGCGGGCACGCTCAAACGGTTCGGCTGATCGCGGTCACGAAGACGCACGGACCCGATGCCGTCGAAGCGGCATGGCGCGCCGGGATTGGCGATGTGGGCGAGAATAAAGTGCAAGAAGCAGTCGTCAAGCAGGCAGCAATCAGTGGCGATGCGGCGGCCGTCCGATGGCATTTGATCGGTCACTTGCAGCGTAACAAAGTGAAACAGCTTGACCATTTCACATTGTTCCACGCGCTCGATCGGCCGGCGCTGGCGGACGCGGTCAGCGAATTTGGTCTCGCGCGCGGCCGTGCAGTGGATGTGTTAGTACAAGTGAACGTCGCTGGTGAAGCTACAAAAGGCGGATATGCGCCGACCGCACTCGAAGCCGAGGCAGACCGGTTGAAGGAATTGTGTGGAGTGCGGGTGATGGGTGTCATGACGATGGCGCCGTTTGACGCGAATGCGGTAGTGTTGCGGCGCGTGTTTAGCGGCGCCCGCACTGCGCTCGATGTGCTGGTGGCGGCTGGTCATAGCGCCGTGGAACTGTCGATGGGCATGTCCGCCGACTTCGAGATGGCGATCGAAGAAGGCGCAACGTTGGTGCGATTGGGCACCGTCCTGTTCGGAACGAGGTCGTAATGAACGACGAAGCCTTTCACCTGACCCCCGTTGATGCGCGGCGCTACGACTTCGGGTCGGAGTGGCGCGGATACGACAAAACGCGTGTCGATCAGTTTCGCGACCAAGTGGCCGACGAACTCGAACGGCTCACACGCGTCAATCAAGAGCTCGAGGCGAAAGCCAAAGGGTTTCACGAACAGTTGCGCGCCTTCCGCGAGCGCGACAAAGCGCTCAATGACGCGCTGATCTCGGCGCAGCAACTGCGCGCTGACACCCGCGATCAAGCGGAACGCGAAGCGCAGCTGACATTGCGTGAAGCGCGCGCCGAGGGTGAGAAAGTTGTGGACGAAGCGCGCGCCGAAGTCCGGCGCCTGCGCGCGGAATTAGACGCACTCGACAGGGCGCGCCGAAGTTATCTCACGCAGATGCGCGTGATGGCCGAGCGACATTTGGCCGAGTTGCAGGCCGCCGAATCAGCGCCCGATCCTGTTGATGTGCAAGCTCCCGATTTCGAATCGGACGCGAAAGAGGACGAGCGCCCGCCCGTGAAGAGCCCTGGTTCGTGGCTCGACGCGAACGCCAAAGCAGAGTAGCGAAAGGACCATGGCGGCATTGGCAAAAGGCACGCTCCCCGAACGGATCGAGGGCGCGGAGCATGCGCATCGGGTCGAAACGGTCGACGCTGCCGTCTCGTCGATTCGTGCGCGCACGAGTTTCGTACCGAGCGTTGCGATCATCCTCGGCACGGGGCTTGGCGCACTCGGCGCGGCGATCACGGTGGAGACTGTTGTGGAATACGCGGATATTCCCGGCTTCCCGCTGTCGACTGTGGAATCGCACAGTGGAAAGTTGATATTCGGCACACTGGGTGGAAAGCGCGTGGTGGCGATGCAGGGGCGCTTTCATCGCTACGAGGGTTACTCGCTGCAGCAGGTCACTTTTCCGGTGCGGGTACTGCGCGCGCTCGGTGCAGACACATTGATTGTCAGCAATGCGTGTGGGGGTATGCGCGCGGACTGGGAAGCCGGCGACGTAATGCTGATCGTGGATCATATCAATTTATTGGGTGACAATCCCCTGATTGGCGCGAACGATTCCCGACTTGGTGACCGCTTTCCGGATATGAGCGCGCCGTACGATGCAACCTTGTGTGGGCTCGCGCGGGCGGTGGCGCGTGACGCAAAGATCACGCTGCGTGAGGGTGTGTACGTCGCAGTCGCCGGACCGAATCTGGAAACGCGGGCGGAGTATCGTATGCTACAAGCGCTCGGCGCCGACGCGGTTGGGATGAGCACCGTGCCCGAAGTGATCGTCGCGTTGCACGGCGGTTTAAGCGTGCTCGGGATTTCGATTATCACCGACATGTGCATTCCGGATGCGCTCGAGGCCGCGAGTTTGGAAAAGATTCTTGCCGTCGCGAAACGCGCCGAGCCGGCGCTCACGACGCTTGTGCGCGGCGTGTTGGAGCGCATGTGACGACCATCAACACCCCGAAGACATACGGTGAACTTTTACCGGAACGCGCGGCGCGCGATCTGGAAGAAGAGCTGTTGAAGCGCTGGGCGGCCGAGGAGCTGTTCGCGGTCACGCAGGCGGCGCACGCGAACGATCCGGAATTCGTGTTCTTTGAAGGCCCGCCAACGGCGAACGGCCGACCGGGGATTCATCATCTCTTTGCGCGGACCGTGAAGGATCTATTCTGCCGCTATCGGGCGATGAGCGGGCGGCACGTGAATCGCAAAGCCGGCTGGGACACACACGGGTTGCCGGTCGAGATTGAGATAGAGAAAGCGCTCGGCATCAGCGGCAAGCAGGATATCGAGAAGTTTGGCATCGAGAAGTTCAACCAACTCTGCCGCGAGAGTGTGTGGAAGTATCGCGAGGAGTGGGAGACGCTAAGCGCGCGTATGGGTTATTGGCTGGACTATCAACACCCATATGTGACGTACAGCAATGAGTATGTGGAAAGTGTGTGGTGGGCGTTGAAAGCGCTGCACAACAAGCAACTGTTGTATCAGGGTCACAAGATTTTGCCGTATTGTCCGCGATGTGAGACCACGTTGAGTTCACACGAACTCGCCTTGGGCTATCAGGACGTCGAAGATCCGTCGGTGTATTTGGCCTTGGATCTGGAGCCGACCGTTTCGGACACCGGCGTAGTGAAGCGGCGCCGTATTGTGGTATGGACGACAACGCCGTGGACACTCGTGTCCAACGCAGCGCTCGCCGTCAATCCTGAGCTCACCTATGTCGAGGTGCGCAAAAATGGACGTGACGACTGGTCGCTCGTGCTCGCGGAGTCGCGCGCCGCCGTGGTATTGGGCGCCGAGTGGGAATCGAAATGGGAAGTCCTTGCCCGATTCCCGGGTCGCACGCTTGCGGGGCAGCGCTATCGCCGGCCACTGGACTGGGCGGAATACGCGGAAGGCATCCACGAGGTGATTGTTGCCGAGGAGTTCGTATCGGCAGACGATGGCTCGGGCGTGGTGCATATGTCTCCCGCTTTTGGCGCGGATGATTATGAGGCGGGTCGCCGTCACGGGTTGGCGTTTTTGCTTCCAGTGAATTCGCGCGGCCAGTTTCCGGATGAGATGCCGGTCGTGGGCGGAATGTTTGTGAAGAAAGCGGATCCCCTGATCATCGAAGAGCTGAAGAAGCGCGATGTCATCTGGAAGGCGACAACGCTGACACATTCGTATCCGCATTGCTGGCGCTGCCGCACGCCGCTGTTGTATTACGCGCGCACATCGTGGTTCGTGCGCACGACGGCATTCAAAGACGACATGATTGCGCGCAACGCTCAGGTGAGTTGGAACCCACCGGAGACTGGCACGGGCCGGTTTGGTAAGTGGCTCGAGAATAACATTGACTGGGCGATTTCACGCGACCGTTTTTGGGGCACGCCGTTGCCAGTGTGGATGAACGATGCCGATCCGACGGAAATTGAAGTGCTGGGGAGTTACGCCGAGCTGGCGGAACGCTCGGGCCGTGCGTTGCCGCCGCAATTCGATCCGCACAAGCCGTACATCGACGCCTACTCGTGGCCAGCGAAATCCGGGACCGGGACCATGCGCCGCGTCCCTGAAGTGATTGATGCGTGGTTCGATTCTGGTTCGATGCCGTTTGCGCAATGGCACTATCCGTTTGAGAATGCCGATAAATTCGCCAAGTTCTATCCGGCCGATTTTATTGCTGAAGGTGTGGATCAGACCCGCGGATGGTTTTATTCGCTGCTGGCGATCGCCACGGGGCTGTCAGACGAGTTGCAGGGAAATGGACAGCCTGCCGTGGTGCAGCCGCCGTATCGCAATGTCGTCGTGAACGACATGGTGCTCGACGCGAAAGGGCAGAAGATGAGCAAGAGTCGCGGCAACACTGTCGACCCATTCGCGGTGATGACGCAACACGGTGCCGATGCGGCGCGGCTCTTTTTTATCAGCGCCAGTCAGGTGTGGAAGCCGCGCAGTTTTGACGAAGCCGCTGTGCGCGAGACGGCTGGGCGATTTCTGGTGACGCTCAAAAATCTGTATAACGGAGTTTTTGCCCAGTACGCGAATTTTGGATGGGCGCCATCCGCCGCCGATCCGGCTCCTGAGCAGCGGCCACTGCTCGATCAGTGGGTTCTGTCACGGCTGGCGGCAGTCGAGGGGGAGGCGAATCGGGCGCTAGATGCCTATGACGCCACCGGGGCCGCGCGCGCGATAATGGAGTTCGTGGACGAAGACGTCTCGAAATGGTATACCCGGCGCTCGCGCGACCGTTTTTACGAGGTCGAGGGCGCAGAGAACCGAAGCGCCTTTGCCACGATGCATGAAGTGCTCGCGGTGAGCTGTCGTTTACTCGCTCCGCTGGCTCCATTTGTCACGGATTGGATTCATCGTGAACTCACAGGGCAATCGGTGCATTTGGCGTCATATGTGCGCCCGGCACCATTCGCGAACCAGCCCGCACTCGACCTCGCGATGTCGGAGATTCGCGCTCTCGCTACGCTTGGCCGGGCGGCGCGTGACGATGCCTCCGTGAAGGTGCGGCAACCGTTGTCGCGAATGGTGTGTGTGACACCGCACCATGGCGACACCGTCTCGGCGTTCATTCAGGCGCTGGCGCCGTTGCTCGAAGCCGAGTTGAACATCAAGAAAATCGAGTTCGCCACCAGTGCCGATACCTTGGTAACGTTGGAGGCGAAGCCGAACTTCCGGGCGTTGGGAAAGCAGTGGGGCAAGGACACGCCGCTGGCCGCCGCGGCCGTTGCCGCGCTTCCCGTTGACACCCTGCGTAGCTTTGAACGCGGCGAAGTGGTCCGGATCAGTGTAAACGGTACGGAGCATGCTTTGTCGGCGGATGATCTTACATTAGTTCGTCGGGCGAGCGGTGATCTTACCGTACAGGAGGATGGGTCGCGGTTCGCAGCGGTAGATCCGACCGTGACAGCTGCGTTGCGCTCGGAGGGTATAGCACGTGAGCTGGTAAGCCGTATTCAGCGGTTGAGAAAGGAAACCGGGCTTGCGGTCAGCGACCGGATCCGTCTGGAAATTGCCGGTGACGAATTCACCTGCGCTGCGGCGGAGGAATACCGGCAATGGATCGCCGGAGAAGTACTGGCGCGCCAGGTCGTGATTGCGGCGACACTCGCGCACGGAAGCAAAGCCACCGCCGTCGATCTCGACGGAATGATGGCGCACATTGCTCTCACCAAGGACGTCTGACGATGCCCGTTACCTCTACGGACGACAAGAAGTTCAAGCCGATGCAAAAAAAGCAAATCGCGTATTTTGAAAAGCGGCTGCTCGAGGAGCGCCGGCGCGTGCTCAAGGAACTCGGACATTACGACGAAACGTTTGGCTCCACGCCGCAAGGCGCGGAAGGCGATCTGTCGTCGTACTCCTTCCATATGGCGGACCAGGGCACCGATGCCATGGAACGCGAGAAGGCCTTCTTGTTCGCCAGTCAAGAGGGACGGTTCCTTTGGCACATCGACGAAGCATTGCGGCGGTTGTATCGCACGCCGGAACGGTTCGGGCGCTGTCACCAGTGCGGCGGCGAAATCGCGTTTGAGCGTCTGGATGCACTCCCGCACGCGCGATTCTGCATTCAGTGCAAGCAACGTGAGGAAGATGGCAAGAAGTAATCCGATTTCGAGAAAGCGAACGCTGTTTTGGGGTGTGATCGTGTCGGTGGTCCTCGCAGACGCGTTCACGAAAGTGTTGGCTGTCGATGGGCTCGTCCTGAGAGTGCCGCATGCCGTGCTGGGCAACGTTTTGCGGCTCACGCTGGTGTACAATCCAGGTGCGGCGTTCGGTTTGCACGTGGGGACATATTCCCGGGAGATTTTTTCGGCGCTGAGTGTTGCCGCGCTCGTCCTGCTCTGGCAGATGTACCGGAGCACCCGAGCCGGTGACCGCGTGCGGACGCTGGCGCTAGCCTTGGTCTGCAGCGGCGCGGTGGGCAACCTCATCGACCGGGTGAAGTCGGCGCGGGGCGTGGTGGATTTTCTCGATGTGGGCATCGGCATACACCGCTGGCCGACGTTCAATGTCGCCGACATGGCAGTGAGCTGTGGCGCCGTGGTCTTGGCGATCGTGTTGTGGCGCGAAGACGCCCAGGCCACCGCCATCGCGCGTGAAGCAGCAGTGAAGGAACCGGAGGCCATGCAGGACGAACTGCTGCTCGTGCCGACCCGTGAACCAGACGCGCCGCTTCGCGGTTGACGCCGCCGACGGGGGGCGTTTGGATTCCCTCGTCGCGCGCCGTCTTGACCTTTCGCGCACACAAGCCGCAACGCTGATCGCCACCGGTCAGGTGCTCGTTGATGGCAAGGCAGAGCGTGCCAGCTTTTTACCGCTCCCCGGCAGTGAAATCACTGTTGAAGTGCCACCAACCAAAGATCGGCCGGTCCTCGCCGAGGACATCGCGATTAATGTGGTGTTTGAGGACGACGAAGTACTTGTGGTCGACAAGGCGGCCGGCATGGTGGTGCACCCGGCACCAGGGCACTGGTCGGGCACGTTGGTCAACGCCTTAAAGGGGCGCTTTTCGGCAAATCAGTCGCTCGACGAAGTGGGTGGCGAAGATCGAGCTGGCCTGGTGCACCGGCTCGACAAAGACACGTCGGGGTTACTCGTCGTCGCGAAAACAGAGCGCGCGCACCGCCTACTGTCAAAAGCGATGGCCGAACGTCGCGTGTCGCGGCGCTATGCGGCGATGACGTGGGGCCATATTGACGGCGATAAAATCACCGTCGACAAAGCGATTGCACGCGATCCGAACGATCGCAAGAAAATGGCGATTTCCGCGAGTGGACGGGCGGCGCGCACGGACTTCGTACGGATCGCGCGATTTCAGTCATGCGATTTTTTCCGGGCGCATTTGCACTCGGGGCGCACGCACCAGATTCGCGTGCATCTGATGTCCATTGGCCATCCGGTGGTCGGCGACGACACCTATGGCGGGGGCGGGGCTCGACGGCTCGTAGGCCTCCCGCCGCAGCGCCACTTTCTGCACGCGGCGTGGCTCGTTTTCAAGCACCCTGGGACCGGGGACCTGATGGACTTCCGATCGCCACTGCCAGAAGATCTTCGGGTTTCGCTCGGGGCGATCGCCGAAGACCCCGATTTGATTGCTCACCCCGATCCGCTGGAGTACTTTGGCTTCTATAGAGTCGACGGCTGAAATTCTGGGTCGGCGCATGCTGTTGTTCGGGGTCGGGGCACGCCTGTGTGCCTGCGATCTCGCGGTCGTACGCGAGATCGTACCATCACGGCCGGCCACGCGGTTGCCCGGGGCTCCGGAGTGGGTCCGCGGCCTGATCAACCTGCGCGGGACGCTGGTAACGGTAATTGATTTGCGCGTGCGTTTCGGTACGGACCGACGCACCGACGGGGAGGAGCAGGGCGCGATGCCGTCGGGAGTTATTGTCGTCGTCAATGCGGGCGGTAAATCGTTTGGAATCGGGGTGAGTGAGGTGAAGGAAGTTCTTACGGTGGCCGAAGACGCGGTGGAATCGATTGACCCGGAGCGGGCGGCCGGCGGTGCGGTCTGCGGGTTGGTGTATTTCGGAGCAACGCGGGAGTCCACAGCGCTGCTCTGCGATGTCGAAGAAATTGCGAAGCAAGCATTCGTGGTATAGGCGATGCACAGTCTTATTTCCTTTTTCGTTTGACCGGGGGAACGGTGGCACAGACGGTACTCATTTGTGATGACGCGATTTTCATGCGCACGATGGTGGGTGACATCTTGCAGCAAGCGGGATTCGAAGTCGTCGGCGAGGCCGAGACCGGGGCGCAAGCAGTCGAGAAATACAAACTGCTGCGCCCGGATCTTGTGACGATGGATATCGTGATGCCGGACATGGGCGGTATTGATGCGGTCCGCGAAATCACGAAGTTCGACCCGAATGCGAAAGTGCTGATGTGCAGCGCGATGGGGCAGCAGGCGCTAGTGGTCGAAGCGATCCAGGCAGGCGCGAAGGATTTTGTCGTCAAGCCCTTTCAGCCGAGCCGTGTGCTGGAGGCGGTGCAGCGGGTGCTTGGTTGAGCCTCGACCTGCAACGCTACGCCGAGTTATTCCGCACCGAGAGCCGCGAACAGCTCTCGGCGATCAATCGCGCGCTGCTGCAACTCGAAGAAGGCGTCGAAACTGTCGAGCCGGTGGACGCAGTCTTCCGGGCGGTACACACCATGAAGGGGATGAGTGCGGCGATGGGGTATCACGCCGTTGCCGAGTTTGCGCATGAGGTGGAGTCGCTGCTCGACCGGTTGCGGCGCGGCGAGCAGATGCTGTCGCCGGAGCTCATTGACGCACTTTTCGCGGCGGCGGATGCCTTAGAAGCCGGCGTCGATTCGGCAAATGAAGACGCGGTACAATCGCCGGGAATGGTCGATGCGCTCCAGCGATTGCACGATGTCGCCGGCGGAAGCGCGACGAGCGAATTCCGGGCGGTGCAGGTGACGGCGACGGGTGCGCTGGTGGATTTCAGCGTGTTGACCGTTGCCGATGCGCCCGGCGTACTAATACGTGTACAACAGACGGCGAATGCGATGCTCCCGGGCGTTCGGGCGTTCATGGCCATCACCAAGTTGCGGGAGCTCGGCGACGTCACGGCGATTGAGCCCGCCATTGAAGTGATCCAATCTGCGGATCAGCCTCAGACGTTCACGTTGCGGCTCGTGACGACGGCCGGTGCGGCCGAGATTGAATCGGCCGTGCGTGCGGCTGGCGATGTCGAGGAGGTGGAAATCCGGATGGGCGATTCGGCTGTGGATTCCGGAGTGACGGCAGTGCCGGCGCGCCGATCGACCGACGTCGCCGGTCTCTTGGACGAAGGGGCATCGCAGCCGTTCACGCGGACGACCCGCCACGTGCGCATTGATCTGACGCGCCTCGACGCCCTGATGAACCTGATCGGCGAACTAGTCATCACTCGCGGCCGACTGTTACAGCTGACGGCGTCGATTGACGATGCGGCGCTCGAGGAGTCGATGCAGCAAGCGGCGCGACTCATTGGCGACCTGCAAGCGGAAATTATGACGAGCCGCATGGTGCCAGTGGGCCAAGTATTCGACCGGTTCCCCCGCTTGGTGCGCGATGCGGCCCGACAAGTCGGGAAAGAAGTGCAGTTTGTCGTTGAAGGAAAAGAGATTGAGCTCGACCGCTCGTTGCTCGATGAAATTGGTGAGCCGCTCGTGCACTTGTTGCGGAACGCCATTGATCACGGCATCGAAACACCACAAGCGCGAGTGGCAGCAGGGAAGCCGCGCGTCGGGCGCCTGTTGCTCAGTGCCGCACGGGACCGCGCGGCGGTGCTCTTGCGGGTGACAGACGACGGACGGGGCATTGATCGAAGCGGCGTACTTACACGCGCCTTGACGCAAGGAATGGTCGACCCGGGCACCATGCAGCTCACTGACGAGATGCTATTCCGGTGTATTTCGCAGCCCGGCTTTTCGATGGCGGATCGCGTGTCAGAATTATCGGGACGCGGTGTTGGTGTGGATGTCGTCGCGACCAAAGTGCGCGCACTCGGCGGTACGGTCGAATTGAAGACCGGGCAAGGCGAAGGCACCGCTATCACGATCCGACTTCCTGTGACGCTGGCGATTGTCCGCGCATTGCTGGCCCGTTCCGGTAGCGAGCGGTACGCGTTGCCGCTGACCCATGTGCGGGAAACACTCGAGTACGGTCCAGACGCGGTTCAGCGCATTAAAGGACGCGACGTGTTGGTGCTACGCGACGAAGTCCTCCCGTTGCTGGATTTGCGCGATGTGGTGCGACAGTCGCCTGGAATGGAGCCGCACCGCGAGATCATCGTAATTGAACGCGGCGATCAGCGATCCGGCCTAGTGGTAGACGAACTGATTGGACAGCAGGATATCGTCGTGAAACAGTTCGACGCGCCGCGCGATGGACTCGCATTGTTCAGTGGCGCGACCATTCTCGCTGATGGTGCGCCGGCGTTGATCGTGGACGTTGGCAGTCTTTTCCCGGGAGCTTGAACGTGGACGACATCCGCAATTTGAAGTCGCTGCAACTTGACGCGCTGCGTGAAGTCTCCAACATGGGCGCTGGTCATGCGGCGACGGCGCTGAGTCAGATGACCGGTCAGAAGATTATGATCAGCGTGCCGCATTTGACGATCTCGAAGCTCGAAGATGTGCCGAATCAGATCGAGGCACGCGAGGAACCCGTTGCCGCGGTCCTGATGAAGATGCTCGGCGATCTCACGGGCCTAACGCTGCTGGTGTTTTCGCAACAGACCGCCCTGCAAGTAGCGGGATTGATGATGCGCAAACCCGCGACAACGCTCGGCGCGATCGAGCAGTCGGCGCTGAAAGAGGCCGGCAACATCCTTAGTGCAGCCTATCTCAACGCGCTGAGTGAATTCATGGGCATGATCCTGATGCCATCGCCGCCGACACTGGTAATTGATATGTCCGACGCGGTGCTCAATGAGACCTATCTCGAGGTCGCGCAACAGTCTGAATATGTGTTTTGTGTCGAGAGTGAATTCGAATTGATGGAAAGCAACGAGCGGCTTCGCGGATTTTTCCTGCTGATGCCGGACGTCGGAAGTCTGAATGCGATCCTGCGCGCGACGCGGGTCGCGTAACCACACCCATGGCTGTCACGCTGGCCTCCGATCGCGACCGCGAGACGCTCAAGAGTTTTGTGCGGCGCATTGATCCGTCCGACGCCGGCGCGCACAATAATTTGGGCGTGCTCTATTACAACAAAGGGCTGTACGAGGAAGCGGTGGCGGCGTTTACGAAAGCCCTGGAACTCGACGCAAAAATGCAGGTGGCGCAGCGCAACCTCGAAGTCGCATACTTTAACACGGGCTATTACGACAAGCGCGTGGCGCAGTTGCGCGAGAAGTTGCGTCATCGGGTGGACGACCGCGATGCCCGCTGGGAGTTGGGGCGGGCCTATGCCTTGCTCGGGCAGAACGAAGAAGCGATCGCCGAATTCACGGCACTGTTGCGACACCATCCCAACGATCTGGGTGCGATTGTGCAATTGGGGTCGGCCGAGAAGGCCAGCGGGAGTCTGGCGTCGGCCCAACATTGGTTCGAGGACGCCATTCGGCTCGATCCCTCGAGTTCGGTGACACATTTCTATTTGGGTGAGGTGCTCTACAATCAGGGGCGCCACGACGAATCGCTCGACGCGCTCAAGCGGGCCATCGAACTTAATCCGGAAAATCCGGATGCGCATTTTCTGCTGAGTTTTGTCTATGGGGATACAGGCCGTCACGCCGAAGCTGCGGCGGCGAGCAAGCGCGCGGTACAGCTCAATCCGACGCTATCACACGCGCACGCGAATCTTTCCCTCGACCAGTACAATCCTCAAAAATACGAAGAGTTGCTGCCGGGCCGTCAGGAACAACGGGCCCAGCGTCAGATGCAGGTGGCGGAAGGTGAGCATCTCGCGCACTACAATCTCGGGTTGGCGTTTCGGCAAAAGGGGTACTATGCCGAAGCGCAGCGTGAGTACCGGTTGGCCCTCGATCGCGGTGAAGATCGCGGGCTCGTGCTTCAGGCGATGGCCGAGGTGCATCTGTTGCGCCAGGATTCCGCCGCGGCGATCGAGCTCTACGATCAATTGATCGTCGAGAAGCCGGACAGCCCGAAACTCTGGAACGAACGCGGCGTCGCACTGCACCAGAATGGCAGCTACGCCGAGGCAGCGGAGAGTTATCGTCGGGCGCTCGCGGCGGATCCGCGGTATGCGATTGCCCACAACAATCTCGGGGTGGCGTTGTACCACGCCGGCGAGCGCGAGCAGGCGGTGGACGCGTTTCGCGCAGCACTGTCTGCGAATCCATCGTTCGCGAAAGCCCGGCTGAATCTGGCATTACTGCTCGGCAAGAGTCACCGTTTTCAATTGGCCCTTGAGGCCTATCGTCAAGTGTTGGTCACGGAGGCCGCGAATCCGACCGCGTGGAATGGGATCGGCGTGGTCCTCGCCGAACTGCGCAAGTTTGACGATGCCCGCAATGCCTTCGCACGGGCAATTCAAGGACGCCCGGATTTTGCCGAAGCGCACTACAACCTGAGCTTCACGCTGTCGAACCTCGGCGATTTCGAAGGCGCGTTGCGTGAGACGAAGCGGGCGCTGGAGCTTGATCCGTTTTATGTGCCGCAGAAATTTTCCCTGGCAATTGATCTCGAGTACGAAGATCCGGATTTGTCGGTGGTGCCCGACCTCGGCGGCGAAAAGCGCATGAGTGGTGAGGTCGATGCGTTTTCATTCGACCCGCGATTGCTCGACACGCTGTTTAGCGAACTGGCACCGCCGCCCGAACCCTCGCCGCAAGTGATGGTCGAGGCGGATGCGTTCACGATGGCTGGAGATTATCTCACCAAAGGGCTGTACGATCGGGCGCTCGCTGAGACCAGTCGGGCACTCGCCCGCGGTGGGAATGTTGCGGAAGGGCACGCGATGCTTGGCGACATTTTGTCCCGCCAGGGAGCGTACGGTGATGCGCTGGAGAAATATCGCGCCGCGCTGCTCTCGCAACCCAATCATTTGCGCGCGCAACGCGGTGAAGCACAAGCGCTGTTGATGCTGGGCCGCGGCGCCGAGGCGCGCGAGGCAGCCGAGCGCCTCCTTGAGGCCGCTCCGGACGATGTGGACGCCACGATGCTCGTCGCGACCTGCAGGTTTGAGTCTGGCGATCCCGCAGCGGCGCTCGACGCGTTGGATATCGCGCGCCGCCTCGCGCCGGCGCGCGCGGATGTGTTGCGCTGGATTGGCAATATCACGCGATCGCTCGGTGATGTGGACGGTGCGATTGCCGCTTATCGCCATGCGTTGCAACTCGATGGAGATTTTGCGGCCGTGCGATTTGACCTCGCCGCGCTATTGATGCAGCGGGAGATGTGGGCGGACGCGGAGCAGGAACTGGTCGCAGCCCTCGATGCGGTGCCGACGTATACGGAAGCGACGTTGCAACTCACAACACTCCGGCGCATGACGGGGCGTCATCTCGACGCGGTGCACATGCTCGTGGACCTGTTGCAGCGCGACCCGTACAGTTTCGACGGCCTGATTGCGCTCGGCGAGACGCTACTCGAACTCGGACGGGCCAGTGACGCGGGCGTCGCATTCCGGCGCGTACTGGCATTCGATCCTGAACATGTCGGCGCCATTTTTTACGATGGTATGCTGCTGGCGCGCCAGAAGCGCTATCGCGAAGCGATCGCGCAGTGGGAACGTGTGGTGGATCTGGAACCGGCCGGCGAATATGGACGTCGGGCGCGTCGTGAGTCCCGAACGGCGAGCGACTTGCTCAAAGTGTTTGGCGAACGGTTCGAGGAGAGCTGACGGTGGCGATCGAAGGCCCGCTGCGCGAACTCGGCATCCATGACGTCTTCCAGCTACTCGACCTGAGCCGGAAGACGGGGACGCTGGCGGTCAGTTCCGAGCTTCGCGACAACGAAGGCACGGTGCTGTTTGAGAAAGGCCGCGTCGTGGCCGCCACTATTAAAAGCAATCCGCATCGCATTGGCGAACTGTTGCTGCGGTCCGGCAAAGTCACAGAAGGAGACGTAATCAAAGCGCGTTCGGCGCAGTCGGAACACGGCGATACGCGGCGCCTCGGGGAGATTCTCCTCGAGATGGGAGCAATTTCCCCGAAAGAGCTGGAGCGTCAGATTCGTCTGCAAATCGAAGCGGTCGTCTTCGAATTATTGTCGTGGCGCGAAGGGTTTTTTCGCTACGAGGAAGGCGACATCGGTGAGCGCGCGATGATTGAGATTTCAACCGAATCGCTTCTGATGGAGGGGGCGCGTCGCATTGATGAATGGTCGCGCATCGCCGATCGGGTCCCGAGTCTGGCGGCGGTACCGGTGCTGGCGCCGGTGCAAGAGGACCATGCGCCGATGTTGGATTTGTTGCCTCACGAATGGGAAGTTCTGGGCATGATCGATGGTGCGAACGACTTGCGGGCACTCGCCGCGATGCTGTCGCGCAGTGAATTCGACGTCGCAAAAATTGTGTATGGATTGGTCAGTACGGGTGTGGTCGAGTTAAAAGTGCCGACGGAATTCGCCGATCGCGTCACCACCCGCGTGCCCACGCCAATTATGCCGATGCGCGCCGTGTCTGACCGCGCGATTCCGTCGCCGGTGCAATTGCCGCCCGTGCCCCAAGAGCCGTCGCGCGACGAACCACCCACGGCGGAACAGGTGGACGATCTCGAGCGCGGTTATCGCGCCTTGAAGCGCGGCGATTTTGACGGAGCCGTCAAAGCGTGGGCGCAACTGCTGCAGACCCATCCGCGTCATGAATTGGCCGAGAAGATTCGCGGCGGTCTCGAGTCGGCGGCCCGTTTGCGTAGCCTTATGGAGGCGCGCTATGGTGACTGACGACATTCGCGCTCTCAGCGAGGCGCTGGCCGCCGACCCGTCGAGCACCGTATTTCTTCAACTGGGAGAAGCGCTGCGTCGTCAGGGCCAAGTTGAACTCGCGTACCGCGTCGCGACGCGTGGTCTTGAACGGCATTCACAGCGTTTTGAGGTGCACGATCTGGTGGCCCGCATCGCGGTGGACCGCGGCGATTTTGCGCGTGCCCGCACGGAATGGGAAACGGTACTCCTGCTGGCTCCAGGGCACAGTGGCGCACAGAAGGGTCTTGGATTTCTCTGTTTTCAACAAGGCGAACTCGCCGCTGCGTCGCGCTATCTGGGCGCGGCGCTAGAGGCGAGTCCTGGCGACCAGTCGTTGTCGGCGGCGCTTGATACCGTGCGGGCCGCAATCGCCGACGAACAGCGTGCACCATGGGAACGTCCGACGGCGGCGCTACCGGCGACGGTCGGTGCACTGGAGTCGCCGGCCCGTCCGTTCGCGGCACAACCAGCAGATGCCCGCACACTCTTTGCCGAAGTGCTTGGTGATGCGCCACAGGCGGCGCTGTTGATTGACGCGGACGGCTATGTCATGGCGGGCGATTATGTCACAGCGGATGGACATGACCTTGGCGCGGACCTCGGCGCCCAATTGTCTGGCGTGAGCGACGAAGCCTCACGCGCCATGCGGCACCTTGGACTCGGCAAATGGAAGCAGATTGTATTTGAATCGGAGGCCGCCAGCGTAGCGATGGCGCCCTGTGGGGAAGGTGTGCTGTTGGTTGCGGCACCACGCACCGTGCCGCTCGGCTTTGTGCGACGGCTATTGGAGCGCTCGCTGGACCGAGCCCGCCGGTGGTTGGAGAGTGGGACGTGAACAGTCCATTTACCCAAACGCTCTCGGCGCTCATACGCCATCGGGGGGTCACCGGGTGCATGGTCGTAGGGGAATCCGACGGAATTATCGTGGACTCCAGTTTGCAGATTGGTGTCAACGGCAGCGCCGTTGCCGCCCTCACGGCGTCGCTGTATCGCAAGGCGCAGCGGGCGTCCACGGCGGCGGGATTTGGGATGACCGGATTTTTCGAATTAGTTGCGGAAGGCGGCCGGGTGTGCGCGGCCGGACGGAACGAAATGGTTTTGGTGATAGTGGCCGGTGCAAAAGTGAATGTGGGAATCATTCGCATGGAAATGCTCAAGGCGCTGGAGTCGTTCCCGTGAGATTGACGGTAGCGGCATCGTGGGTCGAATCGCCGCTCAAGGCATTCGTCGACGACGGGCGTGTGCGGCTCGCCATCCTGCTGCATTCGAGCGGGCAGGTGCTTGGACAGTTTGGGTTCGCGCGTTCGGTGGATGTGATGACAGCGTGTGCATTGGCCGCGGCGACGGCCGCGAGTTCGGCCGAGTTGGGCCGGCTGATTGATGGCCGACCGTTTAACGCGATGCACTATGTCGGAGTCACGCAGCAAATTTTTCTTGCCCCGGTGCCTATTGAGGGGGGCAAGCTGGTGTTGCTCGCCGTGTTCGACGAAGACAGTTCGCTGGGCCTGGTGCAGCTATTCTTTCAGGAGTTTTGTGCGACAGTCAAAGCAATTGCTCCGGCGGCGAGCGCCGGAGAACCCGCACTCGATGCAGATTTTGAACGCGAGCTCAACCGTAATTTGGCAGTGATGTTCGGGCGCGCCTGAGTCGCGCGCTCTGCTCTTTCCCGTTTCCCGGCCCGTTCAGTGTCACTCGTCAACTACGCCACACGCGAAATCACCTGCAAGATCGTCTACTACGGCCCGGGTCGGTCGGGAAAGACGACGAACCTTCATTACATTTACGGGCAGGTGCCGGCCGAGCGGAAAGGGAAGATGGTGTCGCTCGCCACCCAAACCGACCGCACGTTGTTCTTTGATTTCCTACCGATTGATCTCGGAATAATTTCCGGCTTTACGACGCGATTTCAGCTCTATACAGTTCCAGGTCAGGTCTACTACCAGACGACGCGCCGTTTGGTGTTGCAGGGCGCCGATGGCGTGGTGTTTGTGGCCGACAGTCAGGCACGCCAGCTTGGAGAGAATGTGGAGTCGATGCAGGACTTGCATGCGAATTTGGTGAACTACGACGTCGATGTTCGGGAAATGCCAATGGTCATTCAATACAACAAGCAGGATTTGCCGGGTGATCTCATCATGACTGTTCCCGAGTTGGAGGATCATTTGAACTTCCGCAATGTGCCTTCGTTTTCGGCCGATGCTTTACACGGGCCAGGGGTGTTTGAAACGTTGCGGGCAATCTCGGAACAGGTGTTGCGCAAGTTGAGTCCAACGAGCGGGAGCAACGGGTAACGTGCAGCTCGATCAGCGACTCAGGTTCGATAGCTACGTCGTCGGCGCGGGGAACCGCCTGGCCGTCGCCGCGGCGCGCGCGGTCGCCGAGTCGCCCGGATCCGTATACAATCCGCTATTCATCTACGGCGGCACCGGACTCGGCAAAACGCATTTGCTGGGGGGGATAGGCCGACTCGCTGAGGCGTTGCATGAAAATCTTGAAATCGAATACCTCTCGCTCGAAGAATTCGTGGACCAGTTGCACGCCGCGATATCCGCGGGGCAGTTGGAGGCATTCTCCAGCCGATACGAGCGTGTTGGACTGCTCCTGATTGATGATGTGCAGTTTCTCACGGGTCGACGTGAGACGCAGGCTGCATTGTTGAAGTTGTTTGAACGGATGCAGCGTGCCGGCGGGCAGATTGTGTTGACCAGTGACAGGCCGCCGTCGGGAATTTCCGATGTGGATGAGCGGCTTATCAGCCGCCTGTCCGGCGGCCTGATCGTCGACGTGACTGTGCCGGATTACGAGACCCGAGTGGCGATTCTGAGGGCCAACTGTGAGGAGCGGCGCATTGTGTTCCGTGGCGGCGTGCTCGAGGAACTGGCGCGATTTAGTTTTGTGAATGTTCGCGAATTACAGGGCGCGCTGAACCGGCTTGTCGCACACCAGGCCGCCGGAATCGAGGAGACACCGGCTCCGGCTCCGGCGCCTGCCGACCGGCCGACCGGCGAGTTCGAGAGCTTTCTTTCCGAAGTCACCTCGGTGGTACAACAGCACGTGGAGTCGTGGCAGGCCCGGCTCACCGAAGCGGCGGAATACTGGAAGGGTGAAGGGTATCGCACGGCGGTACTCGAACGGGCCGTGTCACTGCCGAAGTCCCCGGACGTCGCGGGACTGCTCGCCACGTTCAGCGCTGCCGTCGAACATTTGCGCGATCTCGAAAAGACGGCGTGTTCGGTGGATCCGTCGCTGGGAAGCAATTCGGTATTTCGCGATCCGGAGAGGATGGCCCAGGCCGAGGACCTCGTGGAGCGGGCGCTGGCCGGGGAAACGCCGCCCAATGGTCCGAGCACCGAATTTGATCGCGCGTCCTACGACGTTGGTTCGTCGAATCAAGTGGCAGTGCATGCGGCAGACGCGATCGTCGCTGAGCCGGGCGTCAAGTACAACCCGCTGGTACTGCATGGTCCCAGCGGAGTGGGCAAGACACATCTCGCGAATGCCATCGGCAATGCGTTGGCCAAAGGAAATGGCACTCCGGTGACCGTTGCGTGCGTGCATGCGCAAAAATTTATAGACGAATTAATTTCAGCGATTCAAGGCGGTACGGTCGAGCGGTGGCGGGCCCGCTATCGCTCGGTCGGGGCGCTGATCATTGACGACGTGCAGTTCGTGGCAGGAAAGGAGCGCACGCAGGATGAGTTTTTCCTGCTGTTTAACTCCTTGGTGGGTGCGAATAAACAGATCGTGCTGACGAGTGACCGTGCGCCCGCCGAGATCCCGGATCTGGAAGCGCGGTTGCGCTCACGCTTCGAGGGCGGATTGGTCGTGCCGATTCAGTCACCGGACCGGACGCTACGCGAACGGTTGTTCACCCGCTTCCTCACCGCCGCGGGACGTGAGGCGGACGACGCGCTCCTTGGGGTGCTCAGTGAACCGTCGGTGCAGAGCGTTCGCGAGATCATCGGTACAGTGAATCGTCTCGGTGCCGCCGCCGAGGCCAGCGGCACGCCGCTCACGGCGCAACTGGCGCGAGGCGAACTTGGGATGGCCACGCCGTTTTCCGGTGGTACAGCGGTCGCAACGGCCGGTGCCACCGCCGATCCGGTATTTCTCAACAATGAAAAAATTGTGTGGGAGTGGCCGGACGTTACCGCGCGCGTGATTGAGGATTTCCGCTAGTGGCCATCAAGGGCAGTCTCAAGGAGGCCAGTCTTCCGGACGTGTTGCAGCTGTTGTCCATGGGCAAAAAATCCGGATGCCTATCGGTGACCCATCGCAATAATTTCGGATCGATCTTTTTCGACAAAGGGAAGATCAGCTATGCGGCGATCGTCAACCGCCGCGACCGGCTCGGCGACATTCTGACAAAAAGCGGTGCAATTACCGTTGAACAACTGGATGTGGCGATCGAAGCCCAAGGAAAAGAACGCGATAAACGGCTCGGTGAAATTCTCGTGGGCCTTGGGATCATCTCGAAGGAGGAGTTGCATAGACAGATTC
The DNA here is from genome assembly GCA_025360995.1 of Gemmatimonadota bacterium. Lineage (GTDB taxonomy): Bacteria > Gemmatimonadota > Gemmatimonadetes > Gemmatimonadales > Gemmatimonadaceae > Fen-1231. The sequence goes on from JANYBD010000018.1 coordinate 33,182, forward strand.
GAATTCAGATTGAAGAAGCCGTCTATTTTCTGTTTACGTGGACCCAGGGCACGTTCAATTTCGAAGCGGACATCCGGCCGGAAGAACAAGACTTTCTCGTCCAGATCAATCCCGAGTCGTTGCTGCTGGAAGGGGCGCGACGGGTGGACGAGTGGAGTCTGATTGAAAAGAAAATACCGTCATTCGATATCGTATTCGACGTGGACCGCAAACGGCTCGAGGCGAGCGGCGCCAAGCTGACGCGTGAACAGGAAATCCTCCTGCCGCTGATTGATGGGCGGCGTGATGTTGGCGCGTTGATCGAAGATTCAGGATTTGTCGAATTCGAAGTCGGCAAAGCGCTCTATGGCCTGTCGAACGCGGGATTTCTGCATAAAGTTGGCAAGACGCGCGCACCGGACGTCATGGCTCCCGATGCGCGCATCGAAGAGCACCGCAATCTCGGTGTCGCGTTCTATAAGACCGGTATGCTCGACGAGGCGGAGCGGGAATTCCGGCGCGTGGCTGAACTGCGGCCCGGCGACCAGCAATCGCGGTTTTATCTCGGGCTTGCGCATATCCGGCTGGGCCAGTGGGAAGAGGCGGTTGCAGATTTCGAAGCCGTCACCGCATCACGAACCGCGGGCGCTGCCGCGTATCACAATCTCGCATTCGCATTCGAACGTGTGGGTGCCTTTGCGAAAGCGCACGACGCGTTGCGCGAAGCCGTCAAGCGCGGCGGCGATCGGGACCCGCGGGTCCTTACATCGCTCGGCGTGCTCGCGTTGCGCGAAGGGGACTTGGCGTCGGCAGAAGCGTCATTTGTAGCCGCGCGGTCATTGGTCACCGCGCGCGCGCCATCGCCCGCCTGGTTCCATTATGCGGCGCTGGCGGCGGCGCTTGCCGGCCGCACCGACGACGCGATTGCGACCCTGCTCGAAGGGACGCACGCGTATCCGCACTCTGCGGTGCTCTACAACAATCTGGCGGTCGCGCTGGAGCGCAAAGGCAAGTTTGACGATGCGATGATTGCGGCAGAGCATGGAGTAGTGGAAGACACCGGTATCGCCCAGTTGCACAAGAACATTGGCGACGCGCACTATCGCTCGGGCCGATTCGACGACGCGTTTGAAGCCTATCAGCGTGCGGTAAAGTTCAATGACGTCCTCGGCCCCGATATGTGGCAAAAACTCGGGAACATTAAGCTCAGGCGGCGGGAACGCGACGACGCGATCCGCTTTTGGGAGCGCTCTTTAGCGCTCGATCCGGACAATCCGATCGTCCGGCAGAATATCGAGGCGGCGAAGGAGTTACCGTGAGCGCCGCGGCCGACGACGCCGAGTCGTTCATGGCGCTGACGGAGAAGATTTCCCGAGAGCGAGGATTCGGCACTGCGAGCTACAAAGACGGATGCTTGCGGCGCCGCATCGCCGTGCGTATGCGGGCGAACCGCGTGGACGACTACACGGCATACAGCCACCTGCTGGACAATGACCCATTGGAATTCGATCGCCTGCTCGACGCCCTAACTATCAATGTCACGAAGTTGTTTCGGAACAATGAGGTGTGGGATGCCGTCGCGGCGTCGGTGCTGCCTGAGCTATGGGCAGGGGAGTCCATCAGAATTCAGAACTGGGTTGCCGGGTGCGCGTCCGGAGAAGAAGCGTACACGCTCGCCGCGTTGTGGCACCGCCACGTGACGACTCATCCAGCCTCCGGCGCGCCAGACCGAGTGCGGATCACGGCGAGCGATATCGATAGCCGATCGTTGATCGCGGCAGCGGAAGGCGCGTTCGGCCCGGAAACATTAACGGAGACGCCAGATAGTATCCGTGGCCGATATTTCGCGCCCGTGGATACGGACGGGCGTGCGCATGCGGCGCCGGAGCTGCGCGAAATGATCCGGTTTGAACGGCGCGATTTACTGTCCGAGCTGCCGCCAGCCGGTGCGCTCCATCTGATTACGTGCCGCAACGTCATTATCTATTTCGACCGCCCGTCGCAAGAAGCGTTGATGAAGCGTTTTCACCATGCTCTCGCGGTGGGCGGCTTTCTTGTATTGGGGAAGGTCGAGACGTTACTGGGTCCGTCGCGACTGCTGTTCGACGTGGTGGATCAGCGCAACCGCATTTTCCGCCGCGCGTGACGGATCATCGCGTGCGTATCGCCCATCACGCCGTGAGGCGCGGCAGCGGCCGGTTGGTGACGGTCGGGCTCGGGTCGTGCGTGGCCATCGCGCTGCACGACGCATTGGCACGTGTCGGTGGGTTGGCGCACGTATTGCTGCCGCAGGTTCTCGGAGAGCAAAGCGAGCCGAACCGGGCAAAATTCGCATCGACGGCCGTTCCATTGCTGATTGAAGAAATGCGGGCGCTTGGAGCCTCCGGCCCGTTCGTCGCGAAGCTCGCCGGCGGCGCTTCACTGTTTGGTCCACTGCTGGCGATGAGCGGGACCGTGGGCGCGCGGAACATCGAGGCCGCACGCGCCGCGCTGCAGGACGCGCGGGTGCCATTAATCGGCGAGGACGTCGGCGGAGTTGCCGGGCGCACGGTCACGCTGGACGTGGCCACCGGCGCATTTCTGGTGAAGACTGTACGGGGAGGAGAACGTGCCATCTAAGCCGCGTACAGTACTGGTCGTGGATGACAGTGCGCTGATTCGCACGATGGTGCGTGAAGTGATCGCCGAGTTTGGCGACTTTGTTGTCGTTGGCACGGCGCGTGACGGTGCAGACGCGTTGCGGCAGGTGCACGAACTGAACCCCGATATCGTCACGCTCGACATTGAGATGCCTGGAATGGACGGCATTGCCACATTGCGCGAACTGATGCGTGATGCGCCGCGTCCAGTCGTGATGCTCAGTGGCGCCGAAACCCGTGGTGATGTGGACCTGACGCTCCTCGCGTTGGAACTCGGCGCGGTGGATTTTGTGCGGAAGCCGAATGCGGCGGGCACACAGCAGGTGCGGCAAGTCGCCGAACGTCTGCATGAAGCGTTGCGGGCGGCCGCGATCGTCAATCTGCGTGGTGCGACCGCAGTAGCCGGGATGCCGGCGATCAGGCGGACGCCGGCCGTGTTGCGCCGAGTGACGCCGGACACGCGGGCGGCGCGAGCGGCCGTCGCAATTGCCAGTAGCACCGGGGGGCCGCGGGCGCTTATGGAAGTGATACCAGGTTTCGGTCGCGAACTGGATGCCGCGGTTCTGATTGCGCAGCATATGCCGCCAGGATTTACCGCCGGACTCGCGCGCCGCCTGAACGACGAGTCGGTGCTCGCCGTGACAGAGGCCCGCGATGGAGAACCGCTGTTGCCGAATCACGTATATGTTGCCCCCGGCGGATGGCACATGCGTGTGCGCAGTGTCGAGCGCAGTGGAACGGACAGTGGAACGGACAGTGGAACGGACAGTGGAACGCACGGTGGAGCGCACGGCGCGAGGATCGTGCTGGACGACTCGCCGACCGTTTGGGGCGTGCGACCGGCCGCTGATCTCCTGTTTGTGTCGGTAGCAGCACTGTTCGGATCGGCGTCTGTTGGTGTGGTCCTCACCGGAA
>JANYBD010000049.1 GCA_025360995.1 Gemmatimonadota bacterium
TTCTCAGCCGCTGTGATCTGTGTTGGCGACTGACCATTGTCGCTGTTCCGGGCGTTGACGAAATCAATATGTGATGCGATGCCCAGCGTGTATGCCGCCAACGCCGTCGCCTTATCGCCGGCACGGTATGCCGCTTCTGCCTTGATGAATTGCAGTTGGGCAAAAGTCATTAACGGCATCTTGGTCTTGTCGTCGAAGATGTAGCGCGTCGCCGCACCGGTCTGTGGAGCGCTGGTATAGCCCCAAAAGTTCATGGGCTGTTGCGCGACCGCCAATGCGCCAGCGTTCCCAATATTAGGGTCGAGGCCACGGTATTGACCGTCCGGAGACGGCGAAAGCATGCGGCTCATCCGTGGGTCCACAACACCGCCGAGCTGCGTGCCGTTCATCAGGCCGACAATGAACTGGGACTGCCGGTACGATGCGATGTTATTTCTGGTGTTCCCATAGAAATTCCGGTCGTCGTTCTGTGTTGCCAAATATGTCAGGAGCGGATCGTCGGCATTGCTGGCGAACGATTTGTCGACATTGGCAATCACATCGGCCGGCTTGTACGACGCTTTATTGGAAAAGTGGCTCAAATTTAATGCCAGCATGCCGTACGCAAGCTTCAACCACTTCGTGCGGTCGCCGTTGTAAATCTTATCGGTTCTGCCAAGATAAATAGGGTCCACGGCGCCATCGACGCGCTGCAGATTCGTGATCGCCAGACCGAGAAGCCGCTGGATCTCCGTGTAGGCATACTCCTGCGTGTCGTAGTCGTAAGCGAACCGCGTCGGGTTGATGGCTTCCTTCACGATGATCTCGCCGTGTATGTCGGTGAGTACTTGCCATCCCCATGCCTTGAGGACGTATCCGACTCCCAGCAGGTCCCAGCGCTGCTCCGCCTCGGCCTTCGTAATCATATCGACCAAATTCTGGCCGAGCGACCAGTACACGTCGCGCCATTGTTGGGCGCCGTTGTCCGTTCCCGGATCGTATCCCATACGGTCCCAGGTGGTCGGGCTGGCACTGGTCAGTATCCACTCCTGCGTGTAACGGCCAATGAAGCGCCCATCGAATACGGGAGACGTCACCATCCAATGCAACATCGGCGCGAGATACAGATTCGCCGAGGCCGTAGTGGGGGCGTTCGGGTTGGTGTTGATATCAAGAAAATTCTTGCAGCCCGAGGATAGCACAAGAGCGCCAATAAGCGCCGTGTTGAATATTTTTTTCATTTTTAGAATCCCACCTTAAGGCCAAAGCTGACGCCGCGCGGAATAGGGAAGTTGCCAAAGTCGATGCCAACGCCTCCCGATCCTCCGACGGCCGCGCTGTTGCCGTTGATGATCGGATCCAGACCCGTGTAGTTCGTAATGAGGAACAAATCAGTCGCCGTTACGAATACGCTGGCATTCCGGGAACGCATGAAGCCGTCGGGGATGTTGTATCGGAGCGTCACATCTCGAAGTCGGAGCCAATTAATGTTCTTTTCGATGAACAGCTCTTCGCTCATGTTGGTGTAGTAGTTCGTCTGCACGGCCGGAATCACCACGATCGTGTTGATCGTTGGAGTGGCCGTGTTCTCCTTGCCATCGCGCAACACGCCGGCGATCACGCGTGGCGTCTGGCGGTCGAGCGTGCTCGTGGCGAGCCCGCGCGTAGTTAAGTAGTGCTCGGTCGCGTTAAAAATATCGCCGCCCTTTCGGATGTCGAGCAGGAAATCAAGCGTGAAGCGCTTGTACCGAAAAGTGTTCGTCAGGCCGATGGTGTAGTCAGGCTGACGATCATATCCGGCATCAACAAAGGTGCTCGATTTGAGCGCGAGGCCCGTAGTCGGATCTATCAGTAGCTTGCCGGCGGTATTGCGGAGGTAGAAAAAGCCGGTGAGCGACATCGTTGAAAGTCCCGGCATTGTGCCGTTTCGCACGTTACCGTAGAGCCACGTGTCGGAGACGTACGATTCCGGAAGCGCATGGGGCAGGGCCAACACTTTCCCGCGCGCGCTCGCAAAGTTCGCCAAGACGTCCCAGGTAAAATCACGCCGCAAAACTGGCGTGCCGCGAAGCGTGATTTCTACGCCCTGATTGCGCGTCGAGGCGCCGTTCAGGTTGAATAAGATGTATCCGGTTGCGTAGCTGCCGCGGATATCGTTGACGATTTGGTTCTCGGTCTTTTTGTTGTAGTACGTCACATCAAGGCCAAGCCGGTCCTCAAAAAAACTAAGCTCGGTGCCGAGCTCATACGACTTGGCGAACTCTGGCTTCAGGTCAGGGTTGGGCCCGGTGAATCCATATCCATATCCCCCGTTCGTCGTCGTCTTGTACTCGAGCGACGCAGCATAGGCATACGGCCGCGCATCCTTTCCGACTTCCGCGAAACCGGCCCGAAGTTTTCCGGTCATGAACTTGCCAAGGCGCGGGAATGCGTCGGTGAAGACGAAGCTTGTCGAGATCGACGGATAGAAGAATGAGTTCTGGTTTATCGGTATTGTCGAGGTCCAGTCGTTTCGGCCAGTGATGTTGACGTACAAGTAATCCTTGTAATCGAATGTGGCCTGCGCGAACGCGCTGACCAGCCGGCGCTGCGTGATGGTGGTCCGGCTTGTCCGCTGGTTGGTGTTGTTGATGGAGATGAAATTCGGATCGAGAAAGTTTTGTCCCTGACTTGCATCTACTGTGGACTTGGAATCGGAAATCGAATTGCCGACGAAGCCGCTGACCGAAAAATCCTTTGTGAGAATGTTGTGCGGATGGAAATTGAGCGTTGTCAACGTGTTAATGTTGCGCGTGACATCGTTCGCAATGTCGATTACACCATTGTATGAGTAACCGATGGCACTTTCAGGATTTCGCAGAATGAGGTTTGAGGCCGTATAGCCATCCACGCCAATGTTGGTCTTGATGTCGCCCCAGGAGAATGGCGTCACCATAAGACCGAGATTGAGCAGCAGACGGGAGTTCTTGGCGTTGTTGACGTTCTTGTTGGTATTGAAATACGGGTTATCCACTTCCGTTGACTGCGCAAGAATCGTCGCCCGGCGCCGGTTACCGGCGGCCGTGAGGTAGTCTTTGGCGTTATCGGTTGATGGCCACACCAACAAACCGATGAGCGGACCAGCGTCGCCCTTGTACGGTTGGTTGTTGTCCGTGTTGGCAAAGGAAACCGACAGGTCGGTCTTGAGCCAGCTGTTGACTTGGGCCTGTGTGGCGCCCGTCAGGTTGATGCGACCGTAATCTGAATTCGGAATCACCCCGGCTTGCTTGTCGACAGCGAGGGCCAATCGGTAGTTGAGCTTAGCGTCTGGCGATGCCCCGCTGAACGACAAACTGTGCCGCTGCGTCAAAGCCGTGCGAAAAAACCCGTCGATATTGTCATAGAATTTCGTTCCGGCAGGGTATGGATTGCCGAAGTACTGGAACGAGCCGAGCGAGGAACCCGCAATGGTGGTCGGGCCGTAGACGTGCTGCGTCGCCGGCCTGCTGTTGGTGCTTTCGACACGGTAATTGTTGCTGTATTCGAAACCACCCTCGCCAGGCTTGCCACGTTTGGTCGTAATGACGATGGCACCATTCGCCGCATCGATGCCATATAGGGCGGAGGCTTCCGGACCTTTCAGGACCACTAGAGATGCGATGTCATCGGGATTGAGATCGGCCGCGCGGTTCGTAAAGTCTATCCCTCGATTGTTGAACGCCGACACCGAGCCCGGCGCATCTGACGCCAGCGCCCCGGTGTTCAGCGTCTTGTTGTCGAGCGGCAAGCCGTCGACAATCATCAGCGGCTGGTTGCTGCTGCTGATGGAGCTGACACCGCGGATCGTGATCGACGAAGAAGCGCCGGGAACGCCGGAGGTGCTCGTGACGTCAACGCCGGCGACACGCCCTTGAAGCGCGTTGACGAAATTCTCACGCTGCGTCTGCGCAATGGCAGAACCTTCGACGGTTTGCTGGGACGTGCCCAGCGCACGTTGGGTCGTCGCCTGGCCGAGCGCCGTGATGACTACCGCGTCGAGATTATTCGCGACTTTTTTCAATTGAACATTGATGATATTCCCTGCGCCAACCGTGCGCTCTTCCGCAAGATTTCCAATGAGCCGGAACTGCAGCACTTGGCCGTCTGTGGCGCGAATGGAATATTTTCCGTCACTGTTGCTCAGCGTGACGCCCGTTGAGCCTTTGATGCCAATCTGGACTCCCGTGAGGGGAGCGCCTTGTTCATTCGTCACTTTGCCGGTCACCGACCTTTGCTGAGCAAAAGCCGGAGCGGCAAGGAGGAATGTTCCCATCAGGAGCGCGAGTACTCTTTTCTTCATAGTGACGTGTACCGGGTTTGGTATACCGTGAGTCAAGCTCAGTCGCCCGCACGTACATAATCGACGTTCGCCGATCCGCCGCGGGCAGACTCACGTGTCCATAAAGTCGCTGACAGAGATTGTACGACATAAAATGGATTTGCGCTACCACCGTAAGACGGTCCTTTTAACGGATCGGCATATCTGTTTGGTCGCCCGAATCCGATCCAATGTGGTCAGCACACCGAATTTCCCGACCGGCCGGCCACTGCTACGGATAGGTCGTCAAAAATTTCGGCGCTCGCCGCAGCTTGGTCGCCTGCTCAAACGCATGCGCCAGCGTGATCAGCTTTCCTTCTTCCCACGCCCGCGCCATGAACGACAGTCCCACCGGGAGTTCTCCCACCAATCCCATTGGCACTGTTATACTCGGGTATCCGGATACTGCCGCGAAGCTCGTGCTGCCGCCCGTGAAGTGATCGCCGTTTAGCAAATCCGTCGTCCATGCCGGCTGGTTCGACGGCACAATGATCGCGTCGAGTTTGTGCTTCTTCATCACCGCATCGATCCCCTCGGTGCGCGTCAGCCGGATACACTTCGCCCGTGCGTCGAGATATTTCTTGTCGGTCAGCGGACCGCATTTTTGGGAGCGAATGAACGTCTCCTGACCAAACCAAGGCATTTCTCGCGCCTTCTCCCGCTCGTTCCATGCGATCAACTCGGCGAGCGTTTGCACTGGCGCGTCTTTGCCGAGCGACGCAAAGTATGCGTTGAGTCCCGCCTTGAATTCATAGTCCAACACAATCCGCTCGGCGTCATCGAACTTTCCGGCAGTCGTGAGTTTCACCGAGTCGATGACGGTCGCGCCGGCGCTTCGGAGCGCGGCGATCGCTTCATTGAATCGCGTGTCGACAGCGTCATTGAAGCCGGCGAGATGCCTTGCCGCCCCAATGCGAGTGCCCTTCAGGCCGGCGGCGTCGAGAAACGTTGCATAATTCGTCGTACTCTTGCCGCGACTGGCATTGGTTGCGTCATCGCGGGGATCAACGCCAGTGAGCACGCCGAGCAGTGCGGCCGCGTCGGCGACCGAACGCGCCATGGGGCCGGCCGTGTCTTGTGACGCTGAGATGGGAATGATGCCGCTACGTCCCCAGAGGCCAACAGTTGGCTTGATTCCTACTAGGCCACAGATCGCTGACGGGCAAATGATCGAACCGTCGGTCTCGGAACCGATCCCGACTGTCGCAAACGTCGCGGCAATCGCCGCTCCCGTGCCCGAGCTCGAACCGCACGGGTTGCGGTCCAGAACATATGGATTGCGTGTTTGCCCACCGCGACCGCTCCACCCGCTGGTGCTGCGTGAGGATCGAAAGTTCGCCCATTCACTGAGGTTGGTCTTGCCGAGGAGCACCGCGCCGGCGGCACGCAGCCGTTCGACAACGAATGCGTCTTTCGCCGGAGTGCTGTTGGCCAGTGCCAGCGATCCGGCACTTGTGCGCATCTTGTCAGCGCTGCCGATGTTGTCCTTGATCAGCACCGGAATGCCATGTAATGGGCCAACTGTCATACCGGCCTTTCGTTCGGCATCGCGTTGATCCGCGATCGCAAGTGCATCCGGGTTCAATTCCATAATTGCGTTGATGGCCACGCCGGTTTTGTCCATCTGGGCGATGCGGGTCAGGAATCGTTGGGTGAGATCACGCGAAGATATTGCGCCGCGTTTTAGCATTGCACTCAGGTCAGCTACCGAATGGTCTAGAACGTCGTCGATGCTGGGGGGGATTCCTACGGAGCGGACGGCGGTCGGCGTGAGAGATGAGGCATCCGATGCGGCGGCGACGGCTGGGGCACCAAGTAGCGCGGCGCCGGCGGCGAGTGAGGCACTAACGAATGCCCGGCGATCAACCGGTGTCGTGTTCGAATGGTCGTTCATTCCAACTCCTCTGGTTATGGTCGTGAGCAGCGAAATTGCGTGTGCGAGTTATAAAGCGCCACCGGGAGCATCGCGTTCGCGGCCACCGGAGTGTCGTCACTTCCCTGATAGCGTGTGGTGGATCCCCTGCCAGATATCGTCGGAACAGGGCTCCATATTAGAGATGCCCGAATTAGCATCGCTCTTCTATAAGGAAGGCAGGTGTACAAGAAGATTCTGGTCCCGCTTGATGGATCCGCGTTCGCCGAGCAGGCGCTACCGCGAGTCGGCGCACTGGCCGTAGCACATCACGCGGCGGTCGTACTCGTGACGGTGCATCACGTACCAACGCCAAATTTTGCTCCCGACGGCGTTTGGCTCGACGTGTCGGGGCTCGAAGCAGAACTTCGCACACAACAGCAGCACTATCTCGGAAAAGTCGCCGCTGAGCTCCGTGAAAAATTCAATATCGTCGTCTTCAGTGAGCTCCTCGACGCACCGATCACGGCATCCATTTGCACATACGCCCAGGCGCATGACGTCGATCTGATTGCCCTGACTACGCACGGTCGCACCGGCTTCAGTCGCGCTTGGCTCGGCAGTGTGGCCGACGGCATTGTCCGGCACTCTGTGATCCCTGTACTGCTGCTGCGGCCGCACGTTCCCGGACCGTCGCTGCGTCCAGAGAAAGAAACCGATGCCGCGTTCAACCGTATCCTCATTCCACTGGATGGATCGCCTGAGGCCGAATTCGCGATTCATCATGCCCTCACACTCGGTCATGCCAGTGATGCGACCTACGTGCTCGCACGAATAGTCGCTTCGGTACCCATGTTTCCGACCAATGTGCCATTGGATTTCATTGCCAACGGACTCCCGGTTGATTCAGACGCAACGGCGCGATGCCTGCTCGAGGCGCGCCTGTACCTAGCGGTCCAGGTCGTCGCCCTCAAATCCGACGGGTGTACGTCACCGGTCGAAACGCAGGTGCAACTTGCCGGCGAGGTGGCGCCGGCGCTCATTGCGCTTGCCGAGTGCGAAGCGGTGGATGCGATCGCCATGACGTCACACGGGCGCGGCGCATCCCGCCTATTTGTAGGAAGCGTGGCCGACAAAATTTTGCGCGGGACGACTTCCGCTGTACTCCTGTTTCACCCGCAGCAGCATTCCTGAACCCGTGCTGGCAGCTACGCCCGGCTGGTCCGGAGCGCGTTGACGATCACCGCCACATCGATCGCTTCCTGCAGTACCGCGCCGACGGTCGGAGGAATGAATCCGAATGCGGCAACAATCATCGCAACGGCGGAAAGTCCGAGGCCCACGATCAGACTCTGCTTTGCAATGCGCATCGTGTAGTGCCCAATCTCGACCGCATCGCCGACCCGGTCGAGAGAGTCGATGAGGATAATGACATCTGCCGCTTCAGCGGAAATGCCGCCGCCGTGGGCGGCGAGTGCCACGCCAACGTCAGCGCTGCTCAGCGCCGGTGCGTCGTTTATGCCGTCGCCGACCATCAGCACCACTTCGTGCGAACGCATCATTCGAGCAATAATTGCGGATTTGTCGGCTGCCAATAAATCGCCATGCACCTCCGCGATTCCCACGCGCTCGCCAATTGCCCGTGCCGACGGAGCGTTGTCACCAGATAGCATCATGACGTGGCGCACGCCGGCGCTGCGCAAGCGAGCGAGCAGGGCAGGGACAGCCGGCCGCACTTCATCGGCATATTCGATAATACCGGCGAGACGATTGTCGATGACAACGTACGCACGCAGTGTGGCAGCCGATGTTTCAAACTTTGCGAGCGCGGCCGAAGTGGCGCCGCCGTGTGCGACGACAAATGCCCGCGACCCGACGCGGACCAGCCGACCGGCAACTTCCCCTGTCACGCCCTGTCCCGGCACTTCTACGGTCCCGATGGCGTGTGGCATGTGGCCAAAACGGCGTTCCCCTTCGGCAACGATGACGCGGGCCAGCAAATGGCCCGCCCCCTGTTCCACAATCGCCGCATTGCGCAACACGTCTTCTTCAGTGAATCCGTCACTCACCTTGATGCCCTGCACACGCGGCTCGCCGATGGTGATCGTGCCGGTTTTGTCGAACACTACGGTCGTGATGGCCGCGAGTCGCTCCAGGGCGCCACCATTGCGAATAATGATGTGTCGCCGCGCCGCGCGATTGACGCCGCCAACGATCGCCACGGGCATGGCGAGAATTAGCGGGCAGGGCGTGGCCACCACGAGCACAGCGAGCACCCGCACCCAATCGCCGGTGACGAAGAGTACCGTCGCGCACACCAGCAACGTGATCGGCGTGAACCAGACGGCGTATCGGTCCGCGGTACGCTGTAGCGGCGCTTTGCTGCCTTGCGCCGAGCGCACCAGTTCCACAATGCGCGCGTACTGACTTTCCGCGGCGCGCGCCGTGGCACGCATCCGCAGTACACCTGATCCGTTCGCCGCTCCGCTCATCAGTGCCGTGCCCGTGGTCGCCGCGACAGGCATTGGCTCACCAGTAAGGCGTGAGAGATCGAGCTCGGATTGGCCGTCCGTGACAACGCCGTCGCATGGGACGAGGTCGCCGGGGCGAACGAGGAGAATATCGCCGATCACCACATCGATCGCCGGGATATCCTCCACTATTTCACCGCTCAAACGATGCGCTAAACGCGGAGCGGCTTCTTCCAGCGCGCGGACCGCGGCCGACGCACGACCCTCGGCGTATCGTTCGAGTGCTTCGCCGCCGCTCTGCATCAGCACGATAATAAGGCCAGCAAAAGGCTGACCGAGTGCGACGGCGGCCACCACCGCAAGCGAAGCGATGATATCGGTGGCGAAGTGTCCGTGCCCCGCGTCGCGTAACGTGCGCCAAATTAAAGGGGCACCGACAACAATGAGCCCGATGCCCCAAACCATATGCGCGGCGTCCGGCCCCGCAAATACACGCGTGACCACGCCGGCGAGAATGAGCGTCGCCGCCGAGGCCGGGAGTAACGCCGACTTGATGGTCAGCGATGGTATGCGCACAGGTTAGGCCGGACGAAGAAAGTGTTCGCGGCAGAAGGAAAGCGGTGGAACGGCAATCCTCTCCTTTAATGATACCGGTGGTGTTCGTCCGGCGCTCACGAATTGAGCGCCGGACGCTGCCGCCTAAACCCGGCGCACCTTCCATGTGCCACGGCGAAACACGATAGCACTGACCACTGCTAGAAGTGAGTACGCGGCCAGCACGGCTACGAACACGGCCCGAAGTCCAAGTCCGGTGTGCACGGATAGATACCACGCGAACGGAACTTCAAACAGCCAGAACACTCCGATATTAATCAGCGTCGGAGTCCACGTATCGCCGGCACCATTGAACGACTGTGTCAGGACCATTCCAAACGCGAAAAACGGAAATCCGGCAGAAATAGTCCGCAGACCAAACACGGCGACTGAAGCGACTCCCGGATCCTGTGTGAACGCCGACACAATCCATGGCGCGGCAATAATGAACACCAGGCCGGCCAGTCCGAGAAAAACCACATTGTAGCGTGCCGCTGTCCACGCCGACGTCTCAGCGCGTGCTGCGTCCTTGGCACCGAGTGACTGACCAACAAGTGTCGCCGCGGCGTTGCTCAAGCCCCAGGCCGGCAGTAACGCAAATATCACGAGGCGTATGCAGATCGTGTAGCCCGCGATTGCCACACTGCCAAAGCTCGACATCAACCGGACCAAGAAAATCCAGTTGAGCGAACCCACGAGAACCTGAAACGTACCGTTTCCGGAGAGCCGGACCAGACGGGTCATCGTCGCCGGCTCGAGGACAATGTGGCGCCGCCGCACGGCGAGATGGCCGCTCCCTCGCACCAGTTTGCTCAATGCGAATAGCACACCAATGCCACGGCCGATCGTCGTTGCCACGGCGGCACCGGTCACTCCCATTCGCGGGAATGGTCCGATGCCAAAAATCAGGAGTGGTCCGAGCACGATATTAATTCCGTTTGCCAGCCAGAGCACCCGCATCGAAACTGATGCATCGCCGGCCGCGCGAAACGTCGAGTTTACTACGAACAACAGAAACGCCGTCGAACTGCCGCCGATCATCACGCGGATAAATGTCGTACCGGTTGCCAGGACGTCTGTCGACGCACCCATCAGTTGCAGCAGTTGCGGAGCGTAGTAGCCGCCGAGCGCCGCCAGAATGCTGGAAATAATCACGCCGAGCGCAATGGACTGAACGGATGTGCGCGCTGCCGTTTCAGGGTCGCCTTCGCCAATGCGCCGCGATACCACGGCTGTGGTCGCAATACCGAGCCCCATCGCGAGTGTGTAAACGATGATCATCATCGTCTCGGTCAACCCGACGGTGGCGACGGCACTTGCTCCTAAGTGCCCTACCCAAAAGACGTCAGATACTGCGAATAGACTTTCCATCACCATCTCGAGAATCATCGGAACCGCGAGCAGAAAGATCGCTCGGCCAATGGAGCCAGTGGTGTAATCGTGTCGCACCCCGCGCATCGCGTCGGAGATGTCGCGCCAGCTGCTGGCGATCGTGCGTGATGATTGGTTATGCGTTGTGTTCACGGAAGTACTCATCGTGTTGCCTCGTCAGTGCGAATTGAAACGCCCCACCGTGCTCTCGAAGCAGGTAGGGCGTGAATTTGCGAACGGCGGCAAGGAATTCGCTGCTGTATTTCGATCGCTGTCAGGACCCTGCTTCGAGTGGATGCCGCGACTGGATACGCGTTCCGGCCCGGAGGGCAAGGACGGCGTTACCGCAGTCGTTGGTCGAAACAGGGATGTTCATCAAGCACCTAGATGGAAGAGAATGCATCGCTTCGGCGAACTGTAATGGTGCCACTCGGCAAGGTCAAGAGCGCCGGGTACCCGACTTGCAGCGGATGCCCGGCGCTCGTGACGTTGCTATTGCACCCGAAGGACGACCACCCGCAATCCGCTGCCCGCTGATAACGCCGAGCCGCTACTGGTGAGCAGATTCAGGCTCTGAATTCCGGTCGCTGAACCGCTGAGCAAGAAATATGAAGCGGACGTTCCGGGAATCGAGAACACCGTCTGGGAGATCGCGCCGCTGGCAATCGCCGTGGGCTGAACGGGCACGACCGGTTGACCGGATGTTGTGAACAGTCCGCATGGTGTACCTCCGCACGTGAGTTTGGTTTGACCGATATTGAAAATATCGGCGAAATTAAAACTCGGTACGGTCATGCGGACATCGGCATTGGTGAACGTTGGTACGGGCTGGAATATGGCGGTGGCCATATTGAAGTAGGTCAGAATAAACGGAATTGTCTGACCGGTGTGCGCACTGAGATTCGCGAGTCCGATCAATGTAGGATCGGCGATCAGCGACTTGACGAACGCACTTTCAGACGCCCCGGCATATTGATCCGTCGCCCAGCGCGCGATCACCCAGCCGGCGCCGTAATTCGCAAAGGTGTCGAAGCCCAGTCCCTCGACGTTCGACATTTCGGATTTTAGATATGAGAAGAAGAACGGAAGGTGGCTGCCCACAAGATTATAGGGCAGGGTTCCGGAAATATTACACGGGGCATTCGCGCCGAGATTGATCTCGCACGCCACGGTCTGATTAAATGTTGCTTGCCCTTTCCACGTGGCTTTGTTAAACCCGCGCTCCCAAATCTCTGCCGACTCCTGGGCCAATCCTTCTTCCAGCCAAATTTGCTCGAACGCCGGACTGTTCTGACCGATGCGACTGGCGAACGACACAATGTGTTTGGTTTCATGCGCCGCCGTTGCGCGAACCTGATTTTGCCAAGTAGCAACGCTAAAGCCGTTCGACCCTGCAACCCACGAGTAGTAAATCTCGGAAAAGTTACTGAGGTCGGCGTTTGGTCCGGATGCCGCATACGGGAAAAAGTCGCATCCGTTGACGAAGGCGACGACGGATCCGCCGCCCCCAGTGCCAGCGATATTGTTGAGCAGGGGTGTGAACACCACGGTAATCTTGCCGACGCCACTAAGCTGGGCGTCAATCGCCAGCGGATTTCCAACGTTGGCCAGTATGTGCGGCCACGTAACGTTGTCGTATTCGTTGGCGAAGGTCTGATAGAACGACGTATCCGGCCGATTCGCCGCTGTCCAAGTGGTGTTGTTTGTGTCGGCAACCACAATCACGTGCTGGCCCACCGCGACCGTCCGGCCGCCGATGGAATCCGCGGCGGTGCACGACGAACTTCCACTCTTGCGCACGTAGAGTTTGTTCACGGTTCCGACGGTCTGCGAAATCACAGCAGCACTCGACGGCGCTGACCGGCCGCTTGTTGACCGCGCTCGGGCCGCGGCCGCGGCTGGGGTATTCATGCGAACATAGATCTCACGATTGCTTTCGAGCATCGCCATGTGATTCTGCGCCTGCATACGCATCGCGGTGGCGTTGATCCGATCTTGAGCGCTGAGCTCGTACGTCGGCCCGCCCGTCGCTTGCGCTGCGGACGGAAATACGCGCGATGCCGCAACACCAGTGGCCGCCGAACCGGCGAAGCTGCCCGTCAGGGAAAAGTTTTCAATTTGCGTGTTTGTCGCGTCGGTGTTGACGACGGCAATCAGATACTGCGACCCCGCAGTTACCGCGAGCGTTTGACTGAAGTTGGGTGATGTCAGATATACCTGCGATTGACCGGCCGCGGCGAGAGTGAGACTTGCTGTCGCGGTCGCAACCGTCACGGCTACCGTCGCCGTTTTTCCTTCGCTCGTGGCTGTAATCGTGGCGCTGCCGACAGCGACGGCCGTGATGACACCACTCGTAGATACCGTCGCGACACCAGCCGCTGACGTGGACCACGTAACAACCCGACCAGTAAGGATGTTGTTCGCTGCATCGCGCTCAGTCGCCGCGATCGCCTGTGTGGCGCCGACGATCATATTCAATGTCGTTGCCGACAGCGTGATCGTTGCAACCGGCGCCGGTGCCACCACCGACAGATTCGCCGAGCCCTGTTTTGCGCCAACGGTTGCGGTCACGCTGGTTGAGCCGGCAACGAGGCCTGTAATGACTCCGCCTGACGTGATCGATGCGATCGTCGCTGAGCCTGTACTCCAACTGATTGTACCCAAGGCGATCGCGGCACCGTTTTGGTCAAATCCCGACGCGGACGCGTTCACGGAAGATCCGACGGTAACTGCCGAATTGGAAATGCTCACATTGATCGTGGTGAGTACCGGCGTTACCGGCCCTGTGCCGCCGGAGCTGCTCCCCCCGCCGCTGCAGGAGACGCAGGCACCAGCGGCTACGAGAAGAAGGGCGCGACGAATCAGCGACGCGGGACGAATCGACATGGCTAGCTCCGGTGGGGCCGTGAATGCAACCTAGATACTCAGTAGTGCCTCTATCCGCGCCGCGATCGTATCCGCACTTGGCAATACCGCATCTAACAGAACGGCGTGATATGGCATCGGAACATCTTCTACGGCCAGCCGATCGACCGGTGCATCAAGCTCCCAAAATGCCTCGCGCACAACCGTTGCCGCAATCTCAGCGCCAAATCCGGCCGTCATGGTGTCTTCATGCACAATGAGACAGCGCCCGGTTTTTCGCACCGATGTGAGCACCGCGTCCCGGTCCCATGGTGCTACCGTGCGCAGATCAATCAGTTCCACGCCGTCGATCTGACGCGCTGCATCCGCACAGCGAAGCGCGAGGGCGCCCCACGTGACAACCGTAATCCGGTTACCGGCCTGCACGATGCGTGCACGGCCAAATGGCAGCACGTAATCATCACC
>JANYBD010000073.1 GCA_025360995.1 Gemmatimonadota bacterium
GCCGCTCGGCGCGACTGGCCGGCGGCAAGGAATAGTGAGGAGATCGCCAACCCTTCGGGCAGCTTGTGCAGAAATATCGCACCAAAAACGAATATGCCGAGCGGCTGGCTGACTTGGAACGCGCTGGCGATGGCCACACCGTCAACGAACGTGTGGAGGAGAAGGCCTACGAGTGCCGCGCCGCCAACTCGCGGCGAGACAGCATGCGTTTCTTCCCCAAAGTGAAAATGGGGCACGAGTGCGTGTTGACTGAAATGCACAAGGAGAAATCCGGCGAGTATCACCATCGCCGACTGGCGTCCACCGGCGATGATCGCTTCGGGAATAATGTCGGCGACAGAAACGGAGATTAACACGCCGGCCGAGAATGCGATCATTAGTTCTAGCGAGCGGCTACTCCATTGACGACGGACGGTGACCGCCGCGGCGCCGATGAGGTTCGCACCGGCTGCCGCGACGGCATAGAGAATTGGGGTCACGCGTCTATGTCAGTTTGAGGGTCAATCGATCAGCGGCGGCCGTTACGGCCTCGACGAGTTCCGGCGCGCCAGTGAAATCCTCGCGCTTCACCGTCCAGCTGCGTCTCGGAAGTTCGGCGGCCTCTTCGAGCCCACGGTCCAGGAGCAACGCGAGCCAGCGATCGGTCTTCGCGTAGATCCAACAATCGAGCATCGCGCTGAGTGACAGCTGTTCGTCCGCCGTAAACACCGCGAGCTCGACGCCAGCCGATGCGACGAGCGGAACCTTGAGACGGGCAATCGCTTCTACCACTTCGTCGCGCCGAAGTCCTTCGCCAATGAAGCTCCGACCAGATCGTAGGCATTCCATCGAGAAATCCACTACGTCCGGCATCTGGCCGGCAAGCGAATGAAAGAGATCAACAGACCGCTCACCATCTCCGGCAATTTCCGCCACATACAAATCGGCCTCTTTGCGAAATGCAAACAGCTCTGCCTGCAACCGAAAGCGGGTAGCCGAAAGTGGGGTGGGAATGCGGGATCTGAAAAGCATTATATGTTGTGATTGATGCTTAGCCGATCGGTGATTTTTGTGCGAATGCGAGGAGCGCCTCGCGGGTATTCGCATTCGGGTCTTCGATCACGTGCTGCAACAACAGTTGAAGAAGTTTTCCGAGCGCCGGTCCGGGAGGTATCCCGGCTTTACTCAAATCTTCACCGTCAATGGCAAGATCGGCGAGTTCAATTGGATCGCGATAGGCGATCGTCGTCGCGCGCGTGATGAATTCGTCAAGCCGCGACTCCACATCGCTGTTCGGTGCATTCTTGAGTCGGGCACGCCAGAGTGCGACCGATAGTTCCGCGAACGACCCGGCTCTCGTGCGGCCAACCGTGGCAACCCAACGCCGGATGCTGGCGTCACTCGGGTTACCGGCCCACATCGCGGCGTCCATAGTGGCGCCGAGTGTGTGACGGGTATCGGCAAGTTTGGCGATCCACGCACTGTGAGCATTTGAAAACTTCAGTGCTTTTGTCGAGGATGTCGCGGTTCGCTCTGATTCGCCAAAGAAGAGCATGGCGAGGCGATCCAGTGTACGGCCGGCATCGGTACCGGCGGCGCGCTCGACGCCAATCGCGGCGCGCGGATCGTCGGCTCGCGGACCGGCGGCGCGCGGATCGTCGACTCCGGCCCGTTTCAGAAAATCCAATGCTTCAAACCGCTCTGCCGGCGCGGCGGCGAGCACCGGCACGAGGGCCGCCAATGCCCCGCTCTCCCGCCACCACTCAAACGCGATACTTGGCGCCGCCACCTGCTCCATCGTTTTCTCGATCTCCTGCTTTACCCGTTCTGCAGAGAGGCGCCCCATATGCGGCGCCGACGCTTTGATCGCGCGCCACGTATCCGGTTCAATATGAAAACCGAATCGCGACGCGAAGCGAATGCCGCGCAATGCGCGCAGACGGTCCTCGCGCATCCGGTCCGCTGCGATTCCCACCGCGCGGACAATGCCGCGCTCGAGATCGAGCCGCCCTTCGTACAAATCGCGAAACTCTTCCTTCTGCGGATGATACGCGAGCGCGTTGATCGTGAAATCCCGACGCGCCAAATCGTCGTCGAGTGAGACGCCGAACTCGACAATGGCGTGACGGCCATCGGTTTTTACATCGCGACGAAATGTGGTGACCTCGTGCATGGTGTTGTCGCCATCGAGCACGCCCACGGTGCCAAACTCCACTCCCACGGGAACGGTGCGCTTAAACACCTTCATGACTTGTTGCGGCGTGGCGGCGGTCGCAAGATCCCAATCGAGATGGCTCTGGCCGAGCAATGCATCGCGTACCGCACCGCCAACGCACCAGGTTTCATGACCGTCACGCTCGAGTCGCGCGACGATCTCGCGCACGGCGGCGGGCGGGTCGAGCCTGCGCAGATTCTTCGGGACGGCACGCGTCATAGCGCGCGGAGTCCGTGCTCGAGTGAGACACGAGGAACCCATCCCGGCAGCACCGTGCCCTGCGTCCACGGGTCGAGCACTTCGCGCTCGCGCACCGCACGTTCGCCCCATTTTGCCAGTATTGCCACGCCGCGGCTACGCTCCCACGCGGCGAACAGCTCCCGCACGGGAAGTGGCGCACCCGATCGCACGGCAAACACTTCGTGCTGCGCTGAGCGGCTGTTCGTGACCCTTTCCCCGGCCTTCACAAATGCCTCTGCGACATCGCTCGCATGCACAAAGTCGAGCGGCAATTCGGCGTGCACCATCGACATCGTGTGCCCCAAACGCTCGGCTTCGAGCATAAACGGAATCAGTCGGCGACGGGTGTCGCCGTGCCCGTAACTATCGGTTAGCTCGAGGGTGACGGCGTGAATGCCGTGAGCTTCGACGTAGTACTGGAGCAATGCACCGAATGCCTGCTTGGTTGCGGCATAGAGATTGACTGGCGAATAGTCGGCGTTGCCGTAGTGTTGCCACGCCGAGCCGGCGGTGACGAAGCGCGTCACGTGGGCCGATCGCATGGCGTCGAGAAGCTGCACACCAAAGAGCAGGTTGTCGTGGACGAGTTTCTCGATATCGTCAGCACCGTGTTCAGCGACAAACCGCGCTGCAAGATGATACACAATATCCGGTTTGACAGTTGCGAGTATCCGCGCGAGTCCTGCTGTCGTGCCATCGAGATGATGGATGGCCGCGCATTCGCTAAGCGCCGTGACTGCGGGATCGGTCATCGGCCGGCGCACCACTGCATGCACTTCGATACCACTGGTGGTGAGGCAACGTACGAGATGGCCGCCGACAAAGCCGGTTCCACCAGTGACAAGCGCTACGCCGCTCGTCTTTGCTCCGGTCGCAGGCGCTGTTTCAGCCACACAACACGCTGCCGCCATTCACATTCACGATTTCCCCCGTGATGTGGCGGGCGCCGTCAAAACAGAGGCAGACAATCGGAAAGGCAATGTCGTCAGCACTGGCGATACGGCCGACGGGGATTCCCTTGGCGATTCGCTCCTTGCCGCCATCGGCAAAGGGGAGCTCACACATTTCGGTGTCCACCCAACCTGGGGCGATGGAATTCACTGTGATGCCGCGCGACGCCACTTCGATGGCCATGGATTTCACAAATGAAATCATCGCGCCTTTCGATGCACCGTAATCGGCGTGGAACGATTCGCCCCGCTGGCCAGCGGTGCTACTCACCAGGACAATGCGTCCGCCGTCGTGCATCACGCGCGCCGCTGCGCGAGCGATATAAAACATCGCGTCAACGTTCTGCCGCATCGTATGGGCCCAGCGGGCGTCGTCGAGATCAGTGATCGCTACATCTTGCACCGGCCAGACTCCGGCAGAGTGAATACAAATGTCGAGACCGCCCAGCTCTTTTACTGCGTGAGCGATAAGTGACTGCGCTCCGTCAGCAGTACTGATGTCGGAGGAATGCGTGGCGGCCTTGCGGCCCAACGCCCGCACTTCTCCTGCCGCTTTGTTCGCATCGGCACTGCGGGAGTGATAACCGATACAGACATCGGCACCGGCCTGTGCCAGCTGTCGCGTCACCGCGCCACCGATGCCGCGCGAGCCTCCGGTGACGATCGCCTTCTTGCCAACGAGAGAGAACGGAGTGGCTGTCATAGTCGGCTATTCCGCTGCGACTTCGTCATCGATCATTTCGCAGATCGTATGTTGGATGTTCAGATGCAACTCCTGCGCGCGGTCGGTGCGGTCCACTGGAACAACAATGCAGAGATCGACCATCGGCTTGATCTTGCCACCATCGCGGGCGGTGAGGCAGATCGTCGTGACGCCTAGTTTCTTTGCGGCCGCTGCTGCTTTAATACAGTTAGGCGAATTGCCGCTCGTAGTGTGAATCATCAACACATCACCGGCGCGCGCCAGTGCCTCGATCTGCCGCGAGAAAATTTCGTCAAAGCTGAAATCATTGCCGGCGGCAGTGAGGAGCGACGTATCAGTCGTGAGCGCGATCGACCGGAGGGCGCGGCGCTCTTTCTTGTAGCGCACCACGTACTCGGTGCTCATATGTTGCGCGTCGGCGGCGCTTCCGCCATTGCCGCAGAAGAAAATCGTACCACCGGCGTATATGGACTCTCGCACGATCTTTGCGGCCTGCAAAATCTGCGGCCCAAGCGTGTCGGCGGCGCGCGCGGCAGCCGTCGAGAGTTCGCGCAGTTGCGCGACGGGATCAGGGGAATGAGATGCCACTACCGCGCTCCTGGAATCAGATGGGGGACAGCGGGCTCGCATTCCGCAGCGATCGCGGCGATCCGGCGCATTGCCAACTCGGCGCGCGCTGCAATCGTGCCAGGTTCATCGGCCGCAGCTTCGAATGCATACGTGACACAGGCATCGGCGGCCAACAGGTCCAACGCACTCGAGCGTGCAGCGCAACTGTGACTCAGCACCCGGCGCAACAACTCCTCCGATGCCGCAATGAACGCGTCGGCACGGTGTAATACGTTCCACTCCGGATGTTCCTTGAACAACGCGCGAACGCATTCGACCAGATCGGCCGGCGCTGCCGGCGTGCGCGACGTGAGCCACCCCGTGTGACTCACGCGACTGCCTCAAGCGCCCGCGATACAATGTCACCGGCACCGGCGATTGCCCGAGCAAGTGACTCGGCGTCCGCAAGCCCCGCCTGCGCCATGTGCGGCTTTCCACCGCCGCGACCACCACCGAGAGCGGCGATGTCTTTCACGAGTGCGCCGGCATTCACAGTCTTTGCGCGGAGAGCGTCGCCGACAATCACCAGCAGTGTTCCCTTCCCGTCGATACTAGCGCCGAGTACGGCGACGCCGTCGGGGAACGCCTCGCGCACGGCGTCACCGAGCGCCTGGAAATCTTTAATATTTGAGATTTCGATCTGTTCGACGGCGACGCGGCCGCCCTTCACTGTTTTCGCCTGTGCGACGAGCGATTGAACGACGTTACCGCCGCCGGTGCCTTTGAGCGCGTCGGCAAGCTTCTTCTCGAGCGTTTTTTTTTCTTCGAGTACTACGTCCAGTCGCTTACCTATCGCTTCGGCACCGCCGGCGTGGACGTTTACTTTTAGTTTTTCGCCGATGAGTTCGAGCGCCTTCTCGCGTTGATGCATCATCTCGAAGGCCTTGGGCCCGGTTACGGCGACGATGCGCCGCACACCGGCGCTGACACCGTTCTCCGAGACAATGCGCAACAATGCGATCGCGCCGACGTTACGTACGTGGCAGCCGCCGCAGAGTTCAGTGCTGAAACCGGGGATGTCCACGACGCGGACGACGTCGCCGTACTTCTCACCGAACAGAGCCATCGCGCCGAGGGCGACGGCATCGGTGTATTTGCGCTCAGTGATCGTGACGTCGGTGTTTTGCCAGATCGCGTTGTTCACCCACTGCTCAATTTGTTCGATCTGCTCCGGCTTGAGCGGGCCGTGGTGGGTAAAGTCAAAACGGAGGCGATCGGGCTCGACGACGGAGCCCGCTTGATGGACGTGTTCGCCGAGTACTTTGCGGAGCGCGGCGTGGAGGAGATGCGTGCCGGTATGATTGCGTTCGGTATCACGGCGACGGTTGGCGGGAATTTTCGCCCGCGCTTTGCCGAATTGCATTTTGCCGGTGAGCATCCCGATTGCGGCGATGCGACCACCGAATTTTTTTACATCGTCGACGTCCACTTTCCAACCATCGCCCTCGATGGTACCGCGGTCGCTGACCTGTCCGCCAGATTCGGCGTAGAACGGAGTTTCCTGCAGCACGACGCCTACCCGTCCATCGTCGAGATGGCGCATCGCGGCGACGGTGGTATCTGCCTCGACGAGATCGTAGCCGACAAAGGTTTGCACACCATCGTTGGCGCGCTCCCATTTATCGTCGTCGCCGAAGTCGTCATTAACGACGGCGATCTTACGCGATTTGCGTTCTTCCTGACTCATTTTGCGCTGCGCACCGAGCGCGGCTTCGAACCCGGCGATATCAACGAGGTAGCCGCGTTCGCGGGCGATGAGTTCGGTGAGATCGATTGGAAAGCCGAAGGTATCGTACAACTTGAAAGTATCGTCGCCGGAAATCGTGCCGCGGATTTCCGATGAGCCTTGCATGGAATCAACCGGCGCGAGCTCTTCGATACGGCTCATACCACCGTCAATCGTCGCAAGAAAGCGTTCTTCTTCGGCGCGGGTGGTCTCGACGATGTGTTTGTGGCGCACGTGCAGTTCGGGGTACACGTCGCGCATTTGGGCGATGACCTTTTCGACGATATACACGAGCGTGGGTTCGCGGCGTCCGAGCAGCCAGGCGTGGCGGACGGCGCGCCTGAGAATGCGACGGAGCACATAACCGCGGCCGTCGTTGCTGGGGAAGACGCCGTCGGCGAGCAGAAATGCGGTGGCGCGGGCGTGATCGGCGATGACGCGATAGCTCGCCGAGTTTTCGTTTGCATATGCGTACGGCGTTCCGACGATGCGCGCGACTTCATTGAGCATCGGCTTGAACAGATCGGTGTGATAATTATTTGCGACACCTTGCATGACGGCAGCGATGCGCTCAAGTCCGGCGCCGGTATCAACGCTTGGTTTGGGGAGCGGCAGCATCGTGCCATCGGCTTGGCGGTCGAACTGCATGAAGACGAGGTTCCAGATTTCGAGGAAGCGGCCAGACTCGGCGCCCTCTACGAATCCGTCTTTCGAGAAATCGGTGCGCTTGGTGTCGGTCCACTCGCCGGTCGCGCCGGCGGGGAATGCGAAATCGGTCGTGAGGTGCGCGAGGTCGACGTAGATCTCGGTGCAAGGGCCGCAGGGGCCGGTGTCCGCCATCTGCCAGAAGTTGTCGGCGTGGCCGAGGCCGTAGATGCGCGAATCGGGAATGTCGGCGATTTCGCGCCATAGGGCGCGGGCTTCATCGTCTTCGAAAAAGACGGAGACGCGGAGATGCTCCTTGGGAATTTTCAGTTCGGTGGTGATGAATTCCCACGCGAACGTGATGGCGTCGCGTTTGAAGTAATCACCGAATGAGAAATTGCCGAGCATCTCGAAAAAGGTATGGTGGCGGGCGGTGTGACCGACCTGTTCGAGATCGTTGTGTTTGCCGCCGGCGCGGACGCACTTCTGGCTAGTCGTCGCACGGCGATTGCCGTCGGGCGGATCGTCGTGGCCGAGGAAGATTTTCTTGAACTGGACCATCCCGGCGTTCGTGAAGAGCAACGTCGGGTCATCGCCGGGGACGAGACTGGAACTCTCGCGGATGGCGTGAGATTGACGGGCGAAATACTGGAGGAATTTGGAGCGGATTTCGGAGGCGTGCATATGGGGGGAATCTAAGCAAATGTTGGAGAGTGGGAGAGAGAGATCGGTGCCGACGGGGGGTGCATCGGGCAGCGTGCAGGAACGCGTTTCCTACGGGGCGGGCGGCGGACAGTGAGTCACGGAGAGGTCGTGGGATTTTTGGGGGTCGGGGGGGGTTACGGGGCGGACGGCGGACAGCGGATGGCAACCCGTTGCCTACGGGGCGGACGGCGGACAGCGTGCAACTTTGTATGGATAGGCTCGCCGTTCCCGCCAGTCCGTATCCGTGTTTATCGCTGTTTATCGCTGTTCAATCCGTGAAAATCCGTGGCAAAGCAGTGAGAGCCCGCCAAACGCACACCTATGGGTGCGGAGTCCTTAACAAGTTCCGCACAGTGCTCATCACCAGATCTGGCGAGTAGCCTTTCCGCGCGAGAAAACCGTAGAGGCGGCGACGCTGCACGTCGGGGGCGAGTTTGGCGAGGGAGCGCATTTTTTTGTCGGCGATCGCCTGGATCTGAGCAGACTCGTCGATCTGTTCCTCGTCAATCACTTCGGCGAGGGCAATGTCTGCCAGCTCTCTGCTTACGCCACGGCGGGCGAGCTCGGCTTGGATGCGGCGCTTGCTCATCCCCCGCCCTACGGCCCGTGAACGGGCGAACTGCTTCGCGAACTCGGCGTCGTTCAGGAAACCGAGTTCCGTCAGTTTCTCGATTGTGGGGGTGATGAATTCCCTCGGCTGCTTTTTGTTGGACAGCCACCGTTCGAGTTCTTTAGCACTGCGAGCTCGGCTCGTCAGTGCGTTGAGTGCACGGTCATAAGTGGCGAGCCTGGCGGCGCCGTTCCGGACTACGGCCTCGAGCGCTGAGTCGAAGATAGCACCGATTTTTATTTTGTGGTCGAGGACGAGCGTGACGTCAACGAGCGCCGACTTACCGTCTTCAAGCCGGATCGCTTTGCCGTCTACCTCAACCCGATAGCGGCCGGGTTTGCGGTAGTGCTCTGACAGTGCGGTGATTTTGGGGTCAGTTTCTGAAATGCTAACGCGACCGGGTTATGGGTTTTTCATATTTTAAAAACGGCTTTGCCACGGATTTTCGCGGATTGAACTGGGGATTAACACGGATACGGACTGGGTGAACTGGGTTCATGGGGCGAGAGTGAGTTGTGTTGCTGTTGCGGTTCCCATTAGTAAAATCCGTGGTAATCCGCTTTTGACCCGTGAAAATCTGTGGCTCAGCCGTTTTTTCCAGCCGATCCGCGAAAATCCGTGGCTCAGCCGTTTTTGAGGATTGCACAAAAATTCCGAACAACGCCCTTAAAAGGAAACCGGATGGAGAGTTGCATGATTTGGGGGATTCCGGGCCCCCGCCACAATGCAACGTCGTCCATCCGGCTCCTACCAACAAGAACACGGGCTACTCCTCTGTCGCCTCAGCTTCCAGAACAACCGGCTTGTTGATGCCAAGGACAGTCTTCACCTTTTCTTCGATCTCGGCCATTACGACCGGATTGTCTTTCAGGAACAGCTTGGCGTTCTCACGCCCCTGCCCAATGCGCTGGGTACCATAGCTGTACCAGGCACCGCTCTTCTCAATAATCCCACTCTCGGCGCCGATATCCACCAGCAGCGAGGTATGCGAGATCCCCTCGGCGTACATGATATCGAATTCCGCCTGCTTGAACGGCGGGGCGACCTTGTTCTTTACAACCTTCACGCGAACGTGCGAGCCGATGATCTCTTCCTTCTCTTTCACCGGCCCAATGCGACGGATATCGAGACGCACCGAAGCGTAGAACTTGAGCGCCTTGCCACCCGTCGTGGTCTCGGGATTGCCGAACATTACGCCGATCTTCTCACGCAGCTGGTTGATGAACACCAGCGACACCTTCGAACGGGAGATAGCACCGGTGAGCTTGCGCAGCGCCTGACTCATCAGGCGGGCCTGCAAGCCCATATGTGAATCGCCCATCTCGCCTTCAATTTCCGCCTTCGGTACAAGTGCCGCGACAGAGTCGACGACGATCACGTCAACCGCGCCCGAGCGTACGAGAATTTCGCAAATCTCCAGCGCCTGCTCGCCCGTATCGGGCTGGGAGATGAGCAACTTCTCGATGTCCACGCCAAGCTTGGCGGCGTATTCAATATCAAGGGCGTGCTCAGCGTCGATGAATGCAGCCGTACCGCCAGCCTTTTGCGCATTGGCGACAACGTGCAAACAGAGCGTCGTCTTGCCGCTCGATTCGGGACCATAAATCTCGGTAATGCGGCCGCGCGGAATACCGCCAACGCCGATCGCTGCATCGAGATTGATCGCACCGGTCGAAATACATTCGACGCGCACCTTAGGCGCATCGGGTCCCATCTTCATGATGGCACCACGGCCGTACGATTTCTCGATCTGCGCGATCGCGAGGTTAAGCGCCTTCTTTTTTTCTTCCAGCTGCGCTGTTGAAACGGCCATCGGAGCCTCGAATAGGACTGGGGGCGCATAACGCCCGTGGAGTGAATCTATGCTGGGGGAGAAGAG
>JANYBD010000132.1 GCA_025360995.1 Gemmatimonadota bacterium
CGAATCACACTGGTCCGATCGTGGGCAGTGTGATTCGCCGGCCGTCCGGGGATCACGATGCCAGGTATCGTGGTGTTGCCCACAAAGAGCGGAGGAAACACGATGTCGGGAATCTGTTTGACATCGAGCGCCAAACCGGCGCCGAAGGCGACGACCGTTCCGGTCATAAATAGGAAGCCCCGTTTGGTTTCCTTGGCATAGAGCTGGCCGCCACCGGGGATCAGGAAGCCGACGAGCGTCGCCACGCCCGGATCCTTGACTGGCATTGGCGCGACGGATTGTGCTGCAACCGCGCTGGTCGAAAGAGCCAACACCGCCGCGAGCGCTATCCTCTTCATTGCTACAACTCCCGAATGAGGAAGGGTCGAATATTGCGATGTCTCGCAGGCTTCGCTAGTGACGCAAAAGTGTCACCAAATGGTGATGACCCCGATGACGGGCCCAAGGAGGTGACGCCTTCAGTGGAGGAAACCCCTTCCGGTGAGTCATAGGCAGCGCGCCAGCCACGGCATTCGGCCGGCGCGCTGTGTGTCGGCCCCTCCGTGCCGGTAGTGGGGTCGAAGGGAGGCATGTGATGAATGCAGTGCAAACGCTCAGCTTTTGCAACAACGACTTGCCAAGCTTGAGCAGTTGATTGGATTCATTTCTATGAACAAACTGACCCACTGAACGCCGCGTTGCCGTTATCCGCGCTCCCGCCGAGGGCAACAGCATCCGCGCTACCGTGCGCCTGACCGGAGCCGCGAAAGCAATCGTTACGAAGTTGCTAGTCGAGGTCGGGACCGTGTGCGCCGAGTCTCAGGACAATGCCCTTCGGAACCTCACCTGTCAGCGCGTCCAGTGCGACGAGATTTGGGCGTTCGTCCGCGCGAAAGAGAAGAACGTGGACCCGGAGCTTCGTGGTCAGGGCATCGGCGATGTGTGGACGTGGACGGCGATTGAGGCGGACACGAAGCTCATGTTCGCGTGGCACATCGGCAACCGTAGCGGCGACGCAGCGCGCGGCTTCATCGCGGACGTGGCTTCACGGATCGCGACGCGCACACAGCTCACGACGGACGGCCTTGGCTGGTACCGTCCCGCCGTCGAAAAAGCGTTCGGCTGGAACGGCGTAGACTACGCAATGCCCGTCAAGAGCTGTGCGGCGACGAAGGGCAAGCCCGGTCAGTACAGCCCCGGCGAGTGCACCGGAGCAGAGCCGGTGCCGGTGATGGGCAACCCGGATAAGAAACACATCAGCACGTCATTCGTGGAGCGGTCGAACCTTACGATCCGAATGCACAATCGGCGCTTCACGTGACTGACCAACGCCTTCTCGAAGAAAATCGAAAACCACGCGCACTCCGTGGCGCTTCACTTCATGTACTACAACTTCTGCCGGTCGCATCAGACGCTGACGAAAAACGCGAAGGGGATTCACACGACGCCCGCAATGGCCGCCGCCGTAACCGACCATGTGTGGAAAGTCGCGGAGATTATCGCACTCCTTTCAAACTGACCCACTACCGGGGTGCTGTAGGTGGCGACCAGGCACCCTTAATGCACGATTAATCGCCTCCGGTAAACCTTCGCTTTTGGGCCTGGCGCCCGCACCGTGAGCTCGTACTCGCCCGCCGCCGGTGCAGTGAATTCGGCATCAAAAGTCTCACCGACATTCAGGCGCCGTAGCGCGCGTTCAGACACAATATTGGCGAGTCGAAATCTCTGACCCAGACCGGCTACAATTTGGATCGGCGGACCAGCAGTGTCTCCATTAACCTCCCATCGCGCTGGTCCATCGCTTGTGGCTTCCAATCCCGCAACAAACACGTGATCTGTCGCCGAGTCGAATTGCTGGCCCGGCTCAACCACCACTAGTGCACCAAAAAGACCCGACGTCAACTGCTCGAGGTCGTTGAGATGGGTGTGGTAGATGAAGGTGCCGGATCGTGGCAATGTGAGTCGTGCGGGACCGCAGCCCACGGCGTCAATTCCAGAATTCCCATCTCACCCCATATGTGTTTACCAACCGCGGCATTAAATAGCCCGGATACGTCGCGTAGATCGTCCCCGTGGTGTTGCGATATTGCCACGAAATCACGGCGGTGGAAATGCGAATCTCCAGCAGTGTCGAAATCACGCTTCCACCGGGCGTCGTCTGGGCAATGGAGTTCTTGCCGAGCGGAGCATAGCCCGTGGTGCGATACTCGTATGTGCCGGCTACGGAAAGATGAAAATTGCCACGCGGAAAGCTCTCCAAAAAACTTGACTCGAACCAGAGTCGGGCCCGGGCCTGAGTCTGTGGACGATAGGCGTCCGCAGCTGCCCAATTGATAGCATCCACGTCAAGCGACCAGCCACGAAACAGCGGACCGCGTACAGTGACAATCGTCCCGGTCGCTGCGGCCACATTGACGGCTCGCAGAGCAGTGTCGAGTTCTATCGGGGCAGCAACGGTACTTGCGCCCCGGGTGATGATGCCGCCGCCTATCCAGCGATCACGCCATTTGAGGGCACCCTCCACGCGTGACGCCGCGGTAACCAATCGCGAAGACCCGCTATTGGGTGCGTACCGGCTCACAGACCCGGACACATTGAACCAGGAAAACGGAGCAAATCGCGCCTGCACGTCGGAGCGTGTCGTCGAATCCGCACCGCGTTCGCCGAACGCGGACACAGTCAACAGCTTCGACTCATACTCGACCCGAGCTCCAGGCGAAAACGTCGATTTGCCTTGCATTGATCGGAAACGATTCGTGCTACTGAGTTTCAGTCCCCACTTCGTAATGCCGGCGGCAAGGGTGTATTGCGTGCTCACCCGCATCGTATCTACTGTGTCAGTGGGAGCGGCCGATGGCTGTTGCGCCCCCAACGAGCTGCTTTTTGCCCGACTCTCGCCCGCCGAAATCGAAGCCGCGATGAGCTGAGCCCATGGGCCGTCGTTTTGCGGGTCCCGCCAGGCGGCCCGCAGGTATGTCAGGTTTTCACTCCCCTGAAACGCAGGGAGCGCGTTGATTTCCGGTGTGGTCACCACATTGCGCACACCGGAATTGCGATCGACGCTCTGATGCAGCAACGTGCCATCCACGCTCCAGTTACCGCGGGCCCATCCAATGCGAGCCATCCCGCCGAACGAAGCCCCGTCCATTCCAGCGCGCGAAATACTGCTCTGTTGCTGACCGAGAAGCTGAAACATTACGCCGTTGTCGAATCGCTTGCCAAAAAATCCGCGATACAAGTTGAGATTCTCTGTGCCTGTGAGAATGTCGGCGCGCGTCGAAGCGGTGGTACTCCGCGCGCGCACAGTGCGCAGGTGCACCCGTAGTTCACCCGCCGAACGCTCCACGTTTACATCTTCAAGCGACCACATCGGCACGATGGCGAAATCGGTAATGCCGCCATTGCGCACATTAATGGCATCGAGTTCGACGCCATCCAGAAACACCCGCACGCGGCCGGGATCGCCGTATAACGCGGCGACTTGGGGCGCGAGGATAAATCCCGTGCGCATCAAGTTCACGCCTGGCACCGTAGCAAGGAGATCACCAAGCGTGAGTGCGCCACTGGCATACATCGCATCGCGGTCCCAGTGCCAGCTCGCCGCGCCAATTTCTGTCGATGCGGGCGCATACGGGCGCACGAGTGGCGACTTC
>JANYBD010000176.1 GCA_025360995.1 Gemmatimonadota bacterium
GATTTCTATCGTCACCCCTTGCTATAACGAAGCGGGCAACGCGCGGGAAATGTACGAGGCCATCCGGGCAATCTTCGCCGGACTGCCCCAATACCGTTACGAACACATTTTTATCGATAACGCTTCCAAAGACGGCACGCCGCGCATTCTGCGCGAACTGGCCGCCGGCGATACCAACGTTAAAGTGATTCTCAACGCACGGAATTTTGGACACGTGCGATCCGGATATTATGCGCTGTTGCAAACCAGCGGCGCAGCCGTGATTGCTTTGGCGTGTGACTTCCAGGACCCGCCGGAACTGATCCCGGAATTTCTGCGGCGGTGGACCGCCGGGTCAAAAGTCGTGCTGGGCGTCAAAGAGTCCAGCGACGAAAGCGGACTGTTCTATGCCATCCGCGACCGTTACTATCGGACGCTCGCCCGCATCGCCGACATCGAATTGGTGCGGCAGAGTACCGGCTTTGGGTGTTTTGATAAAACCGTGATTGAGGCGCTGCGACGGATCGACGATCCGTATCCCTATTTCCGCGGATTGATCGCCGAAATCGGGCACGAGCCATCGCTCGTTCCCTACCGCCAGCCGACGCGTCAGCGCGGCCTGTCATCGCAAAACTTCTATACGCTATACGACCTCGCCTTTCTCGGCATCGTCAACCATTCCAAAGTGCCTCTCCGCCTGGCAACGATGACCGGTTTTGCATCGGCGGCCGTCAGTTTATTAGTAGCATTATGCTACTTAATATACAAACTGCTCTTCTGGACCCAATTCACATTGGGCATTGCGCCGATACTTATTGGATTTTTCTTTCTGACATCGATCCAGCTGTTTTTCATCGGCATCGTTGGCGAATACATTGGCTCGATCTATACCCAAGTGCGCCATCACCCTCATGTGTTTGAGAAGGACCGGATTAACTTTTGAGTGTTGGGAATTCGGCGGATCGCATCCGCGCACTTTTTTCTGACCCCGGCGTACGGGCCACTGCAGCCGCACGGGTTATTATGCTGGTCGGCGCCCCCGTCTCGCTGTATTTGGCGGCGACCCGTCTTCGCCCCGGCCTTCAAGGATACTATTTCGTCGGCGTCAATATCGTGGCGCTCGCACAACTGTTCGAACTCGGGCTTGGCACCATCATCGTGCAGTTCGCCAGTCATGAGTGGCCGCGGCTCCGCTGGGGCGCGCGCGGCGGACTCGAGGGCGATCCGATCGCCAGAGATGCGGTGGATGCGCTCCTCATTGCCGCGCTACGGTGGTACGCATGGGCGGCCATCGCCCTGTTCGCCTTGGCCGGCGGCGGCGGGCTTTTGGCCTACGGCAACGCGTTTGGTCGTGAGCTCTGGAGTTTTGTCGTGCTCTGGGGCGGGTTCGCCATCATTACCGCGCTGTACTTGTTGACGATCCCATTCATTTGCGTCGCCGAAGGGTGCGGCGACCTCGTCGCCGTACAACGCATGCGGGCCTGGCAAGCGGCCGCCGTCCTGATTGCACTCTGGACCGGCATCGTGTGGGCAGGCCCACTTGCTGCCGCGTGGCTCGCCGCCACCGCGCAATTGCTCGTAGCGATCGGATGGCTTGGCATCCGCCACTCCGGATTGCTCCGTGCACCGCGATCCTTGCCTGCGCATTTGCTCGACCAATCGCAAGGACTTCCCGCGCAATATCGCGCCGAACAAAAACGAAGCGCGCAGTTTTGGCTTGCACTCTTTCTGATGCCGCAGCTGCTCGCTCCGATCCTCTTGCGCGTGCGCGGCGGAGATGACGCTGGCCGCCTTGGCATCACACTGGCGATCGCCATCGCGCCCCTGACCTTGAGCGTCGCGTGGCTGCACGGACGCTACCCATCGTTTGGCGCCTTAATCGCGGCCAAGCGCACCACCGAGTTTGACGCACTCGCGCGCCGAGCGACCAACGAGGCTGTGGCAGTCTTTCTTGCCGGTGCGCTTTGTCTCACCGCCGTGGTGCGGCTCTTACCGCATTTCGTGCCTGCGATGGCCGTACGCATTCTGCCGCTCGGCTACCTCGCCGCGCTTTTCTGTGGATCACTCGCCTCGCTCCTGATCCAGGCGATGGCCGGATGGTTGCGCGCGTTCCGGGACGAAGGTTTTGCAGCACCGATCGTCGCAGGTGCAACCGGGGTTGTGCTCGTGAGCGGCATTTGTGGCGCCGTCGGCGGCGTGCGCTTTATGGTCGTGGGCTTTGCGCTGGCCAACCTCGGCTTCGCTGTGCCGGTGGCAGCGGCGCACTTCTTCCGCGTACGACGCGAGCGGCTCGCCGCCTAAAAGTCGTACAGAAGAATCAACTCGTTAGTGCAGCCCGGAGTGTTGCGAACCTGCGCCGCGATCTCGTGCTGAAATACGCGCGAACTGATCAGCACTGGCTCCGGGTGTTGGTGCAACGTATCAGGTGAAATGATCGGGCGGCCAAGCAACGTCTTCCCCTGGTATCGGGCATTCGACTCGATGAATGCAACAATGTTCGCATCGGCCAGTCGCGATGTCGCCATCAGCCGCGTCGTGTGCGTGCCAACGCCCCACACGAGCATCGGTCGGCCGGCATCCACCAACGCGTCGATCTTAGAGTGAAGGCGCCTGTCCTCAATCGCACAATCGGCAATATACCGTTCCAGTCCGGTAGTCGTGTCAACGTCAAATGCCAACGCACCAAATGGCACAGTGGATTCTTTGCGAAATACCGCCGAGATATTCGACATCACCGTTTTGTAACTTTGCTCTCGAAGGTTTTGTTCAAGGAACACTCGCGAGAACCCCCGCTGCGAAAGCGTGTTCTCCAGGGATATCGGCGCAAAGAAGTTGAGATGTTCAGTGCTGAAATCCTGATACGGCGCGTTCTGCCAATTGGCGAATGCCGTCGCGTCCGGCACCTCGAGGTAGAGGAGGCCGTTGGGATTGAGTATCGTCCGCAGTTGCACAAATGCCTCGTCGAGATCCCGCAGGTGTTCAAGGACGCCGACGAGAATCACCACGTCAAACCGTTCCGTCCCGGCACCGAGTTCGGCAAGCGTCATGGTGCGGACGGCAATACCATACAGCCGTCCCGCCGCAACGGCGCACGCGGGTGATGGATCGAGACCGCTGACATTGGAAAATCCCAACTCGCGCAAATTGGCCAGCAACCGGCCAGTGGCGCAGCCGACGTCGAGAATCCGTGCATCACGAACCGGGATGTGCGGAGCGATGATCCGGGCAATGATTTCCATTCGCCGCTGATCAAACTCCGATTCGGCACCGTCGCGCTGATGGTACTCGTATTTCGACATCTCCCGGTAGTACTGATCGAACGCACGCTGACCGGGGATGCCGTCCGCAAAGCCGCATCCGCAGGCCGAGCATACGACGACATCGTAGCCGGTGACCGGTGTCGCTTGCTCGACAGCGGCGAACTCCTGATGGAACAGCACACGTTTCCCCATGCCGCCACAGGCCGGACAGGCCCGAGGTGCGGGCGTAGCAGTCATGGTGCCCTCCAAATGAGTCGCGATCGCGGCACCGCATAACACACCAGATCCCAGCCGCCTTCGTTGTGCGGGCGGAGAAAATACGCGTAGTCGTCGCGCAATTCCCTGAGCATGAGCGGGATGCTCCACAGATGATCCTGACGATGATACACGCAAATGGCGAGTATCGGCGCATGCGCGCGAATTGTGTTACGGGCACCGAGCAATGCATCCGGTTCGGCCCCTTCGATATCCAACTTGAGAAAAGTCGGTACGACGTCGCCCAGAAGGGCGTCCAATTTATCGGCCGGCACTGCCACGGTTCCTGTCCCGATATTCGCACTCGTAACGGTCGATGCTGTGCCCGTGGAATCTAGATGCAACGTTCCCTGCTCCGACGCCAACGCCATCATCCGGCACTGGATCTTTGCGCGTGTCTCAGGAGGGAGACTGGCGACGGCTGTCTCAAGCTTCGCAAAGTTTTTCGGATCGGGCTCGAACGCAAGCAACTGCGCGAACCGGTCTCCATGGAGCATCGTGAGCGATCGGATCGTATCCCCGTCGTACGCGCCGCCGTCAATCATCCATTCATTGGCGCGCCACTCGTAGAGGTCATCCGGGAAGTATTGCCAATGGTCGACCGGCTGCGAGAGACCGTCGAAATCGGCGGTGAGGCGCATTCGGACTTGCGCCACATACTCCGCGCGTGAGGCGTCATCTTCCCACAGATTGAACCCGCGCCAGACTTCCGTGGCCTGCTCCAGCACCCGATGCGGCAGATCCTGCGAATAGTGCGGCAACGTCGCACGCGGGAATTTCCAGAATAGCGGTGGAAACGGGACCACCACGTCGCATCCAAGTGCGCGCAGTTGATCGCGGGAATGCGCGAAACGGTGCGGACTATTCGCGCCCCAAATGGTGATCACAAAAACCGCACGCTTGCCAAACTCGCGCGCGGCCACCTCTGGAGCGAGCACGCGGACGCCGTCAATTATCGTGCCCTGCCGTTCCGGCGCGTTATCAACGAAGGCGAGCGGTTCGACGCCATACGCACGACATCCCGCTAACGCCCGGCGCCCGAGTCCACCAGCACCGAAGAGCACAATACTTTCGTCACGTCCGCGTGACATCGCATCGAAAGCGAGCGCTTCTTCACGCGCCTTCGATACCGGACTGCCTGTCAGTAAACCATCGAGTTCGTCTCGCGCTACCACGCGCTTTTCCCACCGTCAACCACGAGGTTGGTACCGGTAACAAACGAGGCCGCATCGGAACAGAGGTACACGAGCGCACCCTGGAATTCGTGCGACAAGGCCATTCGGCCGAGTGGGATCTTGGCTGCTGCGCGCGTTAAGAACTCACTCGTCTGACCATTCTCGACTCCACCGAGTGTGATCGTGTTCGCGCGTACTCCGGACGACGCCCAATACGTTGACAGATACAGCGTCAGGCCATGCAGTCCAGACTTTACCACGGTGTAGCTCACGGGCTTCTTCGGCTGTCGGTCACGGCGCTCGCCATCCTTCAGGTAGAGCCGCTGATCCGGTGCAATCAGGCCGTATTCTGACGAAATGTTGACGATCACCCCCCGTCCCGACTCGGCCATCGCGCGGCCGATGATCTTCGCGCACACGAAAGATCCGGTCAGCCCCACGGCAACATCGGCATTCCACTGTTCCAGCGGAAATTCCTCGAGGCGTGAAAAATCCCGGCCCATCCCTTCGACCTTAGGATTGTTCGCGGCGTTATTCACTAAAATGTCCACGTGCCCAAAACGGTCGAGTACGCTACGCAGCAATTGCTCGACCGATTTTTCATTGGTGATGTCGCATTCGAGGCCGATTGCCGCCGTGCCTGTAGCCGATGCAATCCGGTCCGCGGCTGCAATGGCATCCGGTCCGCGAATGTCCGCTAGCACGGGAATGCCGCCCGCGGCAGCAATTGCTTCAGCGTGTTTAACGCCGAGCAGTCCGGCGCCGCCGGTAATGATGGCCACGCGGCCGGACAATGAAAAATCCGGACCGGTGCCGCGAGTGGAGGTCTGTTTCATTGATGAATCCTCACGCTATTTCCACCGTACGGCCAGTGGTCAACGCTGTTTTTACGCTCAACGCAACTTGCAGGACCGAAATTCCGTCTTCCAACGGCGCAATCGGTTGGGCTGTCCCGCCGATGCACGCCAGAAAATTGTAGACCTCGGCGAGGAACATTTCATTTCGCTGATATGCCGCCACGGTGAAAGGTGCGACGACCGCTGGCGAGACGGTGAGCGTTGCTGCCAACAGATCGAGCGTCGCCACGCCCCGCGTACCGTGCACGGTGATCGTTCGGTGCGGCGGACGAGCGGCGAAACATTGTCGTACCGTCACCGGACACAATCGTGCAGCAAGCGATGCCTCTACGGTGTCTTCTACATCAATCTCCAACGCGCTCAGATGGCCGCCGGTCGCACTGACCTGCGTCACCGGGCCAAACAGCCACCAGGCAAGATCGTAGTCATGTATTTGCGTGAGGACCACGCCGCCACCGAGTGCGGCACGCGCGGCATACGACTCGCGATAGTCCTCGTACGGATGCCAGTCCGGCAAATATTCGGCATAGTCCACACTAGCCGAGCGTAGCGCGCCCAATGATCCGGCAGCAAGCAGTTCGCGCAAGCGTAACACACACGGATGATACCGCCATTGGCTGCCGACGACGGCGACCAAGGAATGCCGCCTCACCTCTATCATTAATCGTGTCACGCCATCCATCGTGTGTGAAACTGGCTTCTCTACGAACAGGTGGCATCCGGCGGCGGCGGCGCGGAGCGCAATGTCGAGGTGCTGGCTCGATGGCGTACACACAAACACGGCGGTCGGCTTGGTGGCCAGTGCCGCGTCGAGATCTGTGTAACTCGCGCTGATGCCAAGTGATTGCTCCGCATCCCTTGTGTCATCGAGCTCCAGCGACTCCGTCACCACATGGCGCCGGCCACGGGTCCTAAAGGTCGTCAACTCGAGCGAACTGCCGCACAGCGCGCGCAAGTTGCGTGCATGCCGCTGACCGATCGCGCCGAGTCCGGCGATCAGAACTCGCACGCTACTCGGGGAGCGGTGGGATGATCATATTCGCCAGGAACTCGTCGCGTGGGAGAAACGGCCAGAGATCTTCAAGCGGTTTGGAGACCATCGAACCATCCGGTTTCCGCGCCGAGGACAAGCTTGGCGCCCGTGGCTCTTCGCGGGGCGTACGGACTTCAATGACGCATGGGCCGGGCGCGTCAAGTAATTCCCGCACGCGTTCCGTCAGGCCACCGTCATGATCAATGCGCGCATACGGCAGGCCGTAGGCTTTCGCCACACCATCGAGTGGCGGTAACGTCACGCCGCTGGAATCGTCAGCACCGGCGAGCCGCCCGAAGTAGCGCGACTGCGACGTGCGAATGGAGGCGTATCCGTCGTTATTCAACACGAATAATTTGATCGGCAAGTCGAGTCGCCGAATGGTCTCGAGCTCCTGAATATTCAGTTGCAATCCGCCGTCGCCATCCACAGTTATTGTGCGCCGCCGGCCATGCGCCAGGCAGGCCCCGATGACGCCGGGAACACCGTTGCCCATTGCACCAAGTGCCGTGGTCAGAAAAATCCGTTGACCTTCTTTCAGCGTTGCCGCGAGGCAAAAGATTTCGATTCCCGCGCCACTACTGCCGGACACGATGACGTCATCAGCCGCGGATGCATGCGAAATCGCCTCGGCGAGCACATACGTACTCACTCCCGTGTCGAGACCACGATACTCGGGGAGTACGACCGGATATTTAGTCTTCCATTCGCGGCAGCGTACGTCCCAACCCCGGCGATCCCGCGGTTGCACATCGCCAAGCTGTCGCAGCAGTTCCAGAATAAATGCCTTCACGTCGGCGCACACCGGCAGTTGAATGGTGCCGCTCATTTTTCGTAGTTCAGCCGCATCGATATCCACCATCACTTTCTGCGCCGCCCGCGCAAAATTTTGCGGCGCGTAGCCGGTGACGACAAGATCGAGTCGCGCGCCGAGCGACAATAGGAAGTCGGAGTTCTGCAGGGCAAAGTTCGCGCCACGTGGAGCCACGGGCCCTGGTCGACCGATCATCAATGGGTGGTCGTCCGGCACCATATCGTGCGCCGGCCATGTGGTCAATACCGGAATGCCAAGCCTTTCAACGAGCGTGCGCATCTCCGCCCGGGCGTTCGCCAGGCGTACGCCATTGCCGATGAACAGCACGGGTCTTTCGGCGGCATTGAGTAACCTGATGGTGCGACCGACGGCGGCCGCGAGTTCGTTCTGAGGGATGATTTTTGACTGCGCCAGGATAGCCGGTGTGAATGGACGAAGCGCACTCTCGTCAATCATTGCACCTTGTACATCGAGCGGAATATCCACCCAGACCGGCCCGGGGCGACCCGTGCGCGCCAAATGGACGGCCTGTTCCATATGAAACCGAATGTCGTTCGGCTCGAGCACCGTCACAGCGTACTTCGTAATTGGTGTCGCCATTGCCACAACGTCGACTTCCTGTACGCCCATCTGGCGCACCCCGGTGCTGCCTTTGAGATCGGCCCGCTTCACCTGTCCTGAAATGACCAGCATTGGCGTGGAGTCCAGCCACGCGCCGGCAACACCCGTGAGCGCATTCGTACCGCCAGGGCCCGTGGTCACCAGACATACGCCAATGTCATTCGCAATTTTTGCGTATGACTCTGCTGCCATCGCTGCTGCCTGCTCGTGCAACGTGCAAATGTATTCGATCTCCTTGCACTGCCCGAGCGAGTCGTTCAGATGCATAGCTCCGCCGCCCGTGACTTCAAAAACGTGCTTTACGCCAAGGGAAGCGACGAAACGAAATACCCAGTCAGACAGTTTCATGATCACGCGATGTCGCCCGGAAGATGTGCGCCGCTCGCGTAGTCCACGAGCCGGCGGTCGGCATCGAGTACTGGCATGACACGCGTGCGGCCGGGCAATGCGGCGCGCAATTCGTCGGCACTCATTTCGGTCGTTCCAAACGCAAATGTGCGCGTTGCCACGTCACCCGTCGCGGAGTGCAGATTGAATCCGCGGACAAATGCATGGCGCACATCACCGTCCGTGAGCACGCCCACCACTTTCCGTTCGGTATCGACAATGAACACAATTCCCATCCGGTTCTCGTCGATCGCGCGCAGTGCGGTAAACAGGGTGGCCTCGGCCCGAACCGTGAGGGCAGCAAGATCGGCCCGCGCCCGACGATCGACGCCGCGGTCGAGTGCGACACGGGCCCATCGGACGTCGGTGAGATGCTCCAACGCCAATCGGAAACCTTCACCATTCTCATGATGCCCCATCCAGATCTCCGGAATCATCGTCGTCCCGGGGGCGAGAAGCACGGCGAGGAGCTCGACAAAGTTCACATTTCCTTCGCCGATCTGTAGTCCCTCTCCCGAGGTGCCCGCGCCATCGGAGACGTGGAGATGCCGTACGAATGGGGCGACCCGTTGCGCAAATTCAAGCAAACTCGCACCGCTGCGCGCGCATTCGAGCGCGGCATGCGATGTGTCGAAGCAGAGACCGAGCCCCGACTGCTCGCAGAGCAGCACCGTGCTCTCGACGTCGCAGATAATGTGTCCGAACCACCGGCCACCAAAATACCAGGGATAGGGAGGGAGATTCTCGAGTAACAGATCCACACCGGTAGTATCGAGCTCGCGCAACGCCGTGAGCAACCGTTGCGTGGCGGCGTCAACATCGTAGCCGCCGGGCTTTGGCGACATGCCGCCGACATGCATCACAATCTTCGGGCCGCGCGGGAATTGTGCGTGGTCAAATGTAAAATTCGACGCCAGCGCTCGTGCAAGATCGATCGTCTGTTGAATGCGCTGCACAGACAAGGCGCGCTGAGCGGCATCGACGGCGCAGAGATCAATCAGCACATCGTGGGCGTATTCAGGAGCGTGCACGACGAGTCCGTACGGCTTATGGCCACCCTCGTACGCAGCCGCACCGGCATCGAGATCGCGATCACTCACGTGAAATTCCACGAAAGCCATACCAAGCGCGGCGAATTTGTCTTCGAGGGCCGCGACATCGAGAAAACGGGCGACCACACCCCACGGCGCGCCGACGTCGATGACACGTGCCTCGCGCGCGGTCGTCGGATCTTCAATATCCGTGGCGAGAAACATATCGTCGCGCCTGACGGCGCGGGGCAACGCCCGGCCGACCAGACGGTCGATCAACTGCGGCGAGAGCCCGAGCCCCGGACCCTTGCTCGTCACCATCGCTCGCGTAATAGTCGCATGGGCGGGAATATCAGTCGCGGCCACCAGACTCTTACTCAACGTCCGTCGGTTCAGCGTCTCACCACGTGTCATCCAACGGTGTGCCGTTCCAAGCGACAGCTCGACCTCGCGCACGGCGCGAACCTGCTCGGCAAACTGTGCCGGCTCGAGGCTCGCCTTATGATCCGGACCACGCATCGTCCGGTCGAGCGTCAGGTGGCGTTCCAAGAGTCGCGCGCCCATCGCGACGGCAGCGAGCGAAATCGCAGTACCCGTGTCGTGCCCGGAATAACCAACCGGCCGCCCCGACCACTCGCCCAAGGTCTGCATGAACCGCAGGTTGATTTCCTCCGGCGCTGCCGGATACGTGCTGACACAGTGAAAGAGGGCGTAGTCGGCGTTCTTGGTTTCCAGAAATGCCAGCGTCCGCCGGATTTCAT
Organism: Gemmatimonadota bacterium; assembly: GCA_025360995.1. Lineage (GTDB taxonomy): Bacteria > Gemmatimonadota > Gemmatimonadetes > Gemmatimonadales > Gemmatimonadaceae > Fen-1231. Next base: position 10,174 of record JANYBD010000176.1, read on the forward strand.
CTTCTGTCGACATCCCAGTGGACATCAGCATCGGCTTGCCCGTCGCGAGTACGTACTCGATGAGGGGAAAGTTGGTCATGTCCGGAGAGCCGATCTTGTAGCCGGCCAGTTCCATCGTTTCCAGAAAATCTACGCTCGCGCGATCCCAAGGCGTGCACATGAACGTGATGTCACGCGCTTTGCAGTAGGCATACAACTCGCGGAAGGCGTTGTCCGATAACTCAAACTCGATGAGCAGCGGCACGATGTACTGCAACCCTTGTTCGCCGCGCCTCGGCTCGGCAACAATTTCTTCACGGTACGTCTCGGTAAGCTTGCGCTTCTGAAACTTGACCGCGTCGGCGCCGGCCGCGACAGCCGCATCGATCAACTGCTTGGCGATACCGACGTCGCCGTTATGATTCACCCCGATCTCGGCAATGATGTAACACGGTTCATTTGGCCCGATACGGCGGGTGCCGATCTGCAGGTGACGTTCACGTGAGATCATGTAGCCGACCATTCCCACGTACGGCGGAGCGCCTCGTCGAACGAGGTCCACGCATCGAGCCCAAGTTCGGTGCGGCCCAATGCAATCGACGGCACATAGCGCGATGGCACGGCGGACGGGGTCGGTTCGATGGCACGCGTCACCGCGACGGGAGGCACCGGCAACTGCGCCACGCGCTGTGCGGCACTCCACATCGAGATCGCTTCTTCCGATCCTACATTGTACGCCGCCCCCGCACGCCCACGTGCGAGCAATGTCCAGCACCACGCTGCCATATCTGCGGCATAGAGCCACGACCGGATCGGTGTGCCGTCTCCGGTTAGATCGACCGTGCGTCCGGCGCGGGCATCGCCAAGAAAATTACCGATGGCAAACTGACCGTCGAATGGAAGGCGCGGACCCACGATCGCAAACATCCGCGCGGACACAAAACCGACGGCCTTCGCTACCGCCGCGTTTCCCCGCTGTTCAGCGCGCCACTTGGCTGCTCCAAACCGCTGAGCCGGATCAGCTTCGTCAGCCCGTCCCGCATAGCTCTCACTCATGCGCTCCAAGGATGGCGGCTGCGGACCATACACCGAGCCCGAACTCACTTGCAAAAAGCGGCAACCTTTTCCCGTCTCCGCTTCCTCAATCATTCGCTCGGATCCGTGCTCAATCACATCCACTACATCGTCCGGCCGTTCAGCGTTCATGCGCGGAGGGGACGCCGACGCGCAGTGCACGTAGTGCGTAAACGCGTGGGTGGGTGGATCGACCATTCGCACATCGCCAACGTGAATGCGCAACATCGGACTGATCGCGAGATGCGGAAACCGATCCGTAAAGGCGCTCCGATCGCGCACGAGCGCCGTCGCTTTGATACCGAGATTCAATGTCGCCTCGGCGTGCAACAGCGTTTCGAGCAACCAACTGCCGACAAAACCCGTGACACCAGTGATAAATATCCGCGCACCGCGATAGTCATTCCATACGTGGCGCGTGTGCTCGACCACTTCGTTGAGATCGCGTTGGGCCAGATTACTCACGCGCGCCTTCGCGACAGAACACCCGCATGCAGTCGGCTACGTAGTCGAGCATCTCCGTCGTCAGTCCTGGGTAGCAACCAATCCAGAGTGTACCGCGCATCACTTGATCCGTGCGCACGAGATCGCCCACGGTGCGAAATTCCAGCCCTTTGTACGCGGGTTGACGCACCAGATTGCCGCCGAACAACAGTCGCGTGGCAATCTTTCTTCCCTCAAGAAACCGCACCAGCGCATTGCGATCGAACGGCGCATCGTCGCGAACCCGCATAGGAAATCCAAACCAGCTCGGTTCGGCTTTTGGATGCACGCTGGCAAATTCGATGACATCGGACAAGTCAGCGAGCTTCGCGCGCAGATAGTCATAGTTAGCTCGCCGCGCTGCGACGAATGCGGGTAAGCGTTCGAGTTGAGCAACACCGACCGCGGCCTGCATATCCGTCGCCTTTAGGTTGTAGCCGACATGTGAATAGGTGTACTTGTGATCATAGCCCCACGGAAGGTCTCCGTGCTGCTGGATAAAACGTTTGCCGCAAGTGTTCTCCTTGCCGGGTTCACACCAGCAATCGCGACCCCAGTCCCGGAATGACTCGACGATCCGTTTGAAGATTGGCTTGTGTGCGAGCACGCAACCGCCTTCGCCCATCGTGATGTGGTGCGCAGGATAAAAACTCACCGTCGCTAAATCACCGAACGTCCCGACAGAGCGGCCATCAAAGGTCGCACCTACGGCGTCACAGCAATCTTCGATCAATAGCAAATTGTGCTGCTGCGCGAAGGCCGCCACTGCACCTACGTCGTACGGATTTCCCAACGTGTGCGCGATCATGATCGCGCGTGTACGTGACGACAACGCCGATTCCATTTGTGACACGTCAATGCCATATGATGGCAATTCGACATCCACAAATACCGGCACGAGATGGTTTTGAAAGATCGGATTCACCGTCGTAGGAAACCCTGCCGCGACAGTGATGACTTCATCCCCAGGATTCAATTCACGGCCATCGAGCAGTGGCGATGTGAGCGCGCTCACCGCCAACAGATTTGCCGACGATCCGGAATTCACAAGCATCGCGTGCCGCGCGCCCATCACCTTGGCAAACGCCCGTTCGAATTGTGCGGCGAATCTTCCCGTTGTGAGCCAGAAATCAAGGCCGGAGTCCACGAGGTGCTGGACCTCGCTCGCTCCGAACACTCGACCGGACACG
>JANYBD010000181.1 GCA_025360995.1 Gemmatimonadota bacterium
CGACTGCAAGGGGCTGTGCCCGACGTGCGGTGCCAATCTGAACCAGGGCGCCTGCAGCTGCGCCCAGAAGACCAACGAGTAGACAATGGCCGTTCCGAAACGCCGAACATCAAAACGAAAGAAGCGCGCCCGCAACACGCACAAGAAGGCGGCTGCTATCGTCATTCAGAAGTGCCCGAAGTGTGGCGCCATGAAGCGCCCGCATCGCGTATGCAACGAATGCGGTTTCTACGCAGGCCAACAGCGAGTCGCGGCCAAGGAAGCCTAGCCTTGGCGCGCATCGCGCTCGATGCGATGGGTGGAGACCACGCGCCCGCGGCAACTGTCGCGGGCGCGTTGCTCGCTTTACGGACATTTGGATCGGCGCATACGTTGCAGCTAGTCGGTCGCGACAGTGTCGTGCGCGCAGAACTCGATCGTCAGCTCGCGGGCGATTTTGCCGATCTCAAAGCGAGTGCCGACCGACTCGAAATCGTCCACGCCGACGATGTCATCCTGATGACCGATAAGCCGTCAGTGGCCATTCGCGGCAGACAGAAAAGCTCGATGGTGATCGGACTTCGGCTGCAAGCCGATGGCAAATCCGACGCGTTCGTTTCCGCCGGCAACACCGGCGCGCAAATGGCGGCGTCGACGTTCATTCTCAAGCTTCACGAAGGGCTCTCGCGCCCCGCCATCAGCACGCTCTTTCCCACGGCGCGCAAGCTTGTGGTCGTGCTCGATTCCGGCGCCAACGTCGATTGCTCCGCCGATGAACTTGTACAGTTCGCCCGCCTTGGTGCGGTCTATGCCGAAGACGTGCTGGGCCGTCCGAACCCGTCCATCGGACTCCTTTCCATCGGTGAAGAAGCCGAAAAGGGGAATGCCGTTACTAAAGAAGCCAATCAATTGCTCGAGGCGGCCGGTTTGAATTTCCAAGGCAATGTCGAAGGTCGCGACATTCCGATGGGCGCCAGTGATCGCGGCCCGATTGATGTGGTCGTCTGCGATGGCTTTGTTGGCAATGTGATTCTGAAATTTTATGAAGCAGTCGCGCCGATGATCTTTGGCATCCTGACCAATAACGGCGTGTCGAGTGAACAAATTAATCTGGCGTTGCAACATCTCGACTACGCCTCCGTTGGCGGCGCGCCGCTCCTTGGCGTCAAAGGTGTCAGCATCATCTGTCACGGCAAGTCGTCACCAGAGGCCATCCGGAATGCCCTGACCGTCGCCGCGCGCGCGGTGGAGTCTGGCATGAGCGCCCACATTGGTGAACGGTTGGCACGGAATGCAATTCAAGGAGTTGCGTAGATGAAGCGACCGTATGCCATGATTGCCGGCACCGGCCACGCCGTGCCGAAGCGGGTGTTTATGAATTCCGATTTTGCATCAATCGGGATCGATACGACTGACGAGTGGATTTTTGATCGCACCGGTATTCGACAGCGCTACATTGCCGGCGCCGGCGAGACACTCACGTCTATTTCTGTCGAAGCTGCGCATCAGGCCATGGAAGCGGCCGGTGTCACGGCGGCGGAGTTGGACGCCATTGTGCTCGGCACTGCGTCACCCGACCGGCTCCTGCCGGCAACTGCGGTCGAGGTGCAAGCTGCACTTGGGGCGACGCGTGCCGTGGCATTTGACGTTGATGCGGCGTGCAGTGGCTGGCTGTTCGGCACGCAAGTCGCCGAAGGGCTGATGGCGACCGGCAACTATGAAACGATCCTGGTGATTGGCGCAGAACTATTAAGCCGGATTATCAACTGGAAGGATCGCAACACCTGCGTGCTCTTCGGCGATGGCGCCGGCGCGACCGTGATGAGAAAATCCACTCGCCAACGCGGCATTCTTTCCGCCTATATGCGCAGCGACGGCACCCTCGCCGATTTATTGCAGCGGGAAAAAGGTGGCTCGCGGGAGCCGATCACCGCGGAGATCATCGAAGAGGGTGGCCACTATCTCTCAATGGCCGGTCGGGAAGTGTTCAAGAATGCCGTTCGCTCGATGGCCGATGCCGCCGACCGTGCCCTCGATGGAGCGAAGCTTTCGGCATCCGATGTGGATCTCTTGATTCCGCATCAGGCAAACATTCGCATTATCGAAGCCACCGCGAAGCACGCGAATATTCCGATGGAGAAGGTGTTCGTAAATGTTGGGACGTATGGCAATACATCGGCTGCCTCGATTCCCATTGCCCTAAATGAGGCCGTGCGCAGTGGGCGCATCAAGGACGGATCGATTGTCATGTTTGTGGCCTTCGGAGCCGGGTTTACATGGGGTTCAATGGTCGTCCGGTTCTAAATGGACGTCCTGCTGCTCTTTCCCGGCCAGGGATCGCAGAAGCCCGGCATGGCCAAAGATCTCGTTGAGGCGTTTCCCCAAGCGCGTGATGTGTGGGACAGAACCGATGATGCGCTTGGCGAAAAGCTGAGCCGTGTCGCCTTCGATGGCCCCGCCGACGAACTCATGCTCACATACAATGCGCAGCCAGCGTTACTGGCTCACGGCGCTGCCGTGTGGGCGGTCGTGCATGAAAAGCTCGCGCCGTTCGTTCGTGGTGCGGCCGGACATTCGCTAGGCGAGTTCACGGCCTATCACGCCGTTGGCGCATTGCCGCTGGAAGATGCAGTGAAGCTCGTGCGTCGTCGGGGAACACTCATGTTCGAGATAGGCGCCACGCGCCCAGGCGCGATGGCGGCAATTCTTGGCACGCTGGAACGCCCGATCGAAGAGATTTGCCGCGAGGCGGCGGTGGCCGGTGAAGTCGTTCCGGCGAATTACAATGCGCTCGAACAAGTGGTGATTTCTGGCGAAGTCGACGGCGTTGATAAAGCGATGGAGTTGGCCAAGGCAGCGGGAGCGAAACGGGCCATTCGCTTAAATGTGAGTGGAGCATTCCATTCTCCACTCATGGCTCCCGCCGGCGCAGGGCTCGATGCGGCGCTCACTGCCGCGCGATGGAGTGATCCGTCGTATCCGGTCTATTCGAACGTGACGGCAAAACGGATTGGTGATTCCGGATCGGCCCGTCAGCTATTGTTGCAGCAACTGACCAGTCCGGTACGGTGGGTGCAAGTCATTCAAGCGATGGCCGCCGACCAGCCAACCGCGACCTTTGTCGAGATGGGTCCGGGCAATGTGCTCACCGGTCTCCTGAAACGTCTTGCCCCGAACAACCCGGCGATCACCTGCGGAACGGTTCCAGAAGTCGAAGCCCTGCTGTCCAGGATTACATAATGAAAATTGATCTCACGGGAAAAGTTGCTCTTGTGACCGGCAGCACGCGCGGCATCGGCCGCGCCATCGCCTATACGCTGGCCGAGTGTGGTGCGATCGTCGCGATTGTGGGTCGCAATCAGGCGACCGCCGACGCCGTGGCTGCCGAAATTCCGGGCGCGAGAGGATTCGCCTGTGACGTCAGCGAACCGCTACAAATCGTATCGCTGGTTGAAGCGGTCGAGAAGCATTTCGGGAGCTGTGATATTCTCGTCAACAATGCCGGTATCACGAAAGACAACCTGATGTTGCGCATGAAGGACGAGGACTGGGATGCCGTACTGGATGCCAATCTCCGGTCGGCCTTTGTCGCGACCCGTGCCGTCAGCCGCGGGATGATGAAACGCCGATGGGGCCGGATCGTGAACATTACCAGCGTCGTTGGCCTGATCGGCAACAAGGGACAGGCGAACTACGCCGCCAGCAAGGCGGGGCTCATTGGGCTCACCAAATCGGTGGCCAAAGAATTGGCATCGCGGAACATCCTGTGCAATGCCGTGGCCCCCGGATTTATCGAGACGGAAATGACCGCCGCAATGGCCCCTGAGGCCAAGTCTGCCATGAGCGGCCAAATCCCTCTGGATCGACTCGGCGCCCCCGGAGATATCGCCGCCACCGTGGCATTTCTGTCCAGCGAATACGCCTCGTATATCACCGGCCAGGTGCTGGTGGTGGACGGGGGGCTGACGATGTAACACTGGCCCTTGCCAGTGACTATATTTTACCTGCTGACAACTACCCCCAACGCACTGAGGAATCGCGTCATGGCTGATCATTCGGAGAAGGTCAAGGACATTATCGAAAAGGAGCTCGGAGTTGAGCGTGAAA
>JANYBD010000238.1 GCA_025360995.1 Gemmatimonadota bacterium
CTCGTTCAGGGCCTTTCACATACGCAAGCCAATTGGCGCCCGGCGCCCAAACGATGGTCCATCGCCCAGTGCATGGACCATCTCAATATTACGACCGGGCTACTCATCGCACCGCTCACCGCGGCCGTCACGACGGCGCGCTCAAACGGATTCATCGCACGGTGGTTTCTCAAGTCCCTTTCCCTCAGGGACTCCAAACCGATTCCAGTCGCTGAGCGATATCGACCGTCATCGTCAGAGCTCGATCTCGCCCGAATCCGGGTCGCCTCGCCTGCCCTCTCACTGTTGCGACTTCCGATCGGCATCTGGTTTCTCTCCACTGCCTCACACATGCTTCGGCACCTCCACCAGGCACAGGGCGTCCGATCACACGGACAATTTCCTATGAACGCCATGCCATTGCACTAGTTTATTTCAGAAGATCACGTCCAAGCGGAGGATCAATGGAAAAACAAAATCGCATCCGGCAGATCTACGGATACACGGTCTGCCTGATTGCTGTCGTCACGTCGCTCATCTGCATCAGTGGCGTGGTGAACAACGCGATCGATCTGTCGAATCCGTTGATGGCGGCGGGAGGGTATGACGACTCGCTCGGTTCGTTTGACGCGTGGATGGCGACGCGACAAAAATTCACTCCCCCTGGTGGTGATGCCGCAGCCCGCGACACGGCATCCGACGCGGCATTGCACGTGCGATACGAGGCAGTACGAAACAGTCGCATCTCACATCTTGTCTTCCGCGCCCGAAAAGGATTGATCGGACAACTCCTACTCCTGATCATCGCCGTTGGCCTATTCGCGACGCACTGGCGCTGGATGCGGCGATTACAGGGCGAAGAACTGCCGGGCGGTGCCGGCTAAAGCGCATTCGATTGCGCCACAATGGCGTTGCAGGAAAACGGTACTTCTTGCCGTCGCGCGATTACGGCGCTCACGGCTCCAGCCCCCAATTTCCATCCGACTCGTCGTGCGCGCATCGCGGTGCGTGTATGGTAGCACGTTTGCGTGCTGCCCGGCCCGGCTGGCGGAACTGGTAGACGCGGCAGCCCGCGAAGTTGCTGGCCGCAAGGCCATGCGGGTTCGAATCCCGCGCTGGGTACCGGACGAATCTGGAGACGCCGAGTTGACGTCGGCTGACCAGCGATTTACGATTCATGTACTTCGCGGGTTGCTTCAACGGAGGGCTCGGGCAATTTCGCTCGGCCCTCCGTTTCGCGTTTATCATTGGCCCAGTGCCTTCTCCTGCATAAACGCCATGATGTTGTCTTCGGCGTCAAGAAAGTGGCACATCCACACCTCGCGATCAGCGAGCTTGGCAATCATATGCGGCGGTTCAGGAACTTTCGCGCCGGCCGCAGTGACGGCGGCGGCTGCCGCGTCCAGATCATCGGTAAAAAAATACAGAATCGAATTCCCGTCCGACACGCCTTCGCCGTCGCGCACACTGAGCATCAGGCGCGTCGCACCACATTGAAAAAACGCTAGGCCATTCGTTTCAAACAAAAACGGCAAGCGAACGACATCACGATAAAAAGCGGTCTGCCGAGTGACGTCCCGGCAGACAATGGCGATCTGTCCAATGTGGGAAGCAAGTGATGTGAAAGCCATTGGGCGCCTCCTGAATTTTTACTTGGCCAATTTCTCCAGGAACAACTTTCGCGCCTTACTCACCTTCGGCGCAATCACCACTGCACAATATGGATTGCCCGGGTTCTGCGCGAAATAGTTGTCGTGATATTTTTCGGCCAGGAAAAACTCCCCGAGCGGCGTGACTTCGGTAACAATCGGGTCGCCCCACACGTGCCGGGTCGCAAAATCTGTGATCGCCTCCCGCGCCACCTGTTCCTGCTCGGGCGAATGGAAATAAATCGCCGACCGATACTGTGTCCCGCTATCCCCGCCCTGCCTGTTCAGCGTCGTCGGATCGTGGATCGTAAAAAACACGTCCAACAGATCGCGATACGAAATCACCGATGGATCAAAGGTGATCTGCACGACTTCAGCGTGGCCCGTGGTCCCCGTGCACACTTGCTCATACGTCGGATTCGGACGGCGCCCGCCGCTGTATCCACTAACGACCTTCTGCACTCCCCGCAATTCCA
>JANYBD010000252.1 GCA_025360995.1 Gemmatimonadota bacterium
GAGCGCATCGAGATACCCGGCGCTGTTGCGGTAGCGATTGAACAACTCATCGCGGGTATTGGCGCCGTTACCAGTCGTCGGAAAACGATCGTACTGCTTGGGATGGAAATACGGCCCGTGTGTCGAATAGAAGAATCCGAAAATAAAACGTGGATTATCCGCCGGTTTGCTCAGCGCCGCAATCATGCTATCGGTCACTGATGAGTCGCGGCCGAGCATCGTGTGGTAGGCGTCGAATTGCGATGGCACCAACGGCGCGATGGTGTAACTCAGCAGGCCGGTCGCATCGAACGCTTCGAGGGAATACCCATTGGCCTTCAGCGCCTGCAGAAGATCGGACCGACGCCCCTCCTTCATGAACGGAAGGAACGCGTACGACGCCGTGCCGTAGAGAAGCGAAAAGGTGCCATACTGGGTCAGGTGCCCGCCGGCATAATGTTGATCGGCGGCATCACAGTTCGGCCGCGCTGCCATCTGTGCGAGATGGGGCATCACCTCCCGGGTCATCACATCCCATCGCAATGACTCGGCGAGCAACACCACAATATCGGGGCGTCGCACGAACGTCACGGGCGCGGCCGCGGATGCCATCGGATATGCTGGTCGAGCATCGGGAAAGCGGTTGGCCGGCCCAATCCAAAGTCCGTAGAACGGTAGCGCGGCACGCGGAATGACGCGCTCGTCGTCGGGGTGATCAAGGGCGATGAAAGTGATCAACGCGAGCAAGAAATAGGTAAATGTCCGTCGCGGCAGTCGCGGTTCGATCGTCGACCAGCGTACACTCGGCCAATTCCGTCCAGCCAGAAACCATAGGGTCGCAGATATCAGAAACGCGACTGCAATGAGCCCCGCCGCCGCGGCGATAACGCCGCCCGGGAGTTGCTTGACGTCTGCCGAGCCCACGGCCGCCCAGGTCGCTGCGCCGTATGGGTGCAACCCGAGGAATACAAAGGTCGTGACATCGGTAAGTAGAGAAAGTCCGATGATCGCTGCGAGCGTCATCGCGACGATCTGCTCGCCGCGCGGCCCGAACAGCCAACGTGCGCCAGCGCCGGCCAAAAACAGTGCGCTCGCAATTCCGAGGAGCAGCACTACGCCGTAAAACGCGTAGAAAAGTATTTCGGTTCGTGTTCCGCCGTCTGCACGAATCGCTAAGACCATCCAGCGTTCGCTTCCGGACAGCAGGGCGGCCAGTAGCAGAAATGTCAGGGCCGTAAAGCGGACCAGCTGCCCCGACGGCTTGTAGCCGCGCCGGGTTACCTCTACTTCACGCACCGGAGCACCACCGCCGGCGGACAGTTCGCCCAGACCATCTCGGTCTCCACCGTGCGGAACGATTTTCGGAGTAGGCGCCGCAAAAGCGCGAGTTTCGGCAGCCAATAGCAATGCACGTATGCAAAAGTGCGAAAGTGTCCGCCGGGGCGGAGAAACCGCTCCGACACTGCAACGGTACTTTCCAGAGACGCATCCGACATCAGAGCGAACGGGAGCCCCGAAACTATAAGATCCACTTGCTCATGTTGATGCGACAAATGTTCCGAAAGATTTGCCGCGTCGTCCGGAATGATCGTGATCCCGGGAAAACGAATCCGCAAATGCTCGCGAAACGCCGGATTGGTTTCGACGGCAGTGAGCTGGGCCGGCACGGGGTGTCGTTCCAGGATTTCCCGGGTGATTGCCCCTGTCCCCGGACCAAACTCCACGATTCGATGCACGTCATCCCGCGGGATTCCGCCGAGCATCGCGCGAGCCAACGTCGGTGACGACGGCGTAACCGCACCCACCTGTCGCGGGTTCTGCAGGTATTGCTCCAGGAATCCGAATGCGTGTTTCACTGAGGGAACAGTACTACTTGCGCTGCCGTTCCGCAGGGTTGGGCGTCCGTGATCCCATCGCCTGATGGACGTTGCTAATATTCTGATGTGAAGGCCGACCTATTCACGCAATTGGCTCTACTGGCCCTCAAGCGGGAGGCGAATACACCACCCCAAGGACAGCCCATCAGTGGTTGTCGTTGCAAGCCCCTTGGGTATTCGGCAAAAGACGCATTCCTGTTGTCGATTTAGAGCTCTCCCGGACGACTACTGGGTGTTCACAACCGTTTCAATACCAATTCGGAGGATCGCGTGAAATACTTGTGCCTGATTTATGACGAAGAGCAAAAGTTGGCTGGAATGTCCAAGAGTGACGGTGAAACGATGATGGGCGAGTATGGCGAATTCACTGCCAGCGTGCATAGCAGTGGCCATTACATCGCCGGTGAGGCACTACAGCCGGTCTCCACCGCCTCGACCGTGCGTGTCCGCAATGGGAAAGTCTCGACCACCGATGGCCCCTTTGCTGAAACTAAAGAGCAACTGGGCGGATTCTATATGATTGAAGCCAAGGATCTGAACGACGCCATTGCTGTGGCATCACGGATTCCGTCGGCGAAAAGCGGAAGCATCGAAGTCCGGCCGATCCGGACGATTGAGTACCCGAAGTAGCCGGATGATTCGGAGCCGATACTCGTGAATGAGGACGCGACCGATAAGGTGCGCGAGACGGTGGACGCCGTTTATCGCACTGAGTCGCGCCGCGTCCTTGCCACGCTGATTCGCATTCTTGGGGACTTCGAGATTGCCGAAGAGGCGTTGCACGATGCCTTTGCGGCAGCGGTAGAGAAATGGACGGCCCAAGGCGTGCCGGACAACCCGCGCGCCTGGCTCGTTTCGGCAGGCCGATTCAAAGCCATTGACGCCATGCGTCGGCGATCACGATTCGACAATACACTCGTGGAGTTTGCGAATCGCATTGACGTCGATGGCGATGACGCGGTGGGGGGTGAAGACGACGGCGTCGAAGACGATCAACTGCGGTTGATATTCACGTGCTGCCATCCCGCGCTGTCACCGGATGCGCAGATTGCACTGACGCTCCGCGAAGTGTGCGGTCTCACGACCGAAGAAATTGCTAGCGCATTTCTGACCGCACCACCAACGGTGGCTCAA
>JANYBD010000263.1 GCA_025360995.1 Gemmatimonadota bacterium
ATAAATGCGATAACCGCCTTGCATCACGGGCACTCCCGCGCGTTCAGTCTGCACTCGCACAACATCGATGTAGTACTGCGATGGCGCGGACATTCCGGCGTTCGGCACCGTGACCACGAGCTGCGATTTGGCGGCGTCTGCTTCCGATCGCGTCACGAACTTCTGCTCAACCATCAAGTCGAGAATCGCATTCCGGCGATTCTTGGCGCGATCAGGATTCTTCGCCGGATCGTAAATCGCCGGACCCTTCGGGAGCGCGGCCAGCGTGGCGGATTCGGCGAGACTCAGATTCGCTGCGTTTTTTCCGAAGTAGTGACGCGCCGCTGCCTCAACGCCATACCAGCCATGCCCGAAACTGATCTGATTGAGATAGCTCTCGAGTATCAGCTCTTTGGTGTAATGCCGCTCCATCTCGCGGGCGGCGCTTTGTTCGCGAAGTTTGCGCCCGAAGGTGATGTCGCGCCGGTCAATGAGATCCGGATGCATGTTGCCGACAAGTTGCTGGGTGATAGTGCTCGCGCCACCACGATTCTCACCGAGAATTTTTCCTTTCACGGCTCCGGCGATCCCCATCAGATCTACGCCGTCGTGTTGGTAAAACCGGCGGTCTTCGACCGCAACGAATGCGGCCGGCAAATACCGCGGCAATGTTTTGATCGAAATGCTGGTGCGCCATTGTTTGCCAATTTCGCCGATCAGCGAACCGTCGCGGGCGAGCACCATTGACGATTGCGGCGGAGTGACAATCTGCCACGCTTCCATTATCGGCTTCGCTGGAGCGGTTTGCGTGGCGGGCTGTTGGGCGCGCGCGGCTGTGGCCGCGCAGGTCAATGCGATGGCAACAATGGCACGGGAAAAGGCTAAAACGGGCATCGGGTTACACCAATTGTACCTCAAAGGCGCTCTGAGGTAACAGCTTGTTTATCCGGCGGCGTTGCCCACGTTGCCCCGCCGGTGCGACCTTTCCTGATAGCATGCCGCAGCTTCATCTCGCCCTCGCCCAATTTCGACCCCGCAAAGGGGACCTTCAAGGAAATCTCCGTCGCGTCGGCGAAGTGCTGGCCCAGGCCGCCACGCTCGATCCGAGGCCCTGGGTGGTGCAGTTTCCGGAAACAGCGCTCTCGGGCTATTTCGTCGAAGGCGGAGTGCGCGAGATGTCGTACGAGGCCGCAGATCTGGCCCGCCAGCTTGGCGCCACCTATCAGGCCGCAGCAGCTGGTGCGCAACCTATCGATGTGGTGATCGGCTTCTACGAGCGCCTCAACGGCACACTGCACAACAGCCTGATGTACGTGACACTCGAAAGCGATGGCTCGGCGGCGATTCGCCATGTCCACCGAAAGAACTTTCTTCCGACTTATGGGATGTTCGACGAAGAGCGCTTCGTCGAGCGCGGATACGGCGTGCGGGCATTCGACACATCATGGGGTCGCGCTGCCATGCTTGTGTGCGAAGATGCGTGGCATTCCCTCACGGGGTTGATCGCGGCCCTGGACGGCGCACAAGTCGTGTTCGTTTCGTCGGCCGCTCCTGCCCGCGGTGCATTCGAGCGAGCCGACGGCGAATCCGTACCTGCAAGCGTGGCGCGTTGGGACCGGCTCGTCCGCGATATCGCGGAAGAACACGGCGTATTTGTCACCCTGGCGAATCTTGTCGGAAGTGAAGGTGGCAAGATGTTTCAGGGTTCGTCATGCGTGATGGGGCCTGGCGGTGACACGCGGGCGCGGGCGCCGGTGTGGGACGAGGCACTGCTCACTGCCAACATCGACCTCGACGATATCACCCGCGCGCGGGCAAATGCGCCGCTCCTGTCCGATGTGCGGGCCATGTTGCCCATGTTGCGCGCCGAGCTCGAGCGTGTTGCCGACGGAAAGCCGGAACCCACCGAAGCCGCACCGCCAACGCCACGCGTCGTACCACCGGTCAGCGCGACGACGAGCCCGTCTGCGCCAGCGCCCGCCGCGCTGCCACTCGTTTCCGGCGGCGATGCCAGCCGCGGGATGCCCGCCTCGCTGGATATCGACGCGGCACTGACTGCGCAGTGGCTCGTCGCTTTTCTCAAGGACGAATTCTCACGACGCGGATTCGAGAAAGCGGTGGTGGGTCTTTCGGGCGGTGTGGATTCAGCGGTGGTGGCGGCACTTGCCGCGCGCGCGTTGGGAGCCGCCAATGTCATCGCCGTGCGGATGCCCTATCGCACGTCGAGCGCTGACTCGCTGGAACATGCGCAGCTCGTGATCGACCAACTCGGCATTCAATCGCAGACCGTGGACATCAGTGCCGCCGTCGACGGCTACCTGACGGCGAATGCTGACGCTGATGCGGCCCGCCGCGGCAATGTCATGGCCCGTATGCGCATGATCGCCCTATTCGATTTGAGTGCAAAATTCCGGGCGCTCCCGATTGGGACGGGCAACAAGAGCGAACGGCTGCTCGGATACTTCACCTGGCACGCCGACGACTCGCCGCCCGTAAACCCGATCGGCGATTTATTCAAAACGCAGGTCTGGACGCTGGCGCGCCACCTTGGCGTGCCAGAAGCCATCATCAACAAGCCCGCCTCAGCCGATCTGGTACATGGCCAAACGGACGAGAGTGATTTCGGGATCAGTTATTCGAAGGCCGATGTGATTTTGAATTGGCTGTTACACGGGTATTCGCCAGCGGAACTGGCCGCACGCGGATTTGACGCCGGGCAGATCGAACTGGTGCGAACGCGTCTGGATGGTACCCATTGGAAGCGGCGTCTGCCGACCGTCGCGCTGCTGTCCGCAACGGCGATTGGCGAGTCGTATATGCGCCCGGTCGATTACTGAGAGCAAGAATCGGATTGAGGGCACGCCAAAGGGACGCTAGATAGCAGGTAACATCACAGCCGAGATCAATGTGCCTGCCGCCTCCGAGACCGCCGACTACTCCAGAATCGAGAAGGCGATTCGCTTTCTCGATTCGAATCGCTACGCCCAACCAACGTTGACGCAAGTCGCGAAGCACGTGGGGCTGAGCGAAACTCATTTCCAAAAACTGTTCACCCGTTGGGCGGGCATCAGCCCGAAGCGCTTTCTCCAACATCAAACGGCAGAAGTCGTCAAGCAGTTGCTCCGCGACAAACATTCCGTGCTCGATGCGAGCTATGAGTCGGGCCTGTCCGGTTCGTCGCGGCTGCACGACTTACTAGTGAATGCCGAAGCCGTGACACCGGGTGAATACCAACGCGGCGGTGCGGGACTGGTCATCCGGTATGGATTCCATCCGTCGCCATTTGGCGAATGTCTGATTGCGATCACGCCGCGAGGCATCTGTCATCTCGCTTTTGTGCATCCGGTTTCGCGCACTCGGTCGCTGGCCCGTCTGCGGCACGATTGGCCCGCTGCCGAACTTATTCCCGACCAAAATGGCACACGCGGTAGTGCGGCCGCAGCATTTCCACCGCCTGGTAGTTCTGCCGCACCGGCATTGGCGCTGCACGTTAAAGGTACGAATTTTCAGTTGAAAGTTTGGCGGGCGCTCATGTCCGTTCCCGACGGCTGCGTCACGACCTATGGTGAGCTCGCCCGAGCCGTGGGCAACGCCAAGGCGTCGCGCGCCGTTGGCACTGCAGTCGGATCAAACCCAATCAGTTATCTCATCCCCTGCCATCGCGTGATTCGCTCCACGGGCGAACTTGGCGGCTACGCTTGGGGTCCCGACCGAAAACGTGTGATGCTTGCACTTGAAACCACGCCGGACATTGACGCCACCATCAGGCCGCTTGGGCAAAGGCCAACGATACGGCCCGCCTTGCTCCGCGCTTCAGCGTCCGGTGCACGGCGCGCGCATAGCGCATGAAGTTTGAGCCAGCCCACGGATAGCGGGCAAAAAATTCCACTGGTAACAATGAGCCCTTCAGTTGATTGCAGCGCTGACAAGCGGCCACGAGATTGCCGGGATCGTGCGTACCCCCGCGCGATAGCGGATACACATGATCGAGCGTGGCGAGCTCTAGCCCAAGGGCCGTACCGCAATAGACACAGCGCCGCCCACAATCACGGAAAGTCGCGCGCTTGACGTGACGCTTGTGGTCTTGGGCGAGCACTCGACGGTGATCGCGGGCATTGCCACGGGACGCACGGGACAATGCGATGCGGTGAACACTCCGGTGAGACATGACACCTCGCCGAAAA
>JANYBD010000292.1 GCA_025360995.1 Gemmatimonadota bacterium
GGCGACAAGTTGCGGGGCGTCGTCAACGCCGCGGATGATGAGCTCGTGCGCACCTAGTTCCGCTAACCGCACGACGCGCCGCGCGGTATCGGCCGTCAGCGAGGTATAGAGCAATACCGGTACCGTGCTTCGCGCGAGGACCTCCAGCAATTGCTCGAAGTCATCGGGGGACAACACGGCCGGATCAAGCACCATGGCATCGCACTGATGTTGCCGCAGGGCACGCATGGCGATCCGGGCGTCTTTTTCGACAGACAAATGACGCTTCGGACCCAGGGCGTTTTCGAGCGCTCGCCGGGGGAGTTCGGGGAGCAGAGCGAGAATTCGCATTTGAGAATTGGAGATGATCGTTGTCGTCCGACAAGCGCCGCGACGGGTTCAGCTTCGTGAGCGTGACACTCGCTGTCAATACTGTCTCAAAAGCGTCACGTCACCGTCAGACCATGTCCTTGTTTGAGACGGCACTGCCAGATAGCTTTGGAAACCTCACCCTGGGACGATTTGCGCCACGCCAATCAGCAGTTTCCAGGTGAATTGATGGGCGCGAGTAGCTCAGCTGGATAGAGCGTCGGCCTCCGGAGCCGAAGGTCGTGGGTTCGAATCCCGCCTCGCGCATGTTTTACCCCTCCTCCCCGCGTCCACTCTTCCCTCCCCCGTACTACACCGGCGCCGTTTCTTTCTTTTTCTTTCTTTCCTGGCGCGCCCCTTTCCACACCCAGTGGATATCTCCGAACTCCGACGTAAGCCTGTTTCCGACCTGCAAATCATGGCGGAAGGGCTCAACATTGAAGGCCTCGCGGGCCTGCGAAAGCAGGACCTGATCTTTCGCATCGAACACGCCATGCTGGCGTCGGACATCGCGTTGCGAGCCGAAGGAACGCTCGAACTCCTCTCGGAAGGATTCGGGTTTCTGCGTAGCGCCGACTGGAATTATCTGGCCGGCCCAGACGACATCTACATCTCGCAGACGCAAATACGCCGCTTCAATGTGAAAACGGGTGATACCATCCGCGGGCGCGTGCGGCCACCAAAGTCGTGGGAAAAATACCTCGCATTGTTGCAGATCGAATCGGTCAACGGCGAGCCGCCGGAAGCGATTCAGGGTCGGGTGCCGTTTGATAATCTCACGCCGCGCTATCCCGATCAGCGGCTCCGCTTAGAGACGAAGTCCGGCGATCTGTCCATGCGCGTCATCGATCTTATTGCCCCGCTTGGGAAGGGCCAACGTGGACTCATCGTGGCGCCGCCGCGCGCCGGCAAGACGATTCTCCTGCATAAAATGGCGAACGCGATCGCCGAGAATCATCCTGAGGTGACGCTCATCGTTTTGCTGATCGACGAGCGGCCGGAAGAGGTCACCGACTTCATCGCGACCGTACCAAGTGCCGAAGTCATCAGCTCCACCTTTGACGAGCCCGCGGCGCGCCACGTTCAAGTGGCCGACATGGTAATTGAAAAAGCCAAGCGGCTGGTGGAGTCGGGGAAAGACGTGGTCATCCTGCTCGATTCTATCACGCGATTGGCTCGCGCTCACAACACCGTCACGCCAATGTCCGGCAAGATCCTTTCCGGTGGCGTAGATGCAAAAGCGCTCGAAAAGCCCAAACGGTTCTTTGGCGCAGCACGCCGCATCACTGGAGGCGGATCGCTCACAATCGTCGCCACCGCGTTGGTCAGCACGGGATCACGGATGGACGAAGTGATCTTTGAAGAATTCAAGGGCACCGGAAACATGGAGCTCGTCCTCGACCGCGAGATCGCTAACCGCCGCGTCTTTCCGGCGATCGATATGCTCAAGTCTGGTACCCGCAAAGAAGAGCTGCTGCTGACCGACAAAGAAAAGAATCGTATCTACCTTATTCGCCATTTCCTGGGCGATATGGCGCCGGAAGATGCGATTTCGTTTCTCCTCAAGCGCATGAAAGCGACAGACAACAACGAGGAATTTTTCCAGCGCATGGCCGAGGGACAGTGACGGGAATCGCGCAACTCGGCCGATTGCTCGCTATTGATCTCGGAGATCGCCGAGTGGGGCTGGCGATCAGCGATCCGACCGGAACCATCGCGTCGCCCGCAGGATTTCTCGACCGCCGTCCGGGCAAGCGGCCGCCGCTTACTGCGCTCTTAGCCAAAGCAGTGGAATTGGAGGCGCTCGGCTTTGTGGTCGGACTGCCGCTGGATCAACACGGCGAGGACACGCCCCGCGCCGCTGAGGCACGCCGGCTGGCACACGAACTCAGTACACGCACATCATTGCCAGCGCATCTCGTTGACGAGCGTTTCACTACCGCAGCGGCACTGCGGACGATTCGGGAAATGGAAGGATCGACGCGCGGCCGAAAAGGCGACGTCGATTCCATGGCCGCGACGATGTTGTTGCAACACGCGATGAGAATATTGCAATTGGAAGGGCCATGACACATTTGGCCGGCCGTTGCTCGTTCGGGTCGATGATCATCGCTTGTGTGATGGTCGTGCAGGTTGCAGGGTGCAGCGGCAATGCCGGCTCGGAGGTGCGGCTCACCATACGAAAGGGCTCCCCTTTCCGTGAGGCGGCAGACTCTCTGGCGGCGCATCGTGTCGTGCGCTCCGCTCGCCTATTCGGGATCTACGCCAAGTTGCGCGGCCACGACCGTTCGCTGCGCTATGGCACGTATGTACTCCGCGACGGTATGACGTGGGAACAGCTGCTCGATGCGTTGCGTGCCGGCCACGGGATTGTTCACAGTTTCACGATCCCTGAAGGATTCACGATCGCACAAATCGCGCCGGTCGTGGATGATGCGCTCGATATCCCCATCGATTCGTTCGATGTGGCGGTTCGTGATACGGCACTATTGCACCGTCTCGATGTGCCGACGCCAACGCTCGAAGGCTATCTCTTTCCCGATACCTACACGCTTCCCGATGGCACGACAGCGCGGGACGCAGTCCGGGCGATGGTCGAACGGTTCGAGAAGGCATGGAAGCCGGAGTGGAACGACCGGTTGGCGGAGATCGCGATGTCACGCAACGACGTCGTTACGCTGGCGTCGATTGTCGAGAAGGAAGTTCAGCGGGCCGAAGAACGTCCGGTGGTTGCCGCGGTCTATTTGAATCGGTTGCGTGCTCATATGCTGTTGCAGGCAGATCCGACCGTCCAGTTCGCCCTTGGTAAGCGGCCGGGCCGCGTGCTCTTCAAGGATCTGCGCGTGGATTCCCCATACAACACGTATCGGGTACTCGGGTTGCCTCCGGGGCCCATTGCCTCGCCAGGTGCGGCAAGCCTGCAGGCATCGCTTTTCCCGGCGAATGTGCCGTACCGGTTTTTCGTGGCCCACCCGGACGGCCATCACGAGTTCCGCCGCACATTCGCGGAACACTTGGAAGCGATCAAGATGGTTCGCCGCGCCGCGAAGGCGGACAGCACCGGGCATTAGCGGTGGTTGTGAGGTCCGACTGCGGAAAACTGCGCAGCCACGGCGTTGGTGCGAAGACTGAGAAAAAACGGCCTTGCCACGGATTTACGCGGATTGAAATCGGATCAACACGGATAAAGCCTTTTAGGGAACTACAACAGCTCGGGTCTTGATCGCGAATGACGCGCCGAGTTGTTCCCCCAGCAGGTATCCGTGTTGATCCGTTTAATCCGTTTGATCCGTGAAAATCCGTGGCAAAGCCGTTTTTCCTCTACGTGGGCGCGAAAGCTGACGGAACAAACGGCCTTGCCACGGATTTACGCGGATTTTGCGGATCAACACGGATAAAACAATTGCGGGAACTGCAGCTTCCGAGGTTGCTCTTAATCCGACAACAAATCTTGCCGCAACAGTACGGCCGCGCGCAGATACACGTGCTTGAGTTCATGCCGCGCCTTCGTGGTCTCAACGTGAATCAACACGCGGACACACCGCTTTAACGCGCCATCCACCGGAAGCTCCTGTGCGCACAGCAACGCGATATCGGTCCAACCGTATAACCGCGCGGCGTGCGCCGGGAACTCGCTGACCAGATCGGGCGTGGCAGTAAAGACGACACTCACAATGTTTATTGATCCAAGGTCGTTGTCGTTGAGCATCGCGTCGAGCAGTTCGTGAACGGCCTCGCGAATGAGCAGTGGCTCATCGCGTTCCACCGTTGTTGCCCCGCGCAACGCACGCATCGCAAGTCTTGGCATGACCCTATTGTGTGGCCCCAACACCCCGCTGTCCACCAGCTCCCGTTTCCCCGCCGTTGGAGGGCCGCTAGCTTGGGCAGATGATTCGCGATACACACGCAGTGATTTCGGCGCGCGGCGCCAAACGTTGGGAACAAGGGCACCCGTGGGTGTTCCGGTCGGATGTCGTACAACCCCCGGCTTCTCCACCGGGCGCCGTACCGGTGCGCGATCAAAAAGGTCGTGGCCTCGGCTGGGCACTTTGGAGTCCGGCGTCCGAGATTTCGCTGAGACTGATCGACCGGGATCCGAACGCAACGATTGACGGCGAATGGTGGCATACAATACTCGATCGGGCCATCAGCAGACGCGCGCCACTGAATACCGCCGAGACCACGGCGTACCGACTCGTTCACGGCGAAGGCGACGGCGCACCTTCATTGATCGCCGACCGGTTCGACCGATGGATTGTTGTGCAGTTTCTGTCGGCCGGCATCGAAGCGTTTCGCGCCGAGATCGTTGGCGCGCTGCAATCCATCACGGGCGCCGAAGGTGGACTGGCGCGGAACGACGCGTCGGTGCGCAGCCGTGAGGGTCTGGAGCGCCGGGTCGAGCCGCTTTGGGGCACGGTGCCACAAGAGATCGAAGTCGCAGAGTACGGAGTAAAGTTCCTTGCTGCGCCCCATACCGGACAGAAGACCGGCGCATTTCTGGATCAGCGCGAGAATCGTGCGCTCGTTGGTAGCGTGGCCCGTGGCCGCGCCCTGGACATGTTCAGCTATCACGGATCGTTCGCGCTGCATCTGGCACGGAGCGCCGATATGGTGACGGCAGTAGATAGCTCCGGGCCGGCGCTCGAGCGGGCGCGGGAGAACCTCGCATTAAACGGTCTAACCACTGTGACACTGACCGAAGCCGATGCATTTGAGTTTCTTCGCAGCGAAGTCGCGCGCGGCGCTCGCTACAACACGATCGTGCTCGACCCGCCAGCGTTCGCAAAGAACAGGGCTTCAGTCGATGGCGCCATCCGGGGCTACCGAGACATCAATCTCCACGCGATGCGGTTACTAGAGACCGGCGGCCTGCTCTACTCGGCAAGTTGCAGTTACCATGTCACGAAGCCGCTCTTCCTGCAGATGATTCAGGATGCGGCCGCGGCAGCCGGGCGGCGAATTGTCCTGCGGGCTATCACCGGTCAGCCGCTCGATCATCCGGAGGTAGTGACGATTCCGGAGACGGGATATCTCAAAGGGGTTCTCGTCGAGGCAGCAGATTAGAACTGCAGAGGCGAGTGCGCGTGCAGCGTGCAGCATGCTACATGCAGGGTGCGGCCACTCAAGATCAGCGCTGGCAATTTGCGCAATTATACGTCGACCGCCCCGCTTGCACGATCCGCCTGATTTTCTTTCCGCACCGTTTGCACGGCTCGCCCTCGCGATCGTAAACCTTAAATGGCGTTACCCGGCCGCCCGTGCGATAGTGGCCCGCATTCCGCACCCCGTCGGCGAGGGCAGCGCGAAGACCAGTCAACAGGCGTTTCACTTGTGCGAGCGTTAGCGCGCCGGCAATTGCCGACGGACTGATCCGGGCCCGCCATAACGCTTCGCTCGCATAGATGTTGCCGATGCCCGCGATCACACGTTGGTCGAGCAATGCCGCCTTAATGGGCCCGCGCTTCGTCGCCAGTGAGTGCCGAACGGCAACAGCAGTCAGTGCGGGGTCGTCAGCTTCAGGGCCCAGCGCGAGTACCGGGGGGCGTCCGGACGCGTAATACCGCACTGTGCACAATGCCCGCGAGTCCGTTAACGAAATCCGTGCCCCATTGTCGAGGTCGAATGTCACACGGGCATAACGCGGGAACGGATCGGATATGTGCGTGAATTCCCAATCGCCGTTCATCCGAAAATGGATGTGGAGCAGGCCGCCATCGTTCAGATGAATCAATTGATGTTTTCCACGGCGCTCAACGCGCACGACACGCTGCCCCGACGCGCGGCGAATTGCGGTCGTTGGCAACTGCCTCTGCTGTGACGGGTGATGCGCCGCCAAGGTCATCAATGTGCGCCCAAGAATAACGGATCGCAGGAGAACGGCGGCGGCTTCGACTTCAGGAAGTTCGGGCATGGTCGTCTCTCCGGCGGTTGACTTTGCCCCCGTGTGTCGGGCATCCTCCGATTGTGAACACTCTGCGCCCCGCTGACAGCACGACGTCCGATCCGCAACGCGCGCGCACCGCCGCCGTACAGCGAACACTTGGGCTCGTTCTCGTTCTCAACGTTCTGGTGCTCGGCGTCAAAGTCGTAGTGTCGGTCCGAACAGGTGCACTGTCAGTGATCGGTGCGACAGTAGAGTCGGCACTCGATGCAATGAACAATGTCGTCGCGATCCTCCTGGTGGCACTGGCCTCTCGTGGCCCCGACGAAGATCACCCGTACGGGCACGACAAGTTCGAAACGCTCGGCGCGCTGATGATCGTCGGATTTCTCTCAATTTCGTGCTTTGAGATTTTGCGAACGTCTATCACGCAACTCGTCCATCCGCAGCTGCCCAATGCACCCTCTTCATTCGAACTCCTGCTTCTGGGTTCTACCGCATTCGTGAATCTGATTGTGGTCTGGTACGAACGTCGCAAAGGCCGGCAATTGGGCAGTGCCCTGTTGCTCGCCGACGCCGCCCACACGGGGGGAGACATTTTCGTCACCGTCCTGGCTTTTATTTCGCTGTTACTGACTCGAGTCGGTTACGGATGGGCGGATCCTTGGCTGGCGATCATCGTGGCGCTTATCATCGGGTGGAGCGGATATCAGATTCTGCGCGTAACCGTTCCAATTTTGGTCGATCAGCGGGCGGTGGACGGGGCGGAGCTTCGCCAGCTCGTGGCAGCGATTCCGGGAATCACCGGAGTACCTAACGTCCGATCGCGAACATCGGCGTCGGGTGTATTATTCGCGGAAGTAACAATTCTGTGCGACGGTGCCCTATCCGTGGCGGAATCCCATCGGTTGGCCGACGCCGCCGAAGCGGCCATCCGTGACACTCTTGGAACTGCCGACGTCACAGTTCATGTGGAGCCTTCATGAACCACCGCGCACCGCGATCCCTACGACACGAATACGAGCGGTATAACGAACGCGAGATCGAGGCCTATAAGGAATCGGTCTCGCGTGCCCATCTGTGCGGCATTGCAGATATCGCTGCGGCGGCGCTCGAAGGGCAGTTACAACTTGGCATGCGCGACGTGCTATTGGCCGCAGAAGTGGACCGCATCATCGCGCGCCGCTTGAAAATTCCGAGCTTTGATACGTGGCGTCGCCGTCGGTTGCGCAACGCGTCCGAGCCGATGCGGCCCGAGTACTGGGGTCTTCGTGCTGACACACCGCTGACACATGCGATAACCTTGGCTTCAAAGTCGGCACCAGTCATCGTCAGCGGAGCGCGTGTACAGGGATCGGCGCTCTATTTGGCGGCGAACGGGTGTCAGGTCACAGCTATTGAACCGGAACGCGATGCCGTTGATCGGGTGCTGCTCGCCGCCGAAGAGGCCGGACTTGAATCGCGTGTGCGCGGCGTGATGACCGATTTCAGTCAGTGGACGCCCGACGGTCCGGTTGCGGCGGTAATTGTCACTCCCGCCGCATTCGCCGGTCTGACAGTTATGGAACGCGAACGTGTTATCGCCGCGTTGCAACGAGCGACCACAGATGGCGGTGTGCATCTAATAGAGACAATTGTTTCCGGTCAGGACGCCATTACCGAGGATGAGCTTCGGGCACGCTATAGCGGATGGGACGTGTCCTTTGTTCAAGAGCCTGGGGCGGCAAGGACGTTCTTGGCAAAGAAGGGTTTGATGTAGCAAATAGACACAGGATTCTACAAAAGGTGTGTTTTTCTGCGACAGTCGGCCCCAGCGGGGCCGGCTTCTTTTGTCTCAAGCCATTACAGCACAAGAACTTATGCTACAGTTGTAACTGGCACCATCTCTGCAACGTCATTATTCCGAAAGTCACACCACTTCTATATAAGTAGCGCTACGATCTGGGGAATTATGGCACAACGTCGTTCAGTCGAAATTGAGCAGGAGCCTGTGGGAATCGTGATCTCTGGCGGAAGCCGCGCCGAACCGACTCCGAGATTCACTGCGTATGTGTGGGGTCCGGTACCGACGCCCGAAACGGAAGAGATTGGGGCGCTGGCGGAGGTGTAGCCAAACCTCGGTCGGTCGTCTGGGAAGAAAGACAGAAGGGAGCCGACGCAAGCGCCGGCTCCCTTTTGTGAAGTAAAGAAGAAAAAAAACTACTTCTTCTTTGCGGCCTTCTTCTTCGTGGCCTTCTTCTTTGCAGCCTTTTTCTTGGCAGCCATTGTACTATCTCCTGTTACGGAGTGAATTCCCTGGCGATCCCCCGGTGGATCGCTGGGTCCCGAAACCG
>JANYBD010000297.1 GCA_025360995.1 Gemmatimonadota bacterium
GCTCGTGCTGGACTTCGGCGCAATCGCACCGATCGCCGGTCAGCAGCCACGCGCGCTCTTCGCTGGCGTTACTTACAACGTTGGCCGGCTCTGGTAGCTGGTCATGTGCGCGGGTGGGCAGGCGCCAGTGCGCGATGCGAGTAAGCGTTAGGCCCGACGAAGCGAAGTCCCCGAACCCGCCCGCGCGCACAAAACAATTGCTTAGCTGGCGCTCACTTCAGCAGAAGCGGACGGCAACTGCATCCAGATCCCCCAGGCAATCGCCCACCCCAGTATCGCGCCAAACGACACATCGCTGACATAATGCGCGCGCGCCATCACCCGCGTCGCCGCGCACCCCACCGCCAGCAGATAAAACACCCATCGGGCCCGCGGAAATAACCGCGCCATGATCGTCGCCGCTGCAAACGCGACCATCGTGTGCGAACTCGGCGTCGCGAGACCGGCCGAAGAAAATGTGTGCTCGCTCCACGGACGAAACACCCATGACCCCGCGTCAACATCCGGTCGCTCACGGCGAATGAGGAGCTTCACCACTTCGCACAACACACCGCTCGCGGCCGGAATCCAAATCACAAGATTGGACCGCCGCTTGGCACCAGCGCGATCGGAGTCGCGTTCATTGAGCCAGATCACCAGTCCGACGACGATCCACGTCGGCCAAAAGCCCATCACCCGGAGCAGACGCGCCCAGTCGTGATCGTACACGTTCACGTAATACAGATGATGGTAGCCCCAACTATCGAGCAATGCCGGGCCGGCGAGAAACGCCAACGTGATCACGAGCGCAACCGTTGCGCGAACCGCCAACGGGGCGCGGGCATATGACTTCCAGCCGTCGTAACTCACTTAATAGTCTCCGCGAAGTCGCGCAGGATTTGTTCGGTCATTCCCCAGATCACATGCCCGCGATAGTGAATCGCATCGCGATTCATTACCATGCCACGAATGTGAATCTCGGTGTCGCGCGTATGACGGGCGTCGAGAATCGCGTCGAGTGGCGCCCAAAACAGCTCGGCGATTTCGTCGCTTGGGTTGAGCATCACGTCAGACTTCAATAGTGCGACGTATGGCCTGACGATAACGGGAGGCAAAACCGGTGTGCGTGGTCGAAGCTCGCTGAGTGCGCCGAGGAGCTCGCCATCGCGTCGGAGATCGATCGCGACCTCTTCGAACGTTTCGCGAACGGCGGTGCTTTCGAGTGACGCATCGTCGGGATCAAAACGCCCGCCGGGGAGCGCGATCTGGCCACTCCACGGATCGTCTTCCCGCGTTGCCCGCTTAATGAACAGGACTTCAAGTTCGCCGTGCAAAGCAGCACGCAATACGATGACGACCGCGGCTTCCCAAAACACGCCGTCGCGTTCTGCTTGCTGCGGACGATGCTCGCGCATCGCAGCGGCAATCCGATCGAGCCGCTCGTGTGAGGACATCGACGGCGTCGGCGCTTTGGTGATTACCGGCACTGTGGTCATTCCTCGACCGGCGCCCCGTTGATTGCCCAGCTACGAAATCCACCGCACATCGACTTCACGTCGGTGTAACCCATTTGCTGTAGGGTATCAGCGGCGAGCGCCGACCGGCCGCCGCCGCCGCAGTAGACAATCACCGTCGATGACGGCGGGACGAGCGACTCAATGCGGTTTTCCAGTTGGCCGCGCGGGAGATGAATCGCGCCAGGGAGATGACCGAGGTTGTACTCGTTGGGCTCGCGTACGTCGAGCAACACGGCTCGCTTGCCCTCGGCGAGGAGCGCTTCGACGTCGGCAGCGGTCACTTCGGTGATACGCGCCTTCGCTTCGTTGATGAGATCGGTTCCGGTTTTCATTGCAGTCTGGTTAGTTATGGCGGAGTTATATAGTAGTAATATGCTTCTGAATGCGATCGCCCGCCGCTGCTCCCTCTATTCCGCCTCATGAGCCCTTCGGTCACTATAGTTTTGGCTACCCTGCCCTGGGTTATCGTCCCCGCGCTCGTTTTGTGGCGGCTTCGCGACTCGGCCTCACTAGATGCCTACCCGGCCCACATACCAGCCGATGCACCGCTCCTGTCCGTCGTTCTCCCGGCCCGGAACGAAGCGCATAATATCGACGCGTGTCTTCGCTCGATCCTCGTCACCGGCTATCCCAATATCGAAGTGATTGTAGTTGATGACCATTCCCACGATGGCACGGGCGACATCGCGCGGCGAATCGCAGCCACGGATGCCCGTGTCCGGGTGATCAACAATCCCGATCTGCCCGAAGGCTGGTTCGGAAAACAGTGGGCGTGCCACAATGGTGCGCGCGCCGCGACTGGTGCCCTACTCTGTTTTACCGATGCCGATACCCGTCACGGGCC
>JANYBD010000032.1 GCA_025360995.1 Gemmatimonadota bacterium
CATAGTGTTCCTGCACCATCTCCGGATTATTCCCAAAGACAGCAATCGCTGGTGGTTCCGTTTCGACTTGCGTCGCGTAGTTGAGCTTGATTTCGTGGCCTGCCGCCTGCGGCGGTTGGCGTCGCGCCACCAACTGTTGCAACGCATCGTTCACCTGAGACGTACTGATGCGCTTGTGCCGCTCTTCGTCAACATGCTTGATCACGTCGAGCACTTTCGTCACGCGCATGCCGGTGAGTGCCGACGTAAATACAAACGGCACGAACTTAAGATACGGCGCTTTTTCGGCGCACTCCTTTTCGAATTTCGCCGACGTCTTCCCGTCCTTCTCTTCTTTGATATCCCACTTATTCACCACGATGATCATGCCCCGCCCCGCGTCCCATGCGAGCGTGGCGATTTTCAGATCTTGATTGTGCAGCCCTTCTGTCGCATCGATCATCAAAAGACAAATGTCCGAGCGATCAATCGCCCGCCGGGTCCGAAGCGCCGAGTAGAACTCAATGCCGTCGTCGATTTTCGACTGGCGGCGGAGGCCGGCCGTGTCGACAAAAATCATCCGGCGGCCGTGATAGGTGAACGGCGTATCGATCGCATCGCGCGTCGTGCCCGAGATGTCCGAGACGACGAGCCGTTGTTCGCCCAAAAGCTTATTGATGAACGATGACTTGCCGACATTCGGACGGCCGATGACGGCGACGCGAAGATCCTTCGCCAGTTCGTCGTCCGTCGGCGGCGGCAGACGCTTAACGACTTCGTCGAGAACGTCGCCGGAGTTTTTGCCGTTCTGCGCGGAAATCGGCAGCGGCTCGCCGGCACCCAGCTTGTAAAATTCGTAGTAGTCCGTGGTGTTGGGATCGTCGACTTTGTTGGCGAGCACCATCCACGGTTTACCCGAGGAGCGGAGCAAATCCGCCACACGGGCATCGCTCGGGTGCACTCCGACTTTGGCGTCGAGTACCAGCAGCAGGAGATCCGCCTCGGCAATGGCTTCTTTCACTTGCTTGCGGATTTCGACATCCATCGGAACGTCGGAGTCTTCGCGCAAGCCGCCGGTATCTACCAGCCAAAAGGCGCGACCATTCCATTCGACGCGCGTGAAGTGCCGGTCACGTGTTGTGCCGGGTTCCTCACTTACGATGGCGGAATCGCTGCCAAGAAATCGGTTGAAGAGCGACGATTTGCCAACATTCGGGCGCCCGATCAGGGCGACAACGGGGAGGCTCACGCAGCCCCCACTACGGCCGAGCAGGCCGTTGATCCTTCGAGTTCTAGCACGTCTATGAAATCGTAAGAGGGATATACGGGAATAGAAAACGATTCGCGCACGAGTGTGAACGGTTCGTCGTCGAGGAACAGTCCATTCTCGTTGATAGTCTCGGCAGGAATAAGCGCCAAGTCGAGATCAACGCGTCCGGCAAGCGCACGACGAATGTCAGCGCCCACCAACAAACCAGCCGTCGTGGTGGTAGGACCAAACAGGGAGTTGGTCGTGGAAATCAATTCAAAATGCGCGCCGGTCGCGTCGGCGAGTTGGTCTAACAGCGGCGGCATCAGCGGCGCCATGGACGTTCCGGTGACTATGCCGATGCGCTTGCCGTCGAGCCGCGGGAGACGAGACAGTCCTTCGGCAACGCGCTCTCGCAGCGAGGTGATCGACCCTACGCCGTTTTCGATCTGTGCATAGTCGCCGTAATGCTCAGGCCCTGGGAGTTCCTGGCCGGCCAGCAAATAGAGCTCGTCGGATCCAAAAACCCACCCCTGCCCGCGTTCGCGCTGGGCCCGCATTGCCCAGCGCTCGGCGACATCGAGAATGCGGGAAGCATTCTCGCGATTCATCGTTTCACCGGTGTAGAGATGCGAGAATTGCGTGAGGCCAACCGGAACGAGCGCAACGCTCAAGCAGGAATCGCCGAAGTTGTAGAGGTCGGCCAGCGATGCTTCGAGCACGTCGCCGTCGTTCAGGCCCGGAACGACCACCATTTGTCCGTGGAACTGAATGCCGCCCTCG
>JANYBD010000061.1 GCA_025360995.1 Gemmatimonadota bacterium
CCGCAAAGACCTCCGAAGAAGTGCGGCGGAGCGCCCGGCGACTCGCGGCGCTGGAGCACCAATTAACGGCCGCGGTCGGCCAACTGGAACAGGCTCATGTGGAGTTGCATCGCCGCAGTGAGGCATTGCGCCAGCGCACGCGTACGATCTATCTCATCGACCGCGTGCTCACCCTCGCTGGTGGCCAGAACGATCCCCGACGGCTGGCAGAGGGGCTCCTCTCCCTAGTCGGCGACGACATGCAGGCGCTTCGGTGCTCGCTCTTTCTTTGTGTTCCAGATGACGCGCAGACCCTCTATCTCGCGGCCGGTCGCGGACTGGCGCCACACATTGTGCTCGGGTCGCGAATTACCATCGGGGAAGGTGTCGCCGGGCAGGTCGCGGCGACTCGTGAGCCCATGCTCGCGGTCGATTCCAGCGATATTACCGGCCACAAATTATTGGGTGATGAGTATCTGACGACCGGCTCATTTATCAGTTTTCCACTGGTATTGCACGAACAGTTGCTCGGAGTAGTCAATCTCACAAACCGCGCGCAACACGGGCTCTTTGTGGAAGAGGATGTTGAGCGCGTTCGGCTACTTGGCCTGGTGATCGCGCTGGTGGCACGCGAAGCGCAACTGCCCGATCGGCTCATGGGAGTGATTCGTGACTGCTAACGCCTTGACACTGGCCGTGAAAAAGCTGGCGGCTGGCGAATCGCTGTCGGCGCGTGAGTCGGCAGACGCGTTTGGTGTCGTGATGGCCGGTGACGGCACACCCGCGCAAATGTCCGCGCTATTGATGGGACTCCGCGTAAAAGGCGAGACCGCTGAAGAAGTCGCCGGGGCGGCGATGGCCGTGCGTGGCGCGATGACGGTGCTCGAGACAAGTAACCCTGCCGCACTGGTTGATACGTGCGGTACGGGTGGCGGCGCCGTCACCACATTCAATATCTCAACGGCATCAGCCTTGCTCACCGCCGGTGCGGGGGCGCGAGTGGCCAAGCATGGGAACCGGTCATTTACAACAAAATCCGGTAGCGCCGACGTTATCGAAGCGCTGGGCATCGCAATTGATATTCCGGTCCAGCGAATGGCCGAAGTGCTCGACCGCGCCGGTATTGTTTTCATGTTCGCGCCAGTGATGCATCCGGCTATGCGCCATGTCGGTACGATCCGCCGTGAAATCTCAATTCCAACGGTCATGAATCTGGTTGGCCCGCTTGCCAATCCGGCGCGAGCTGGCCGACAAGTGATTGGAGTGCCTGACAAAGCTCGATATGAGCTCGTGGCTGGCGCGTTGCGGGTGCTTGGCACTCGCCATTCGCTGGTTGTCTATGGCGAGCCCGGAATGGATGAGATATCACCCTTGGGCACTACCTCGGTTGTGGAAATTCGCGATAGTGCCGAAACGCGCTGGACCATTGAACCCGAGCAGCTTGGAGTAGGTGCAATGGCGGCAGCTGAACTCGCCGGCGGTGATCCATCGGAAAACGCGGCCATTATCGAACGTGTGCTGTCGGGCAAGGGCACGCCCGGAGCGACAATGGCCGTGCTGCTGAACGCTGCGGGAGCGATTTACGTTGCGGGGCTGGCAGGCCATTTCTCGAGCGCATTGACCGTCGCCCGCGAAGCACTACGGAGTGGCGCCGGGCGCGACGCGCTGGACCGGCTGCGAGCTGCCGCACCACGAATGTGAAATCACGTTGAGTTTAATACCGCCGGAGCACGCCCACCACGATGCCTTGCACCCGGATTTGGTTCTCCTGGACATAGATTGGCGGCATCTGGTCGTTTGACGGTTGAAGGCGAATGCGACCGTCGCGTTCACGATAGTAGCGTTTGACCGTTGCTGAGTTGCCGTCCAGCATCGCGATGACCATATCACCGTTGTTGGCCGACTGGCGATCGTGCACCACGACCATGTCGCCATCGGCGATTTGGTCGTCGATCATCGAGCGGCCACGCACTTTCAGCACATAGTGATTTCCGGCGCGCCTAAGGAAATCTTCGGGCACGGCAACGGTTTCTTCAATCGTAGCCTCTTCGATAGGCATGCCAGCGGCCACCGCGCCAAGCAGGGGTAGCTCGACGGACCGCGGGGTCACGTCCGATGGCAGTATTTCAATCGCACGACTCTCATTATAACTGCGCTTGATGTAGCCCTTTCTTTCGAGGTTGCTCAGGTGTTCGTGCACCGTCGCGAGAGAGCTATATTTAAAGTGTTCGGCGATCTCTTCGAAACTTGGCGCGTATCCGTTCGAGACAGTGTATCCATTGAGATAGTCGAGAATCTGGCGCTGGCGCTTTGTGAGCGGCATATCGACGGCCTTAGCTGTATGTGAGCGTACGAAAGGCTTTCTTGTAGGTATCGAGTGGCGTGTCCATTCAGACTCCCGAACAACACCCGAAGTAACGGTATCCGAACATTGCCCGAAGCGCAAGAGAGGACTTCGACTTGGACTCCGCCCGTCGGCCCCCTAGGGGAGCTGACGGCCCTCGCGGAAATTGCCGTGAAGCGTGGTCACGATACCCTGCGAGAGTTGGAGAATGCTGTGGCCGGCTCTCCGGTGCCGCCCTCGTTTTCGGCCGCATTGCGCGGCACGGATGTTCGCGTAATTGCCGAGTTGAAGCGCCGGAGTCCGAGCAAGGGCGACCTCAATCTCACAATGGACCTCGGCGCGCGCGCTGTGGACTACACAGCCGGCGGAGCTGTTGCCCTGTCTGTCCTGACGGAACCGACCCGATTCGGTGGCTCGTTGCATGACTTGGAGGCGGTTCGTAGGGCCGTTGCGGTGCCACTCCTGCGAAAGGATTTCATAGTTGACGTGTTGCAGTTACTTCAGGCACGGTCGTCGGGTGCTTCTGCTGTTCTGCTCATTGCGCGCGCGTTGCATCCGGATCGATTTGCCACGCTCGCGGCCGAGGCGCAGGCGTTGGCGCTTGACGTGCTGCTTGAGGTGCGGAGCGAAGAAGAGTTGGACCGCGCATTGCGAGTGCCGCACGGCGTCATCGGCGTCAACAATAGGAACCTTGAGACTTTGGCGATTGACGACGCCGTTAGTGAGCGCCTTCTCCCTCTGATTCCGGGCGATCGCATCGCCGTGTACGAGAGCGGAATCGCCGATCGCACGGGCGTCGAACGTGCCGCGGCCTTAGGTGCCAACGCGGTGCTAGTTGGATCCGCACTTTCAGCATCATCGAACCCGATGGCAGCGGTTGCGGCGCTCACCGGCGTGACCAGAGCACACCGTGGTTAGCGTCAAATTCTGCGGCCTGACCCGGCGTGAGGATGCGGCAGAAGCGGCCGCACTCGGTGCCTCGCACGTTGGAACAATTTTTGCCGGGGGACCTCGGAATCTGACGCCGGAACATGCGGCGATGGTGTTGGAAGGTGCTTCGGCAGCTCAGGAGCGCGTCGGCGTATTCGGTGTGGATGCGATTGACCGAGTTCTGAATATTGTTGCTACGGCGCGCTTGGACATCGTGCAGTTACACGGGGACCCACGTGCGTCCGATATCCGCGCGATTCGCGCCAAATTCTCCGGCAAGATATGGGCGGTGGCCCGCGCCGAGGGGTCACTGCTGCCTGAATGGGCAGATGAGCTGTTCCGCGAGGCCGATGCGGTATTGCTCGATGCGCGCATATCGGGAAAATTAGGTGGCACCGGTGTAGTGTTGGAATGGGGAGCGCTCGCACGATCGGTGAACGATTTGCGGGGCGATACAACGTTGGTCCTCGCGGGCGGCCTGCACGCAGGCAATGTTGGCGAAGCGGTTCGCGTGCTGAGTCCCGCGGTAGTGGATGTTTCGTCCGGAGTCGAATCGGCGCCGGGAATCAAGGATCACGGGAAAATGAGCGCCTTTCTTGAGGCGGCACAGGGAGTAGCGCAGTGACAACGGAAACCCAGGAAGCAACAGGACGGTTCGGGTCATTCGGTGGTCGGTACGTGCCCGAGACGCTGATTCCAGCGCTCGACGCACTCGAAGTCGCTTACACCGAAGCGATGGCCGATGCCGCGTTCGTTGCTCAGCTCGATAGTGAATTGAAGCACTATGTCGGCCGGCCCTCTCCGCTCTCCGATGCGCCGCGGTTGTCTGACCGCGTCGGAGCGCCGGTCTGGTTGAAGCGCGAAGATTTAAATCATACTGGCGCACATAAAATCAACAACGCGCTGGCCCAGGCGTTACTCGCAAAACGTATGGGAAAACGACGGATTATTGCCGAGACGGGGGCCGGTCAGCACGGTGTTGCGTCGGCGACCGCGTGCGCCCGCCTCGGTCTCGAGTGCGTGGTGTATATGGGCGAAGAGGACATCCGTCGCCAGCAACTCAATGTGTTTCGTATGCGATTGATGGGTGCAACCGTGATACCTGTTACATCGGGAACGCGCACACTTAAGGATGCCACAAGTGAAGCGATTCGCGATTGGGTCGCCACCTGCGAGGACAGTTATTACATCATTGGTTCGGTCGTGGGCCCTGCACCATATCCAAGAATGGTGCGCGACTTCCAATCCGTTATTGGGCGCGAAGCACGTGCCCAAATGCTCGAACGCGCTGGTCGTCTGCCGCGGAGTGTTGTCGCGTGCATTGGTGGTGGCTCGAACGCGATGGGCATTTTTCACGCGTTCGTTCCGGACGCCGGCGTCGAGCTGGTGGGCGTCGAGGCGGCGGGCCACGGATTGGACACGTCTGCGCATTCGGCCTCTCTGGCGAAAGGCACACCGGGCGTGTTGCATGGGGCTCTCAGCTACCTGCTGCAAGACGAGCACGGTCAGATCCATCCCGCCCATTCAATCTCCGCTGGCTTGGACTACCCTGGTGTCGGGCCCGAGCACTCTTATCTCAAAGACAGCGGAAGAGCCACGTACGTGTCTGTCACCGATGACGCCGCACTCGCAGGCTTTGAATTGCTCGGGAAACTCGAGGGAGTCATTCCGGCACTCGAAACCGCACATGCCGTGAGCTGGATTGTCGCGAACGCCGGACGGTGGACGGCCGATGACCCCATTTTGCTGTGCGTCAGTGGTCGGGGTGACAAAGACGTGGCGCAGGTCGCTGAAATGCGTATTATGGCTCTGTGAGTCCTAACGCGCCAGCTGTGAAATCGGACGAAGAACTTCCCCTCGAGCCGCCGTTTGCTTCGGCGCTCGTAGAGGAGATGCTTCGGCAATTCGATAAGACCGTCCGCGCCCATCAGTTGTACATGCATAACAATCCTACGTATTTAAAAACGCTGGAGTTGCTACGGAATGCATTCATCCCCATTTGGAAGGAAACAGAGTCGCTGACGCTGCAGGTGAGCGATACGCAGTTGACTTGGTTCGGCGTGACGGTGATCAACGAACCAGAAAAAGCGTCGGACTCATTGCCGTGGACGCTATATAAACATGGAGTCCGTGAAATTACGTTGGCGCCGGGTTTCGAGGGCGACGAACTCGAGTCGTTCCTCGATATCATTCCGCGAGTCCGAAAGGCACAGGCGCACGAAGACGATTTGCTGACGATTCTGTGGGAGCAGGAGTTTGTGCATCTCACCTATCGCTACGTTGATATCTCGAGTGAACCGGGACTTCCGCTCGACACGGCAGCAAACGCCGGACGCTGGCCAGTCACGCCCGGAGAAGTCGTAGACGATCCGCGACGGATGGTCGAAGAGACGCGGGCGTCCGAAGAACGGCCGGGCAAGCCTGGCGGAAGTGGCGCCGAGGAAGAGACGAAACAATCGCCCAGCGGCATTGTACGGATGGAGGATTTCGATTCGACGCTCTATTTCCTCGACGCGGCGGAGATTTCCTATCTCCGCCAAGAGACCGAGCGCGAATATGCTACAGATTTACGTCGTACCGTACTGAATACCCTCCTCGACATATTCGAACTGCAGAGCGATACGCTGGTGCGCAAGGAAGTCGCGCAAAACATTGATACATTAATCTTGCATTTGTTGGCGGGCCGTCAGTTTGCGAATGTCGCCTATTTGTTGCGAGAGATTTCAGGCGTACTCGAACGGGCGCGTGATCTGCCGGCCGAGGTGCGCGCCCGCCTCCAACAACTACCGGATCGCCTAAGCGAGCCCGAGGCACTTTCGCAACTCTTGCAGGCTATGGATGAAGCGGAAACGCTGCCGCCCCAGGACGAACTGATCGACCTCTTTACCCAACTGCGTCCGACGGCGCTTGGAACGGTTTTTGGATGGTTGGGGCTCACGCAAAACAGTAAGCTCAAACCGTTGCTGGAAATGGCGGCCGAGCGCCTAGCGGCGTCGCACACTGGCGAGCTGGTGCGCTTAATCGCTTCCGCTCAGGGGCAAGTCGCACTCGAGGCGGTGCGCCGGGCTGGTGGATTGAAGACGGCTGCGGCCGTGCCTGCGCTTGGAAAGGCGCTCAATGAACCGGATCGCGAGCTCCGACTCGCCGCCGTGGCTGCGCTGGTCGAAATCGGTACGGCAGGCGCCATGCAGGCTCTCGAGAAAGGGCTCGACGACGCCGATCGCGATGTGCGTGTGGCCGCCGTGAAGGGTCTCGCTCAAAAAGTATACAAGCCGTCGCTTGCCCGCATTACGCAAATGGTCAAAGCCAGAGAGAGTCGGGATGCGGATCGTACCGAGCGCGTAGCAATGTTTGAGTTGTTCGGTCTGCTCTGCGGCGATCCGGGCGTGCCATACTTGGATGATTTGCTCAACAGCAAGGGCGGCATCTTTGCGCGCAAAGAAGATCCTGATGTCCGTGCCAGCGCCGCGCTCGCTCTAGGAAAGATTGGCACACAGCGGGCCCAGCAGGCACTCCAAAAAGCGCTGAATGAGAAGGACATCGTGGTGCGTACGGCCGTAAATCGCGCCCTTCGCGGCGGTGCGCCATGAACCGGCCGTCGAGCAGCCGGCTCACGCCGCGCACCACGATGTCCACACAGGCAATGCCCGAGCGCGGCGGTGAGGGGTATGTGCGGGCGATCGGCCGCAACTTTATGCTGGCGATGTACGGGGCCCTGCGAAATATCCGTATGTATCCGGTGGAAAACCCGGTGGTGCAACACGCGCTCGAAGAACTCACGACGATTTGCGAAGAGCTGCGTGAAGGAGATGGCGATGTGGAATTCCGGGTATCCGGTGAATTCATCTTCTTGAATTCCACGCGCTTGCGCCTCGATCTCGACAATTACAACTCGTTCAGCTACCTGCTCGCCCAATGCCGCGGCAGCGGCGTTGGAGTGCTCCACGTACGGGCCAAACCCGCGCCGCGCGACTGGACCGTCTTTTTATCATTCTTGCTCGCCCCACAGGGCGACGGGCCGGCCGAACGCTTCGAACAGTTGCAGCGCCGGCTCGAAGCGACCGGTGTCACGGTCTTTGAAGTTGCACCGCCGGTGGTGTCGGAAGACGAGCAGAAAGACCGGTCGCAAGCGAAGGAAATGGCAAAGCGCACATACGCGCAATCGGTGACCGCGACGCGCGACGTAATGAATTCGGTACGGATGGGTCAGAGCCCGAACATCAAAAAAATCAAACGCGTGGTGCAAGGGATCGTCGATCAGATCCTCTCCGACGAGGCGTCATTGATCGGGCTGACGACGATTCGCGATTATGATGATTACACGTTTGCCCACTCAGTGAACGTCTGCATCTTCGGCGTCGCATTGGGCCGTCGCTTGGGGCTCTCGCGTCTGCAATTGTATGACATTGGGTTGGCCGCGCTCTTCCACGATATCGGCAAATCGCGCGTGCCGCTCGATGTGCTCAATAAGCCCGACCTGCTCAGTGACGAAGAATGGCGGGTGATTGCCGCGCATCCTTGGCTTGGCGTGCTCGCCCTCTTCCAGCTGAAGGAGCAACAGGAGTTCCCGTATCGCTCGATGGTGACGGCGTATGAACATCATATGAAACGCGACGTCACCGGGTATCCGCGCTCCCTGCGTACCAAAGCCATTGGCTTCTATAGCAAGATCATTGCGGTGGCCGACGGATTCGATGCTGCCACGTCGCGTCGATCGTATCAGACGGAACCAATGAATCCGGCCGCGGTGCTCGCCGAAATGCGCGATAACGCGCGGCGCGGAATGGATCCGGTCATCGTCAAGGCCTTCGTCAATCTGCTGGGCATTTACCCTGTGGGGACATTCGTCGTACTCGACACGTTTGAACTCGCCATTGTGCATTCGGCGAATCCCGATCCGCAAATGGTTTCACGGCCGCTGGTGCTCATTGTCAGCGACGACTTGGGCAACGTGCAACATCCCGGAGAGCTGGTGGATCTCGCCGAGAGCGACGCGTCGGGGAACTTTCGACGTACCATTATTAAAACTGCCGACGCCGATCGTTACGGGATTCGTGTAGGCGACTACTTTATCTGATGTGATCAGTCAACGATTTGCCCTGCTGCGCGCGGCGAACCGCCGCGCGCTCGTCTGTTATGTCACTGCCGGTCATCCCGA
>JANYBD010000152.1 GCA_025360995.1 Gemmatimonadota bacterium
ACCAACACATTGACCGGCGATTTGATCATTGGCGGCCAGGTTCAGGCCGATTGGGGGTTGCATCTCATCGACGTGAACGCGGCGATGGGGAACTTGGTGGAGATTGTCGGCAAGCAGGCAAAGGCGTTTGTGTCGGCGCGCGGGAAGTAAATCATCGGCGGCCATGCCCGCTGCCATTGCATTTCCCCCAAGCTTGATCCGTGTTGATCCGTGTTGATCCGCTGTAAATCCGCGTAATCCGTGGCAAATCAGTTTTCACTCGCCGTTAGTGCCTTAGCACCCGGACGATGCAATACCACGCAATTGCCGTCCGAAACTATCGGGTTGTGCTGCAGCGCGACCTCTTGTGTCGGCTGGCATTGATTGATCATTCAGATCATAAATTCTTTCGCGGTTTGCAACGTCCTACGATCCAAGAGTAAATCGCGTGCTCACGCTGACTGTGCCCCACTCAATTCTCAGTGAAGCACCACCGGCTATCGTATCGATCGAAAACGTCAACTGCTCGACAAGCGACGATCGCCCAAGCGACATCGGTGCACGACCAAGCTCGAGTACGGGAACGTACGGCACGCCCCATTGGCCGACGCTCTTGAGCGTGCCAAGCAGGAGCATCCACTCCTTGTCGCCCGGCTGTGTGTTGATCGTGTAGCTCCCCGCCGGCAAGGTGACTGTCCCAAATGTCAGCGATTTGTCGGACGTTATCACGGTCGCTTCATCTGCACCGGTCCGCCACGGCTGGCCGACAGGCATCATGCTCGACTCCGTGCGGCCCTTTAGGTACGGGCGACCGTAGGTGATTGCGATATGCGCGCCGCCGATCGTCCACTCGGCCTTCACGTGCGGGCTACCACCCTCGCCTGCACCGAGCGACGTCATTTTCTGCGCCTGCGCGCTGACGGCAAGAACGGCGATCGCGATTCCGTTCGTCAGCATTGATGTCGTAGTCCGCACGTTACCTCCTCAAGAATGGGCAAAAGCCGCCATGAGCGGCTTCCAGTAATACGTACGCCAGCCATTGCGAATGGATTTTACGCTCGCATCGGGTACGCCGAATTGTGTAAATGTAAGCTTCGTTCTCCCTCCCGCCAACGCCGCGAACTCGAAGGTCGCGATCGAATAGGCACCGGCTGGCCAATCTAGAGCGCGCCAGGCCAGCACTAGTCGTTTTGCCGGCAACGCCTCGATCGTTCTCCCGACGAGGTGCCCGCCGTACGCACTGAACAGAGAGCCTTCGGCTCGACCGATCCGCGCCGGCGCACCAGTGAAACGCGCGTGCTTCTTGGAGTCCACCAGCATCTCATACACGTCTTTCGGCGCACCGTTGATCACCGCTGACTGATAAATGTTCTTCGCCATTCTTGCCTCCGGAGAGTTACCCATTGAAATGACGCGCGAGCACCAGCAGCTCCTACGGCTTCAATTGTTTTTCGTGGGCCGCACGGAATTCATTTCCGACAGTCCATTCGGGGAACCGCACCGTATTCGCCACGCGGTAGCCCATGGTGAGAAATAGTTTTAGGTCAAGTACGGCACCGGTGAGATCCCACCAAACGAAAATCTCATCTTGCGGCGAGTGGTAGTGTTTGGTGTCGTATTCTTGGCGCTTCTCCATCCCGTACACGGCCGGCTTTCCAGTGAATTCAATCCCGCTCTCCGCATAAAATGCCGGGACACCGAGTTTGGCAAAATTGAAATGGTCGGAACGATAGTAGAAACCCTTTTCCGGTTCCGCATCCGGCCGGAGTGTGCGCCCCTGTTCTGCCGCAGCCGCTTTCGCGTAATCGTCGAGCTCCGAAGCGCCGAGTCCTATCACGGTCACGTCATTGGTCGGCCCCCACACATTGAGCTCGTCCATGTTGATATTCGCCAGCGTCTTCGACAGAGGATAGATCGGTGTTGTGGCGTAGTACTGCGAACCCAGCAGGCCCTGCTCCTCGGACGTGACCGAGAGAAAGAGTATAGACCGCTTTGGCGCCGTTTTCATCGCGATGAACGCCTTCGCGATACCGAGCAGGCCGGCCACGCCGCTCGCATTGTCCCGCGCGCCATTGTAGATCGAGTCGCCATTCACTGTCTTGCCAATACCGAAATGATCCCAGTGCGCCGTATAGATCACATATTCATTTTTTAGTTTCGGATCACTGCCGTCCAGTCGGGCAATAACGTTGCGCGAGTCAATCGTTCGCAGCGCATTGTCGAGCGTGAGAGTTGCTGCAACACCGAGTGGCACCGGCGCAAATTCCCGGGTGGCCGCGTGAGCCTTGAGCGAATCAAAATTTTGACCCGCCAGCGCAAATAGTGCCTTCGCCCGCTCGACGGTGATCCAGCCTTCGACGGCGCTCCGGCTCATATTTTTGTCAGCTGTTACCAGGTCGAATTGTTCACTGGCTTTTCCTTGAACGACCGTGAACGGATACCCGGCGCGATCCGTCTCGTGGACAAGCAAAACCGCGGCCGCGTGATGAAGCATGCCCTGTTCATACTTGTAGGTCCAGCGGCCGTAATAGGTCATTCGCTTGCCGCCGAACTGTGTGGTGTCGGCGAGCGGCGGGTCATTTACCAGCATTACCAGGGTCTTGCCCGTGACGTCCACGCCTTTGAAATCATCCCACTTGTACTCTGGCGCTTCGATGCCATATCCGACAAAAACCAAATCGGACTTGTCGATGGCCGCCGACGCCGCAACATGCTTGGTCCATGCGACGTAGTCCTCTCGCCATTTGAGCGTCTGTTTGGTGCCGCCCTTGGTAAACGTGAGGCTCGGAGCACCCTTCACGGTAATGCCAACGAGCGGGACTTTCTGGATATAGGTTCCGTCAGTATTGCCGGGCTTGAGCCCTAGCGCCTTGAACTGACCCTCGATATACGCAACGGTTTTCTCCTCGCCAGCGGAACCGGGGAGGCGGCCCATCAACGAGTCGGCGGCCAGCACGCGTATATGATTCATCAGGGTAGCGGTATCAAGTGCCGCGAGGGCTTCGGGTGGTACCGGTCCGTTATCCATTGTGCCCTTGGATCGGCACGCGCCGACGACGAGGAGCGCGAAACCGCACATCACTACCCGACGATTCGATCGCAACATTGTAGAGTTCCGCAGAAGTGTTGAGACAACGACAGACAGAAATAATATGCAGCATGGTGCTCGATTCGGCTCACCAGTGCTCTGGCATCAGCGAGTGTCAATTCTCAAGGAGTCAAACCGTGTCGCGCATCACCTCCGTAGGCGTTTGCTTCTTGTGCGTGGCGTCGATTTGCGTCGCGCAAACCCGTCCGGCGACCACATCCAAAAAGCCGGTCGCGACAAAAACCGTTTGGCCTGACGAAGGCCCCCGTACGTGGGCGCCGCGGCCGACCGGCCCCGCTATCACGGCGAACGACCTTCGTACGCGGCTCTACCAAATCGCCGACGACTCGATGATGGGCCGCCCGATCGGCGAATTGGGCAACTACAAGGCGACGGAATATGTCGCCCGAGAATTCAAACGACTCGGCCTCAAGCCGGCGGGCGAAAACGGCAGCTACTTTCAAGAACTTGCCTACGGTCCCATCAGTTTCGATAGTGCAACATCGCGCCTTGTTTTCGCTGGAACGCCCATGGTAGCGAAGCGCGACTGGATACCGGTGACGCCTACCGCAGCCAACGGCCTCGGGGCGAAGGCGGATTTAAACAACGTGACGACGGTCTTTGCGGGACGCTGGGGCGATTCCACCGTCGCGTTGGATCCTGCACTCTTTAATGGAAAGGTGGCGGTATTCCTTGGTGCACCGGCACCGCCGGCAGTACGCGGCCGTGGCACCCTGCTTCGATGTGACTCGGTGCCCGACAAGTTCGGTGCAGCGGCCGCTGCTGCAGTCGAAGCCGAGATTCGAGCCGACAGCATCGCGGGCCGCAATGGTCGTGGCGGCGCACGTGCGGGTGCGGCCGCACGGGACAGGCGCCCTCAAGGCGCCGGTGCGGTGGCCGTTTTGTTTGTGGCACTCGACGGCACGTCATCAAACACGATCAACATGGTCTTTACCCGGCGTGGCGCTATGCAACCGGCTCCATCGACGGCACCGAGCGGCGCGACTATCTCGACCTCAGCCGCTGAAAAACTTTTTGGCAAGCCGGCGGAGCAACTCTCCGTCGGCGCGGTCGGCCAGCCCGTGACAGCGCAATGGAACTACGCGTGGCGAATGTCGAACACCGCGGCAAGAAATGTCATCGCCGTCTTGCCGGGTGCCGATCCGACGCGCACCGCAGAATATGTGCTCGTGAGCGCCCACAACGATCACAACGGAGTGAATGCCGTCGCCGTCGACCACGATTCGCTTCGCGCCGTGAACACGGTCACGCGGCGACAAGGGGCCAACGATCCCGCTTGCCGCCCGACCACCGTGCAACAGCATGCGATTGATTCGCTGATTACGCGCGCGCGCTCCATTCGTCCGCCACGCCGGGACTCGATCATGAATGGAGCAGACGACGATGGCTCGGGCACGGCGGTGCTCCTGGAAATCGCCGAGCGTTTTGCTACTGAGAAACCAGCCCGGTCGATCATTTTTATATCGCACACCGGCGAGGAATCCGGACTTTTGGGCTCCAAGTGGTTCACCGATCACCCAACGGTTCCACTCGCCTCGATCGTCGCCGCCCACAACATGGACATGGTGGGAAAGGGTAGAGTAAGCGAAGTGAAGTTTGGCGGCCCGGCGTCCGTGCAGACGCTCGGCGCCCGACGCTACTCGCGGGAGTTCGGTGACATCATCGACTCGGTCAACGCCACTCGCTCCGAAACAATGGCGATTGACAAAACGTGGGATGTGCTCGCCAATCCGATGAATCGATTCTGCCGAAGCGACCAGGTGAATTACGTCCATCACAACGTGCCGGTGACGTACTTCTCACTCGGATACGCGCAAGACTATCACCAAGTGACGGACGAAGCCGAGTACATCGACTACGACCACGCCGCCCGACTGGGGCGGTTCGTGCACGATGTCATGCTGGCGATCGCGAATCGAAAATCGCGCCCAGCCATTTCCGGCGCCGATCCGGCGTATCCGGTGTGTCGATAAGATCAGCCACTGGCGCGATTGATGTCATCACTTTCCAGAATGCTTTTCGGATATCCGGTATCCGACACATGGATCATCGCTTGTCCAACTTTCTCACTCGTGGTGACGAACCGCGGGAAAAGTCTGCGGATGAGTGGAAAGAACGGAGTTGTCACGACATACGCCGCCCGGTACAATCGAAAACTCGACTGGACACCCTTCGCTGGCTGAATGAATCCGGGGCGGAACATGAACGCCGCGCGGAACGGCAGGGTCAGATCGAACGTCAGGCGGGAATATTCCGCTTCGCTCTTTCCCACCGCCGAAACGCCCAGCGTAAAAAAGCAGGCGTCAACACCGGCGAACTCGGATCGGCAAGGCACTCGATCAGTGCCCCGGCGCCCACCATTCCAGTCGCACCGAATAGAATCACCCGCATCGGTTACTTCAGCTACTGAGGCGGCAGCGGTTTGCCAATGCGCTGTAGCATTTGCTGGAGCTGCGGATTGTTGGGTTGCAGCGCGATGGCTTTCTTCAGTGCGTCAAGCGCACCCGTGGTATCGCCATTCTGCAGTGAGAGCTGGGCGATGGATTGATATGTCACGGCCGACTGGGAGTAGAATTCCAAATTGAGTTTGAGCATGGAGAGCGCGGCCGGCCGTTGATTCGATCGAGCGAGTTCGTCGGCCGCTATCGGAAGTGCACGCTCACTGAAGTCGTACGCCGCCGATCCGTAGTAGCGGGTGCGCAGGTCACGATACAGCGCTGTGGCCGAATCGGCACCCTGGGCTTCGACTGCGCCGGCGAGTGCGGCGCGGAGGGTCTGCGGTTTGGAGAGTCCGTGATGGCAGGTCTCGCACCAAACGCGATTCCGGTCGCCGATCGTGCGCCCCATCCCCGGCAGATATCGGCCGTTGATGTCGTTCACCATTTTCAGCATTTCGCGCGCCGTCTTCTTTTGATCTTTCGTGTCGAGCGAAAAATCGAGCGGCGGCCCGCCACGTCCGCCACCGCCGGTTGCGGCCCCCGGCGCCTCGGCGTGACAGTATTCACAGGCCACACCGAGTCCGGCCGTGAATGTGCGCATCACGTTGAGCACATCTTGGCGCGACGATTCTTTGGGCAGAACCTGGAGATTCTTTGGTGGCTCGCCTGCTCCGCGCCCACCCTGGGCGGCAAGACACACGGGGAAAATGACGGCGGTCAGAACAGCGAATGAAAGTCGGCGCATAAGCAACATCGGTGATCAGTCCTCACGATTTGGGCGGATGGTACACTACGCGAGGGAGTGCAATACAGTTGAAGGGCCCTGCCCTAGATTTTTCGGCTGTCGTACGCCCAATGCAACAACGCCTGACGCTGACGGGGCCGGCACTCGAGATCGCCGGGCGTGCACCCCTGTTTGACCTGCGCCACGTGCCGCGTCATCTGACGCCAACGCCGGATCTGCCGATCGTCGTCCTCACAACGACGTCCCATATAGTAGCGGCAATACCATTGAAACCAACCACGCGGATCTCCGCGATAGATCCATCCTTTCTTGCGCCATTCGGCGAGGGATTGGGAGGCATCCACACCGAAGAAGTTGAGTGTTGGGTTGCGCCGTTCCGGGGAGAGCTTGGCGCGGCGGAACCACGTCGCCGGAAATTCGGCGCGGCAGTCCGTCATGTACTTGCCGCCGAAGACGCCCAGCGCAAGCAACTCGGACGGCGAGAGGTCGGGGTGGAAACCCGGATCGAAACTGCGACCGACCGGCTCAGTGAGCTGGTAGCTGTAGCTATGCTGCATGAGGTCGTTGACGACGATCGTCCGGATCTTCATTGCAGTCACCGTACGATCACCGGAATTCGAAACACGATCTTCCTTGCCG
Organism: Gemmatimonadota bacterium; assembly: GCA_025360995.1. Lineage (GTDB taxonomy): Bacteria > Gemmatimonadota > Gemmatimonadetes > Gemmatimonadales > Gemmatimonadaceae > Fen-1231. Next base: position 6,911 of record JANYBD010000152.1, read on the forward strand.
GAAGGAGTGCAATTTCCAGCGTCAATGTTTCGGCATGCATCAGGCGCACTTCCACGTCCTGTGTCTCACCGGCCCCGAAGATGCTGATCGCCGGACGCTCCACGGCTTGAGCCGCCAGCAAGTCCGCTCCATCCTTCGCGATTGGCCGCCAACGCAGGGTCGTCGTATCGCGCAACAAACGCACCTGCATCGGCACCACGGCCGGGATACTTACGATTCGCAGGCGATGTGTGACACCAACGTCAAGCGTGACAACCTGTTGAATACCCTGGGCATTACGAGGCAAATCCGGCTGCTCGAGACCCGCCTCCGTGAGAATCAACAAGCGCTCGGAAGCGTCGCGCGTTGCCGCGCCCGCCGGCAAGACAATAAACGCACCGTAGAGTCCAGCCTTGAGCTGGGTTGGCTCGTCGACGTGCGTGTGGTAAATGAACGTTCCGGCGCGCGGCGGCGTGATGCGGACCGCGAACGATTTGCCTGCCGAAATGAGGGGTGC
>JANYBD010000279.1 GCA_025360995.1 Gemmatimonadota bacterium
CCGACCTTGCCACGGCCGGCAAGGACGTGGAAAAGATCGTGTCGTACTGGTCCGACGATGCGGTCATTATGGAGCCCGGTCAGCCCGCCGTCGAAGGGAAAGCCGCTATCCGGACGTTCATCACACAGAGCCTGGCGACGCCCGGTTTCAAGATTCATTGGGTATCGCAGAAACCCACATTCTCGCCTGATGGCAAGATGGCGTATATGCGCGGCACCGATGAGATGACGGTGCCGGGGCCCAAGGGCGCGCCGATGACGCTGCACCTGCAAGGGTATTCGATCTGGCGGCACGATGCGGATGGACAGTGGCGATGTGTGGTGGATATCGCCACAGAGGGTCCTCCACCACCTGCTGAGGCACCAGCTACGAGAGCTAAGAAATAGATCGGGGCGTTACTAAAATCGAGAATGCCGGTCGTCCGCCCTTACGATGTGCTTCTCGGGCGGACAACCGGCTTTCGATTCGCGCTCATGAGAGGAGAAAGTTCTCCGTTATTGCGGAGGCATCTCGGATGCTCCATTTTTGGGCGACTCGCGAACGGGTCCCGCTGGTTGCGCTGACTGGTGGAACCGCTGTCTTCGTCCGCGTCATCGTTGATCGCTACAGGCACGCCAATGACGGCGACCTGTATCGCCTTCCGTCCCCCCGCCAGCGTGAGGAGACACTCTTATGAACGTCAGGTTCCGATCGTTCGTCGTCGCCACCATCCTGCTCGCGCCTGGGCTATTGGCGGCACAACAGATGACAAGTCCGAAGTGGATTACCATCGGACGCGAAGTGGTGAAGCCTGGGAAAGATGCAGCGCACGCAAAACATGAAGTCGCATGGTCTCGTGCGCTTGAAGCGGCGAAAATCCCTGCAGCTACGCTCGCAATGGTTGCGATGAGTGGCCCGAACGAAGCCTGGTGGATGACGGGATTTGAGTCGGCGGACGCGATTCAAAAATATAACGACGGCATGGAGGCAACCCCGGCGCTTGCAGCCGTCTCTGCCAAGTATTATCCGCTGGAAGCGGATTATCTCGCGAACACGTTCAATATGATCGCTCGCTATCGCGACGACCTTAGCTACAACTCCGGTTCCCCGATGACGTCCCTCCGGTACATGGTGGTCTCACGGGTTGGCGTAAAGCTCGGGCACAACGCGGAGTTTGTTGAGGCCCGCACGGTGAGGCCTATACAGCGGCCCTCGGCGGGGCTGACGGTGAAAAGAAACTCAATGATATGCTGATGTCGTACGAGGGCAGTGCGGACTCAAACCTCTTTCGTTTGAGCCCGACTATGAGCATTCTCAACCAACAGTGGTATGATGCCGATGCATTCTGGAAACCAAAGGCGGCGAAGAAATAGTGGTTCGCGGCGACTGATCGAGTAGTAACGGCAAGACGCCACGAACGGGATGCCGTTCGTGGCGTCTTGTCACTTCTTGCCGCCGACTCGCTGTTTTAACTCTTCAGCCCAATTCACTACCATAATCATTTGACGGTCCTCGTACATTGGCCGGATCATGACGAAGCTCTTTCCGTCCGGCGCAACGTCGAAGTTGGGATGGTATGGGTCGCTGATGAATGGCACATCAAAGAGAATTTGTCGCGCCGAGATTGCCAACTCTGGCGTCACGGTGACGTTGGCCGACATCATTTTTGATCCGCTGCGATAAAACAGGCGCTTGCCATCGCGTGACCACACGGGCTCCCGTCCGCCACCGGTGGACACGGCAACCCGCCCTCCGGCACCGGAAATGAGTCGTACGTAGACCTCTTCGGCGCCCGATTCGTCGGACACATATGCCAGCCATCGGGAGTCCGGTGAGACGCGCGGCATTTTGTCATCCGTCGGCCCCGTCAGCAGCGGCACCGCTTTCCGCTCTCCTGTCAGGGGCAAGACGAAGATATCGCGATTGTCACGTTGCGTGTCGACACGGTACACGAGCGTGCGTCCGTCGGGAGTGATCATGCCCTCGCGAATCGCGTCATTGGCTTGGAAGAATAGTTCGGCCTTCCCGCTCCCATTCGCCGCCATTGACCATAGGGAGTACGGCTGTGTTCGGTTGCTCGAGAACAGCAGTCGTTTCCCGTCGGGCGTCCATTCAGGACGGTCATTGAACCCTTCATGTGTAACGCGCTCAGTCGTGCGCGCCACCAAGTCGTAGGTCCAGATGTCCGTTCCGCCATCCCGTGCGACATCGAATGCTATCCGAGTTCCATTTGGTGAGTAGCGTGGGTGTGCGTAGGCACGCACTGAGTCAACAAGTAGCTGCGGTTGACCATGATCGTCCACCGTAACGAGTTGACTTGCCCGTCCGCCTCGCACGTATACGAGCGAGCCGTTTTCCGACAGCGCCGCCGCCGCATCGGAGGAACTTACGGCGATACTGTCGCCAAGCTGAATCGGTACGCCTGCGGTGAGCGTGCGTCGGTCGAACGGCGCAGCCATCAACGCGCCCTCGCCGGACACGTACACCAGATACCCGCCATACAGCCCCAACGCCCTTCCTCCGCGGAGTCCAGGAAAAATGACGGTTTTGCGATGGTCGGCGGACT
>JANYBD010000227.1 GCA_025360995.1 Gemmatimonadota bacterium
GAGGAGTGGTTCCGGTTGTCCGACGACACGGCAGCGGCCGTCAATGTTACTCGTGAGCGTGGTGGGAAAATTTGGGCCGTGGGAACGACATCCTTGCGGACGCTGGAAAGCGTCGTCGATGACCGAGGCCGCGTGCACGCCGCAGAGGGTGAGACCAGTATCTTCATTTATCCGCCGCATATAGTTCGCGGAGCCGACCGACTCGTGACAAACTTTCATTTGCCGCGGTCTACGCTGCTCATGCTTGTGATGGCGTTTGCGGGGGTCGAACTGATTCGTGCGGCGTATGCCACGGCGATCCGTGACGGCTACCGGTTTTATTCGTACGGGGATGCGATGGTCATCCTCTGAAAGTGCTTTAACTACGGTGCAGCGTGCAGCGTGCAGACGGGCAGCGTGCAGCGTCCAGCTGAGTGAGAGCCTATGAGTTTTGAATTTGATATTCTCGCGACGGACGGACGTGCGCGCGCTGGGGTCTTTCACACGCCACGCGGCGCTGTCGAAACGCCGGTGTTCATGCCGGTTGGCACTCTGGCGAGCGTCAAAGCCCTCGACCCCGATGAACTCCGGGCGATGCACACACAGATTGTTCTCGCAAACGCCTATCACTTGCACCTCAGGCCGGGCGATGAGCTCGTTCGCAAACTTGGCGGTCTGCACCGATTCATGGCATGGGACGGCCCGATCCTCACCGATTCGGGCGGCTTTCAGGTCTTTTCGCTTGCCGCGCTCAATGACGTCACTGAAGACGGCGTGAGTTTCAAATCGCACATCGACGGATCGGCGCGCCACTTCACGCCCGAGTCTGTCATGCAAATCGAAACCAATCTCGGTGCCGACGTGATTATGCAATTCGATCACGTCATTCCTGGTCAAAGCGCTCATGCGGCCGCGAAAGACGCCATGGAGCGCAGTTTGCGTTGGCTCGATCGATGCCGGACGGAGTTCGAACGGCTGCACGCGGTCGATGGCGCGCCGCGGCAGACACTTTTTCCAATCGTACAGGGCGGAATCCATCGCGACCTCCGGAAAGCCGCGGCGGAAAGCATTGCCGACCGTGCACAATGGGACGGCATCGCGATCGGCGGCCTGAGTGTGGGGGAGGAAAAGCCGGCGATGTACGAAATGCTCGAGGTGTGCGACGACGCGATTCCGCAGGACCGTCCGCGCTACCTGATGGGCGTCGGTTTTCCAGAAGATCTTATCGAAGGCGTGGCGCGCGGCGTCGACATGTTCGATTGCGTGGCACCGACCCGTATGGGACGCAATGGCACCGCGTTTACGTCCGACGGGCGTCTCAACCTCAAGAACGCCCGTAACCGGGATGACCAGAGCCCGATCGATGAAAGTTGCGGCTGCACCGCCTGTCGGCGCTTTTCGCGCGCCTATATCCGTCACCTGGTGACCTCGGACGAAATACTCGGGCTCCGCCTTCTGAGCCTGCACAATGTACATTTCCTTATCGCCCTGATGCGCCGCGCCCGCGAGGCGATTCGCGCCGGGACCTTCACTGCGTGGAGCCGAGATTGGCTCGCCCGTTATCACTCCAAGGACGCCCCATGAGCCCGTTCCACCTAATGTTCGCCCAAGCCGCTGCCGCCACCCCCGGCAACTCGATGGCCCAGACGATTTTTCTTTTCGGATCGCTCGGGCTCATCTGGTATTTTCTGCTCATCCGCCCACAGCAAAAGCAAAAGAAAGATCACGAGACCGGGATCAATGCATTGGCAAAAGGCGACGAAGTCGTCACGGCCGGCGGGCTCGTTGGTGAAGTCCTGCATATCAAGGACGGACTCAAAGACGGCCAACCGGTGAAGACGCCGGAAGACCGCGTCACTATTCGTAGCGGCGAATCGAAACTGGTGGTTGAGCGCGGCCGCATCGCCAAGGTGTTGCGGCGCACCGCCGGCGAGTAGCTCCCGCGATGGGCATTCTTCCCATCCGCATCTTCGGTGACCCCGTGCTTCGTCTTGAGACGACGCCGGTCACCGATTTTGGTCCAACGCTGCAGAAGCTCATCGACGATATGCGTGCGACTATGGATGGCGCCCGGGGCGTCGGGCTCGCGGCGCCGCAGGTTGGGCGCACCGAGCGGGTCGCCGTGATTAAAGTGAAAAAGGCCGAACACGTACTGGTGAATCCCGAAATCGTCGAACGTGAAGGGACGATCAAATGGGAAGAAGGCTGTCTCTCTATTCCCGAGTTGTACGGTGAAGTGACGCGTGCACGGCGCGTGGTAGTGCAGGCGCTCGACCGGAACGGCGATCCCTTCGAGATCGAAGGCACCGAACTGCTTGGCGTGTGTATGCAGCACGAAATAGATCATTTGCACGGAAAACTGTTTATCGATCATCTGAGTTTTCTAAAACGCCAAAAACTACTCGCCCTCTGGGAAATTGAGCGTGTGAAATACCCGAACCTCGTGCGCATTGCCGCACCGATCGACGGCGACAAGGAGCACGACCGGCACGACGACGAGCGGTTGTAGGCAACGACAGCTCAATGCGAATTCTTTTTTGGGGCACTCCGGACTTCGCCACCCCGCCACTTCGCGCGTTGATTGGCGAGGGGCACGACGTTGTCGGCGTCGTCACACAGCCCGATAAACCTCGGGGCCGCTCCCGCTCGCAGCTCGATCCGTCGCCGGTGAAACTGGTGGCCGCCGAAGAAAATATTCCGGTGCTTCAACCAGCGCGTCCACGTGGGCCAGAGTTTCTCGAACAGCTTCGCGCCCTCGAACCGGATATTTCTGTCGTCGTGGCGTATGGTCACATTCTACCACGCGATGTCATCGACATGCCGGCGCTTGGCACGCTCAATATTCACGCCTCGTTGCTGCCGCAGTATCGCGGCGCCGCGCCAATTCAGGCGGCCATTCGCGATGGATGTACCGAAACCGGCGTTTCCATAATGCGGCTCGTTCCGGCCCTGGACGCCGGCCCGGTAATTCTGGCATTGCGTACGCCGATTGCTCCCGACGAGACTGCCGGAGAACTCCAACTGCGGCTCTCCGAGCTCGGCGCGACGGCGATTATCGAGGCGCTGGCCCTGATCGGGCTCGCACGAGCCCCGGAAACAGCCCAGAACGACGCGCTGGCGACGTATGCCGGCAAGATTGACCGCGAGCAGGCGCGGCTGGATTGGAGCGCCTCCTGCACCGTCACAACCAATGCGATCCGCGCATATGATCCAAAGCCGGGCGCGTGGAGCATGCTCAACGGTTTGGAAGTGCGTTTATTTGGCGCGCGCGCCGCGACAGGTTCCGGCGCGCCGGGCGAAGTGCTCGGCGCCAGCGACGATGGTCTTATTGTCGCCTGTGGTTCAGGCGCCGTACGCATCGCGGACGTTCACCCTGCAGGGAAGAAACGACTCGCGGCCGCGCAGTGGGTGCGCGGCCGCGGTGTAGCTGTCGGAGACCGATTCGCTTAGGGCTGGAAGCTGACCCGAGTTGGCGCGAGGAACGGTGCGTTGTTTACCGCAACTCCGTTGCCGAGTTGACCAAATACGTTGTCACCCCAGCAGTAAATCGTGCCCGGTGACGAGCTTTGCTGCCCAGGCGCACCCAGCGCTGTGACAGCTACAGCTACACCGCACGAAAAGAGTTCACCTAGCGACAGCGATCGGAATGCGAGACCGCCGCCTACGGGCTGCGGCGTGGAATTACTGATCCGTGAGCCGTCCCCGAGTTGGCCATAGTCATTCCGGCCCCAGCAATACGCGGCGCCAGCCGTGCTAATTCCGCAACTGTGATATTCACCAGCGTAGAGTTTCACGAAAGTCACGCTGGTGGGCATCTTGACAGGCTGCATCACGGAATCGCTGCTGGTGCTGGCAAACGCGGTGCCGACGGTGTCTTTGCCGAGCTGTCCAAAGCCATTGCTGCCCCAGCACCAAGCTTTGCCCGCGCCCGCGGCCGGGAGACTCTGCAGTACGCAGGTATGGCCGTCGCCCAGAGCCAGTGACGTCGAATCGAATGCCGTTACTCCCGCAGGTAGCGTGACATGAACCGGCTTGTTCTGGTTGGTCTTGGCGGCATTGCCAACCTGGCCATTGAGGTTCAGACCCCAGCACTGCGGTACCTGATTGTTCACCGGGAGGACGGAGGTGCCAAACCGCAGGAACCCGCAACTGTGCATCCGGCCGCTCTGAATGGACGAATAATGCTGACTGCCGTCGAAAATGAACGGAAAGGTTCCGACCGTCGGACTGGTGAATGTGCCGTCGCCAAGCTGGCCAGCGAAATCCGTTCCTGTGCAAAAACCGAGGCCCGAAAGGTCCAACACGCAGTAGTGTTCTTCGCCCGTTGATACCCAGGCGGGGAGAATCTGCTGGCGCGGATCTACGATTGGCTGGACGGTCGCACTGGAATTGACGACCGCACTCTGTCCGGCAACGCGACCCCAGCAGAACAACTGTCTGGCAACCGTCAGAGCGCAAAACGAGTTTCGGCCGTTCGTGATCTGACGGATCTGCAGGAA
>JANYBD010000235.1 GCA_025360995.1 Gemmatimonadota bacterium
CACGGATTTAGTCCCAGCGAAGTGGATTTCTGGAGCACATTGTACCGGATGCCGGCGGTCGAAGTGATACGCGAGCTGGTAAAGGCCGGTCTCGATTCCATTCCGGGCGGCGGCGGCGAGATTCTGGTCAAGCGGGTGCGCGATCAGGTGGCCAAGAAAAAGGCCGGGGCGGATCGCTGGCTCGAAGTCATGGAACTGGCCCACGGTGAAGGGCTCCAGACCAGTTGCACCATGATGTACGGCATCGGCGAGACGCTCGAAGAACGGTTCGAACATTTGAACAGGCTCCAAGAACTACAGAAACGCACTGGTGGTTTCACGGCGTTCATTTGCTGGCCGCTCCAGCCGGAGAACACGCCGACAATGAGTCATATGCCGAAGACCGACGCGGTCGATTATCTCCGCACCACGGCATTTGCACGCGTTGTCCTCGAAGACATTCCGAATATTCAGGCAAGTTGGGTGACGATGGGGCTGAAGGTTGGCCAGACGGCCCTCCATTTTGGCTGTAACGATTTCGGTTCGTTGATGCTGGAAGAAAATGTCGTCTCGGCGGCGAACACGACATATCGCACGAGTATCGATGAAATGGAGCGGCTCATTCGGGAGGCCGGCTTTGAACCTCGTAAACGTCTCCAGAATTACAAGCTCATCGAAACGGCCGGGACGGTAGCCGCTTGATCGTCTTGGAATGCGGTCCGGTGCGCCGATGAAGACGCGTGTCGGGATTGGGTACGATTCGCACCGGTTTGCTGCCGGTGATGGCCTCGTACTCGGCGGCGTGCATATTCCGGCCGCGGTGACGTTGGTGGGTCATTCCGACGGTGATGCGGTCGCACACGCGTTGACAGATGCGATTCTCGGCGGCGCTGGCGTGGGCGATATCGGCGAATTGTTTCCAGATACCGACGCCGTTAACAGGAATCGCGACTCTATCGAAATGCTGCAATTGGCGGTGGAACTGGTGCGCACAGCGGGTTGGCGTTGCGTCCAGGCCGACGTGACCGTGATCTGCGAGTTACCGAAGATCGGCCCGCACCGCGCCGCGATGCGCGAACGGCTCGCTCGGGCAATTGGGATTGCGCCTTCCGATATAATGGTGAAGGGCAAGACGAACGAGAAACTTGGTTGGATCGGAAACGTAGAGGGGTTGGCAGTCATCGCGGTTGCCACACTTGAGGCGATATAGTGCTATCCTGCATGAATTATTTTCCGGATGCCCCAATAAATGGGTGATATACTCGACGCAATTTCGGACTGGGTAAGCGGAATTCCGCTGCCAGCGCTTTATGCGATGATGGCGCTGACGTCGTTCATCGAAGGGATTTTTCCGCCGGTACCGGCAGACGTGGCGGTGGCGCTCATTGCGTTTATCGCGGCACGTCGGGGAGCCGATTTTACCATTACGGCCATCCTGATTATTCTTGGCAGTGTGGCCGGCGCGATGACGATGTATGCGATTGCGCGGCGCTATGGTGCGGCGTGGATGCATGCGAGGCTCAAGAAGGCCGGCGTCGACAATCTCGAGAAACGCCTTGAGGTGATGTACTCACGCTATGGATTGTCGGCGCTCCTCGTCAGCAGGATGATTCCGCTTCTCCGAATGGTCGCCCCGCCAATGGCCGGAGCGATCCGCATACCGCCAATCCGCACGGCGTTCGTATTTCTTATTGTGTCCACTGTGTGGTACGGTGCCATTACCTGGATGGCATTCCGCGTTGGCGATGATTGGGATACCATGCAGGTCGCCGTTGCGCACTTCGCGAAACGCGTTGGCGTTGTTGCCCTTGTTGCGTTGGGGCTGATAGTTGCGATCATATTCATTGTGATGAAGCGGCGGGCGGCAGCGAAGCTGACGGAGGCGCTCTTGGTCACGAAAGAACAGCCAGGCCCTGCCGACCCACTACAGAGCCCCAAGGACAGCTGATGCTCCCGGATGGCGTTTCGCGCGCCTTCCTGCTGGAGCGGTTCAGCGAATACCTATCGCTCGAAGAGGGATCGAGTCCGCGAACTCTGGAAGCCTACGGCCGTGATTTGTCGCGCATGGCGGAGTGGGGCGTCGCCAATGGCCGCTCCGCGCCATCGGAGCTAACCGGCAGCGATCTGCGAGAGTTCGTCTATTACTTGAAGGACATTGGCCTATCTCCCTCGAGCATACGGCGATCGGTCTCGGCAGCACATACGTATTTCAAGTTTCTGATCGCTGAAGGTTTGGTAAAAGCTGATCCAAGCGAGCGACTTGAAACGCCAAAGAAATGGCGGACCCTCCCCGAAGTGCTCTCGGTGACGGACGTGGAAAAACTCCTGTCGTCGATTTCCATAGATGAGCCACTGGTATTCCGAGACCGGGCGATGCTCGAACTCGCATATGGTGCCGGGTTGAGAGTGAGTGAATGGATTGGAATTGAAGTGAAAGACGTTCTCATTCAGGACGCGATGCTACGCGTATTCGGCAAAGGAAGCAAAGAGCGGCTGGTGCCGATCGGCCGAGCCGCGATTGGGGCTGTCGGGATGTATTTGCGGGAACTCCGCCCGCGTTTGGAAAGAGGAGAGGGGAAGGGAAAGTTATTTCTGAGTATCAGGGGTAAGCCGCTCACGAGAATGGGAGCCTGGAAAATCCTCCGAAAATACGTCGAAGTAGCTGGATTACGTACTAGCGTGACTCCTCATACGCTTAGACATTCATTCGCGACGCACTTGCTGGAAGGCGGAGCCGATTTGCGGGCCGTCCAGGAAATGCTGGGCCATGCGGATATCTCGACCACGCAGATTTATACCCATGTCGATCGGGAGTATTTGCGGTCGGTGCATAAGCAGTTTCACCCGCGCGGATAACAACTACGAGTGTTGAGTGGGAGTACGAGTGCTGAGTGCGAGACTAGTGGG
>JANYBD010000254.1 GCA_025360995.1 Gemmatimonadota bacterium
CACGGATGCCCGTGTCCGGGTGATCAACAATCCCGATCTGCCCGAAGGCTGGTTCGGAAAACAGTGGGCGTGCCACAATGGTGCGCGCGCCGCGACTGGTGCCCTACTCTGTTTTACCGATGCCGATACCCGTCACGGGCCAGAGCTGTTGAGTCGCTCAGTGAACGCGATGGTCGAACGTCGCGCCGATCTGTTCTCAGTGGCCGGCTCGCAAACCATGGTCACGTTATGGGAGAAGCTGATTCAGCCTCACATTTTTGTCCTGCTCTTTGCAAAATACGGCGGCACAGAAAAAGTGAGCCGGTCGACCAATCCGTACGACAAGATCGCCAACGGCCAGTATCTCCTGATGCGGCGCGTGACGTACGATCGGGCCGGCGGGCACGAGACGGTGCGGACACACGTCGCTGAGGATTTACGCATGGCACAGGAATGGTGTCGGCTGGGATTCAACGTGCACTTCGTGACCGGTATCGAACACATGAGCACGCGCATGTACGAAGGACTCGGCGAAATTGTTCGCGGGTGGGGGAAGAATGTGTATGCGGCCGGCCGGGATTCCCTAAAGCTCGGACCGATCGGGCACGCGGTGTTGCGGGTCATTTTTCCGTTGCCGGCACTCTGGGAGATCGTGCCGATTTTGTTGGTAATTGGAGCCGTGTGTGGTGTGCTACCGCCTGCCGTTGGAATTTGGGGCGCCTTGGTATTTGCGATCACCGCATTTTTCTGGGGCATTGTGTACCGTTTGGCAAAGCAGCCAGTGGCGTGGGGATTACTGCATCCGCTCGCCTCGGTGCTGATCTTTGGCATCTTCACGCGGGCAGCGTGGAAGGGCGATCGCGTAGAGTGGAAAGGACGCGCCTACCGTTCGAAATAAGTCCGCCCCCGACGATATCTTTCCGGAATGACACGACCACTGCGAGCTGTGCTGTTCGACCTCGACGGCACATTGATTGATTCCGTCGGACTGTTGCTCGCCTCAATGCGCCACGCATTCGACGGATTTGACGGCAAGGTTCCGACGGACCGGGAATGGGTTGCCGGCATTGGCACACCACTGATGAAACAGATTTACGCCTACGGACGCACGCCTGAGGAATCGGAGATGCTTCGCGACCGCTATCGCGAGTTTCAGGTCAAACATCACGATCTGATGATCTCGGCGTTCGCAGGTGTTGTAGCGACATTGGAAAAGTTACAGGCCCGAGGTCTCCGAATGGCGCTGGTGACATCGAAGGGTGAGCAACTCGCGGCGCGCGGACTTGAGCATACGAAGCTTGCGCACTATTTCGAAGTACTCGTTGGACTGGAATCGACTGATCATCACAAGCCGAGTCCGGAGCCGGTCCTGTTGGCACTGCAGAAACTTGGCGTCGCGGCTGACGAGGCGGTGTTTGTTGGAGATTCACCGCACGATGTTGGGTCCGGCAACGCGGCCGGTGTCACAACGATTGCCGCACTGTGGGGTCCATTCACCCGCGAACAATTTGCGGACGCAACGCCGGCCTACTGGCTCACGAACATCACGGAATTGCCGGAACTGCTCGACGCTCGGTAGCGGGGCGCCGTTGATTTTCGGCAAGCGAAAGACTCGCGGTGAGCTAAGCGGGTGACGACTTTCGTGCTGACCACGGGCACCGTGCAAGCGTGTCTTCGCTTCGCACCGCCGCAACCCTACTCTCGCATACCCACAGTTTTCGCGATCTTGCAGCGCTCGCGACCCGCCTTGGTTTTGGCGAGCCCGCGCTGCTCGATGGGCGATCGCGCTCTGCATTAGGAATTGATGCTCGTGCGCGACGCGCTAGCGTTGCCAGTGGATCGGGAACCATTCGAGCGCTGCTAATTGAACTCGGCTCAGCGGCAGTCGCACGCGACGCGATCGCGCGCAGCGCCACGCGAGTTGCGCAAGCATCGCCGGAACTGCTTTGGTTGATTATTGCCGTGCAACCGGCCACCGGAACGATTGTCATCGGCGCGCCAGCGCCAGGTGCGACCGCACGACTAGCGGCACTCGCCATTGATGCGCGTCGCGTTGTGGATTCAGACGCCGAGACTGTGGCAGCGATGTCCGATGCAATTGGCGCAACCGATGTTTTGGTGCATCATCGCTGGCGTGAATTGCTCGGCCGGGATGCGCTGACCCGTCGATTTTATCGCGAGCTCGAGCGGGTGGTAGTCGATCTCGCGGCGTCCGCGGATGGTGGAGGCGGTGAACGGGCCCGGCGTGAGCTCGCGTTGCTCTGCACGTCACGGCTGCTCTTTCTCTCATTTTTGGAAGCGAAAGGCTGGCTCGACGGCGACCGTGAATTTCTGCGCCACGCGTTTGACGCGCGTTGCGATCGCGGTGGCGCAGTGCATCGGCGACTACTCGATCCGTTGTTTTTTGGGACACTCAATACCCCCGTCAACCGGCGCGCAGTGGCGGCGCGGTCATTAGGACGCATTCCCTTTCTCAATGGCGGACTGTTCGCACGAACCGTGATTGAGAAGCAACATCGCAATGTCGCGTTCACCGACGAGGCCGTTGGCGCGCTGATCGGCGGACTGCTCGGCCGCTATCGTGTCACGGCGCGAGAAGATTCCACCGCGTGGAGTGAGTCGGCAGTCGATCCGGAAATGCTTGGCCGGGCATTTGAATCGTTGATGGCACAAGACGACCGGCGGAGTTCAGGCGCATTTTACACTCCACCGGCGATTATCGAGCGCGTCGCGGGCGAGGGATTGGCAGCGGTACTCGGTACGCGCGGAGTCTCTGCCGAACTGCTTGCGAAAGCCACAGAGACCGGGACGTTGCGCGCGAAGGAGCGCGTATGTCTTGGCGCCGCATTGCACGGACTTCGCGTGCTTGACCCGGCCTGTGGCTCCGGTGCGTTTCTCGTGCATCTGCTGGAACGGCTTGCCTTACTCAGACAATTGACTGGCGATGCTCGTGCACCCGGTGTTATTCGACGCGACATACTCACGGCGTCGATCTTTGGGGTTGATATAAACCCGACGGCTGTTTGGCTCTGTGAGTTGCGGCTCTGGTTATCGGTCGTGATCGATTCCGGTGAGACCGACCCTCTGAAAGTCACGCCACTGCCGAACCTTGACCGGCATATTCGTGTTGGCGATGCACTCGCTGGCGATGCCTTTGGTGACACGGTGCGCATCACCGCGCCGGCGGCGCTCGCGCGGGTCCGCACGCGATACGCGCAGGCGACGGGAGCGCGAAAGCAAACATTGGCCCGCGCGCTCGATCGCGAAGAGCGTCGCCTCGCGATCGCCGTCGCCGAGCGGGCGGGAGCAACGGCTTCGGCGCGACGTCGCGATTTGTTGTGCGCGCTCCGATCGCGTGATCTTTTCGCCAAGCGCCCGCCGATCTCGGCACAACAGCGACGCGACCTTGAACTGCTCCGTGCCGCCGCCGGAGCAGCGCGGAATCGAATTGTAGCATTGCGCGCCGGCGCGCCGCTTGCGTTTTCTTTTCCTGTGCATTTCGCCGATGCCGGTGCGGCCGGCGGATTCGATCTAACGGTCGGCAACCCGCCTTGGGTGCGACTGCACAATATTCCGGGTGCGCAACGCGAATCGTTGCGCACCCGCTACCGATCGTTTCGCGATGCCGCGTGGGTTGCGGGCGCGACAGGGGCCGGGGCCGGTCGCGGCTTTGCCGCGCAGATAGATCTGGCCGCCCTGTTTGTCGAGCGCTCGCTCGCACTCATGCGACCCGGCGGAGTAGCGGCGTTATTAGTGCCGGCAAAACTTTGGCGTTCGCTCGCCGGTGGCGGTATTCGTCAGGTCATCACCAGTGAGGCGCGGGTGATTGCACTTGAAGATTGGGCGGAGTCGCGTGCGGCGTTCGACGCGGCGGTGTATCCGTCGATGTTGATTGCGTCGCGGCGAGGGTCAACTGGAATGGCCGTCGCTGCCGGAAGCGCCGGACTGAATAATTCCGGCGATAAGTATTCCGTTCGGCTTGCTGTGCACTCTCGCGACGATGCCATCGCGTGGGAGACGCCGTTCACCTCCATTCCACTTGACGCGACGGTAGGTGCGCCGTGGCTCTTGTTGCCGTCAGACGCGCGCGCCGGGTTCGACAGACTGGCCGCCGCCGGCCCGCCATTGGCCCGTACTGTCTTTGGCCGGCCGCTGCTCGGCGTGAAAACCGGCTGCAACGACGCATTTCTTTTTTCAGAGCGCGACAATCACGTCGAACCGCGATTGTTGCGTCCCATTTTGCGCGGCGAAGCGACGCGCGCGTGGGGTGCGGATGTGGACGGCGGTTCAATTCTTTGGACGCACGATGCTGACGATCGTCCACTCGCTCAACTCCCGCCTCGCGCTGCGGCATGGCTGGCCCCGTGGCGCCGACGTCTCGACGCGCGAACGGATGCCCGATCCAGTTCCCGGTGGTGGACCTTGTTTCGTACTGAGGCTGCCCGTTCAGATTGCCCGCGTGTGGTGTGGAGCGATATTGGCAAAGCGCCGCGCGCGTTGGTGCTTGCCATTGGTGATCGAACTGTGCCGTTGAATAGTTGCTACGTCGCCCGCGCGCCTTCGATGGATGATGCTTTCGCACTCTGCGCGCTTCTCAACTCGCCGCTTGCGGCCGCGTGGCTTGCGGCAATCGCTGAGCCCGCTCGCGGCGGTTATTGTCGATTTCTCGGTTGGACGTTGTCGCGGCTTCCATTGCCTTCCGATTGGCCGCGAGCCGTCGCACTTCTTGCGCCCATTGGTCGCGCTGCGCACGAAGGCGCACCTCCCGATCCCGTAGCATTGACCGACGTTGTGATCCGAGCATATCGCGTGCGCCACGCACAACTCGCGGCGTTGATGACATGGTGTCTGCGCTAGCCGCCACTCGTGCCGCGATTGCGCGGGCGATTTTGGGCGAGTCCGGTGCACTGGCGAGCACAGTTGGTACAATCACCCTGCGGCCGCACCAGGCTGATGCCGTAGCCCGTGTGCGGGCCGCAATCGCCGAGTTTGGCGGCGCGCTGCTTGCGGACGAACCGGGATTGGGAAAAACGTTTGTCGCATTGGCCATCGCGCGCGACACTGGCCGGACTGTGGTCGCCGCACCTGCTGCACTGCGCGCGATGTGGCTCGACGCCGCATTGCGGGCCGAGGTGCCAGTCGCGTTTGTCTCATTCGAAACATTGAGCCGGCGCGAGATTGCGCTCGACGATA
>JANYBD010000283.1 GCA_025360995.1 Gemmatimonadota bacterium
GTCACGCGCACGCGGGCAAAGTCGAGGAATTCCGAGAGCAGTCGCGACAGCCGGTCAGATTCGCGCACGATGAGATTGCCGAGTGTGCGTTCGTCGTCGGTGGCGGCCGGCCGCGACGACATCTGCTCGACGGCGCTACGAATGGACGCAAGCGGATTCTTGATTTCGTGAGCGAGTGAAGCCGATAACTCCGCGACGGCCTCGAGCCGGTGGGCGCGAAGGTTCAACTGCTCGAGCCGTTTTTGATCCGAGATATCCTGAAAAATCGCCGTGATCGTGCGGCCCACGTGGCGCCCATCGCCATCCGATGACGTCGTGGTCACCCCGAGCGGAAATGACCGCTCGTGATGGGCAATCTGCCCTTCGGTGCGTGAGACGTGCACACCGCCGTGGATGGCGAGTTCGAGCGCTTCGCCAAGCACCGGTGCTACGGCTCTGATTTCCCGGACGATCGGCTGTCCAATGCGCTCTTCGAGCTCGATGCCCGTGAGGTCGGATGCCGACGGATTGGCGAATAACAATCCGCCGGTTGCGTCGACCGTAATAATGCCGCTTTTGATATTGCGGAGGATGTCTTTCTCGCGGAGCCGGACGCCGACCAGTTCCGCGACGAGCTGTTCGCGTCCTCGACCGGTCTCGCGCAGCCGACCGCTGATGTACCCCGTGATAACCGCGACTAACGAAACGACGCCGATCTGGACAAAGATTTCCAAATCCAGACGATCGCCGGCGACCCGTGCGACATACACGGCGTCGGCACCATACATCACCAGTCCCAGTAGGGCGACGAGGAGCGTCCCACCTATTGGCAGGAGCAGCGACGCGCTCGCATTGACCAGGATATACAGCGCGGCAAATCCCGATACGGCTCCGCCGGTCACATGTACAACGGCAGTGACGATCAGCAGATCGGCGACGAGATGACCGTAAAAGAACCCCTCTGTGAGCGGGCGCTGATTAACTTCCGTCCACACGAACGACGCAGTCGTGAAGACAATCGCGAAGAAAAAGCAGAGCGTCGCGACAAAGGTTTTGTCGCTTGGCGCGTCTTTCCAAGTGGTTAACGCAGCGATAAGAATGACGGTCGCAATCGACAGACGTGCGACGTAGAGCCAGGGGATTAATCGCCGGGGCTCGAGTGCTGCGAGTACGGTTCGATCTGGCCGTGTCAGGAATTTGAGCAACTGCCCTCTGGCGTATTGCAAAACGCAATGCGTTAAGACTGTGCCCAAGCGTTGCGTTTTGCAATAGCAACCTGGCTTGGAGGAATATGGACGGAAGCGAACTAAGCGGGCTTCGCATCAATGGTAGCGTCGTCATTCCGTTGACGGAACTCGTGGTGCGCGCCACCAAAAGCAGCGGGCCTGGCGGACAGCACGTCAATACTTCGTCCACAAGAGTCGAAGTGGTATGGAACGTCCGCACGTCATCGGCGCTGACCGACGCCCAGCGGTTTCGGGCGCTCACCATGCTAGCCACTCGCGTGGACAGCGAAGGAAATATTCGGGTCGTCGCCAGTGACACGCGCAGTCAGCGACAAAATCGGAGCCTCGCTGAAGAACGGCTCGCCGAAGTGGTACGGCGTTCGCTCGTGGTGCCAAAGGTGCGTCGCCGCACGAAACCGACGCGTTCGTCGGTGGAGAACCGACTCACCGAAAAGAAGCGCCAATCCGGGAAGAAGCGCGATCGCCGTTCGCGGGGCGACGACTAGATGCTAGTTCCTAAAATTTTCACGACACTTAAAGGCTATAATCGCCAACAGGCGATTGCCGATATCACCGCCGGCGTCGTCGTCGGAATCGTGGCGCTGCCGTTGGCGATTGCCTTTGCGATTGCCAGCGGCCTAGGCCCGCAAGCGGGGCTTTACACGGCGATCATCGCCGGATTTCTCATTTCGGCGCTCGGCGGTTCACGCGTCCAGATTGGCGGTCCGACCGGCGCTTTCGTGGTCATCGTCTACGGCATCGTGCAGCACTACGGTGTGGGCGGCCTCACCGTGGCGACGATGATGGCAGGGGTCATCCTCGTCGTGCTCGGCGTCGCGAAACTTGGCGGCGCCATCAAATTCATT
>JANYBD010000013.1 GCA_025360995.1 Gemmatimonadota bacterium
TACGTCCATGGGGTCAGCACCACGCGAAAGACGCGTCCCACCGCCGCCGTCCATCCCATAGTGGTGCGCATACCCAGCAGCACCGCGATCCGCTCGATAGGCCAAAGCACGAGCCAGGCCAGCCCAATCAGTGCCAGAATCACCGGCCAAAATGGAACGGCAAGCAGCGCCAGAATGAATACCAGTGGTGCCAGGAGCATGCATGGGCCGATGGCGATCACGTGGCGGCCCGTCCTGATTCACGGAGGTGATCTTCGTCGTGCAGTTCACTCCATACGGCGGCGATCACATTGCCATCCACCATTCCGATTACTTGTTGAGGATTATCGCGGCCGACAACCGGTAACTGTTTCACGCTGCGCATGATCATCGCATTCATCGCTTCGTCGAGCAGTTCGTCCGGGTGTGCGACGGTCAAAACGCTGGTACCGGCTTCTAGGGCGGTGGGTTCGGCATCGTGATCTTCCTCAAAGGCGCGCAGCATGTCACCGCGGGTGAGGATGCCGACGAGCCGGCCGTCATCGGCGACCAACGGCCATGCATGATCACGTCCGAGTTCCGGATCGTCATGCACGAGTCGCCGGAAGATTCCGTCAATACGCATCTCCGCAGGCAATGTTCGCACGGTGGCGCGCATGACATCCTCCACCCGGAATCGGGAGAGCGGATTCACGCTGTATTCACGCTGTACGTGATGCCCGCGGCGCGCGACTTTTTCAGTGAGAATGGAACGCCGCATCACGAGCACGGTCACGCCGTGTGCCGCCGCGCATGCAATGAGAAGTCCGCCGAGCAGATTCGTGTCGTGAGTGAGTTCCAGTAAGAAAATGATCGCCGTCAGCGGTGAGCGCATTGTGCCACCCATCATCGCCGCCATGCTGATGACGGCCCACAACCCGGGGTCGCCGCCGGGAATAATCGACGATTCCAACGCGCCGATCGCGCCGCCCATCATGAGCAATGGTGCGAGCACGCCGCCGGACGTTCCCGACCCGAGTGCGACCGACCACATCACTGCTTTCGCGGCGAGGAGCGCGACAGCGGCGGCGCCAATAATGTTTCCGGCAAATAAGTCACGGATGACGTCGTACCCCACGCCGAGGGCGCGCGGGGCGATCAGTCCGCCGAGGCCCACCGCGATGCCGCCGATGGCAGGCCACCACATCCAATGAATCGGAATTTTGGCGAACCCATCTTCGCATGCATACACGAGGCCGGTGAGCGCGGCCGACGCGGCACCCGCGACGAGCCCGACGACCAGTGCGGCTCCAAGGCCGGCAATTGGCAATGCCGCATGAGGTGCGATCGGGAACACCGGCCCCGCGCCAAGCAACGGCACGCGGAGCGCCGCGCCGATGGTCGCCGCAACGGCAACAGGAATGAAACTGCTCGGCCGCCATTCAAAGAGCAGGAGCTCAACCGCCAGTAGCACGGCGGCCATCGGAGCCGCGAAAATCGCCGCCATCCCGGCCGCCGCACCGGCGACGAGCAGCGTTTTTCGCTCGCTGTCGGAGAGATGGAGCAGTTGTGCGAATACGGAGCCAAGGGCGGCGCCGGTCATGATGATGGGCCCTTCGGCGCCGAACGGTCCGCCGGTGCCGATCGCGATCGCCGACGAGATGGGCTTGAGCACGGCGATCTTGGCGCTCATGCGGCTACGGCCAATCAGAATGGCTTCCATCGCTTCGGGAATTCCGTGGCCCCGGATCTTCTCGGATCCGAACCGCGCGAACAGTCC
The DNA here is from genome assembly GCA_025360995.1 of Gemmatimonadota bacterium. Classification (GTDB taxonomy): domain Bacteria; phylum Gemmatimonadota; class Gemmatimonadetes; order Gemmatimonadales; family Gemmatimonadaceae; genus Fen-1231. The sequence continues at coordinate 1,739 of JANYBD010000013.1, forward strand.
GATGATCAATCCGCCCGCGACGGGGACCAGCGCCGCCCATACACCAAGATGATTCTGCCCGGGCGAAATACCGATCGCGCTCAGCCGGCCGAAATAGGCGAGCGCCGTGATGCCTTCAATCAAGTGCACGAGCACTGCCGCCACGAGCGCCCCGAGCGCACCGATAATGGCGGCCATCGCAGCTATAAAGAGCATACGGGGGCTGGCGGTGAAATCGCCGAGCCGGTCCCGGGCATGCGAAACGGAAGTCACAGACACGGGATCACCGCGGCGCTTGATTGTATGGCCATGATCGTATTATATTGACATCAATGCAATTTAGACACCCCCGCCGATGATGGCCGCCCGTTCGTCCCGTGTCCGCGCCCTCGACGGGCTCCGCGTCATCGTGGGGGCACTCACCCACTCCGCACGGGCCGTCGAGCAGCACACGGGTGTGACCAACGCCCAACTCTTCCTGTTGCAGCAGATCGCCGGTTCTGCCGGATTGTCTGTCAACGATTTGGCCGCGAGGGCCCGCACGCAGCAGAGTACGGTTTCGATTGTGATCGGCCGTCTCGTCCGCGCCGGCTATGTGCGTAAAGGGCGCGACACCACCGACGGACGCCGCGTGGTGCTTTCGCTCACGGCCGGTGGCCGCCGACTGTTGCGCGGCGCCCCGGCCGCTCCGATTGCCGCACTGATCTCAGCGCTGGAAAAACTCAAGCCGCGCGATGCCCTCGCACTGGCCGACGGCGTGCACGCGCTCGTGCGAGCGCTTGGTCTTGCACCGCAAGAAGGCATCCTGCTCTTCGAGGACACGCCGCGCCGGTCCGGACGACTCTCGAATCCGCCACGCAAACGCGATTAGGCGCCGGCCGCAACAAACGCCCGCCAGTCCCGGACCACGGTATCGCGATACTGCCGCGCATAGCGAATGACCTCCGTCTGCCAATCGCGCGCGTGCCCAAAGGCGATCAGATCGTCCGGGCTTGCGGCTCCATCGCGGCCCGCGCAGCGCAGTTGTGACCATGCCGTCAGCTCGCCCATTGCCGTCATCACGGTGCGCAGTCGCCTGACCTTGCCGTTCCAATGGGCTAACGCCAGCCGGTCTTCCATGGGCTGCAATTCGCGGAGCCTGAAGTTCTGCCCGACGGCGTACAAGTTCCCTGGCGGCACGGCCTGGGCGCGGTGCTGAATCGTCGCGACACGGACCGCCTCGCTCGCCCATGCCGGCTGGAGGATTCGCAGTCGCGGCAAAAGCACCGAGGGACTCTCATGTTTTAGATCCAACAGGCGCTGGCCATTTTGTATATCATGGCCGCGGACTAACACGGCAAAGCGCGGCACACCCAGGCTACCGAGACCGGCCACGCGTCGTGCGACGTCGAGCACCTTATAGTAACGCGGATCCGGACAATGCTCGGCGAATTGGCCTACGAGCTCGACAACCAACCGACGATCGGCAGCGGTGGCTGGTGAAATGCGGTCCTCTAGGCTGCGCAGTCGACACTTGATCCCCGCACCCGTCGTCCGTTCCTTGAGCATGGCGCGGTGCGACCGTTGTTCGGCGGAGCGGAGCAACCGGCGCACCATTCCCGTGGCGCAGTTACGCTCAATCCACCGAGCTTTTCCGTCGATGAGCGCAGTGGTGTATGCGGTCAGAAAAGTCTTGCCAAGGAGCGTACTATCGGCGCGCGCCAACTTCAGCATATCGGCCGCCACGAACACACTCGTGAGGAAGCGCGCTACTTCCCAGGTTGGCGGAGCAAGCACCGCCTCGTCGAAGTCGTTGAGATCAAAATAGACCAGTCCGTTGTCACCGCGATAACTGCCGAAATTCTCGAGGTGCAAATCGCCGCAAATCCAGGCGGGCGGCGCGTCGTCGAGAGGCGAGCGGTCTGGCCAGTCTTCGTAAAAGAGGTGCGCAGAACCGCGGAAAAAGGCAAACGGATTATCACGCATGCGGACGAACTTGCGCTGCCGCCGTGCAGGGTCGCGGTCTTCGTTGAATCGCTGAATCCGTGCGGCCACATCGTTACCGATCATCTTCGGCGCCTCATGCAACATTCCCGATTGACAGGCGGATATGCGTCAAGCCGTTCAGAATGGAAACCGCCGACCAATAATTATTTTGACAATGTCGTGATCGCCAGTTCCCGCGACGCGAACGCCATAACCAATATTGAATTCCCAATTCTCGGAAAAATCGAAATCAAGTGATGGATAGATGATGTGCGATTGCTCCGCGCTCGGGGCCAGCCGGTTGATTGATCCTGTTGTGCCGTAGTATTCCACGCCGGCGCCGACGAGTTTGGAAAGATTCCACTGCACTTTGACACTGGGATTAAATATCATCCCGCTAACGCCCTTGCCGGCATCGGCGCCTTTGAGTGCCCAGCCGACCGTCGGGTTAAATGCCCAATAAAAATCGCCGAGCGTCTGATCGATGATCGGACGCAACTCGACGCCCCAGCTGTTCGCATCATACTTCGTGCTGACAGGGCCAAACTCGGAGGAGACGCTCAGCCCAACCGGAAGTCTCCACGAGTCGGGAGCCCGAATGCGCGGCCGGATATGTGAGCCGACAAACTGCCAGCCGCCAGCCGGATTTGCGGTGGAGAACAGGTAGAATCCGACCTCGAAGATGTCACTGAATCCGTGCGTGATCTCGACGGTTTCGTGCAGGGCTCGATTGCTCGGGAGCACGGTACCCGCAATCGAGCGGCTTCCATTCCCCGTGAAGTTGCTGTGCAATTCGAAAACCGTGAAGCCCTTGTCGACGGTCTTCGCGCCATACACTTGAATCTCGTAATTTTCCTGCGCCCCGATCGCGGCGACAGGGAGCCAGAAAGCCGTTAGACAGAAAATACAACATGCGGACGCGACGCGATGCATTTCCGCTAAAACCAGAA
>JANYBD010000038.1 GCA_025360995.1 Gemmatimonadota bacterium
GATCTTGTGCTCGACCCGGTCATGAGTGCCACCAAGATGGTGACTGCGACAACACTGCAGTCCGTGCCGTGCATGAATGCGCCCGGAACGCCGGTTGGCGGACTAAATCTTTGGACATGGTGTGTGGATCCAACCGCGCACCCTCCGCTCTACTTTAATATTCCAGTCAGCAATTTTATCGGCTGGAGTATTGTCGTGATGATGTTTTCGCTGATGGTGCGGCTGGGATATCGCTATGGGAAACCCAACACGCGCAGCACGTTCGCGCAGTTCGTGATGTTACTGGTACTCGCTGCGATGGCCATTGGCGGGTGTGCGCTTATTGGTCCGCCAATTGAGAATCATTTCGCCGACGGGCCTAAGTGGCTCTCCTATTCCACGCTCGGTTTCGTTGTCGCCATTCCATTTCTGCTTGTTATTTCGCAGAAAAAAAACCTCAACTTTCGCAATACCTTCCCGGCGTGGCGCCTTGCGTGGCCGGCATACGACTATCTCTGCTGGGGCGGTCTCTTTTTTATCCTGCGGCTTGATGGCGGTGAGTGGCCAGGCGCCGCGTTTCTCATGGCCGGGACGATACTGGTGGGTGCACTGATCTTTCTGCTCCCCTACATCGGCACCATCACCCGCGGGCCGTCACCGTCACCGGCGTAAGCGGTAGGCCATAGAGCGTTTCAGCGCGCTCGCGACCACGGATTGCGACGTCGGCGTGCCGCACGAAATCAGCGGCGTCGGCACCGGCGCGATCGTGCGTCGTTGCATCGATAAGCACACCGGCGCCGAGCTCACGGGTCAGCGTCTGCAGGCGTGCCGCCAGATTCGTCGTGCTGCCGATCGCGCTCCAAATGGTGCGGTCGGCTGCTTCGATGTTGCCGACGAAGGCGATCCCGGTGGCGATTCCTACCCCGACGTTGAGACTCGGCGCTTCGGCGGTGGCGTCGCCAAGCTTCGGCACGGCTTCCACCAGCTGTCGAGCGGCGCGCACCGCACTCGCTTCCTTTTCCGGCAGGGGCCGCGGTGCGCCGAACACTGCCATCATGCCATCGCCGTTGAACTCCACGACCACGCCGCCGCAGCGGGTTACGATTGTACTTACCGTTTCCGTGTAGCGGTTCACCGTCGAGAAGATGTCGGTCGCGCCCCGTCCGTCGGCAAACGCCGTATAGCCGCGAATGTCCACGAACAGCACTGACACTTCGCGCTCGCCGGTCTCCAGCTCTGTGCCAAGCGCAATGAGTTCGGCGAGAGCGCCGGGCACGTAGCGTCGCATTTTGTCCTGAATCACTTGTGCGCGCTCGAGCAGTTCGGCTTCATCGAATCGGAGCATATGGCTCGACGCGGTCTTGCCGAGCGTGGTCAGTAGCGTGAGGTCAGTCGGTGTGTAGATGTCGCCGGAACGTTTTTCCCCAAGGCAGACGAACGCTTCGAGCTGCGCCCCGCGGTGGATCGGGATGATCACGCGGGCGCCAAGGCTCTCGAGCAACGCCCGGTCTGGCCCCACGGAGCGCGTGGGGTCGACCTTTGTTGCGGCTTTCCGGGCCGCAATCCATTCGCCGAGCAGGGTGTGCGCGGGCATCGCGGCCGGCAGCACGTCGCCATGGGAATACACCGGCACGAACGACTCGCCCGCTGAAAGAAAAATGACGCAGCTGGTGGGTTTGAGATTCGTCGTGAGCGCGTCGCCTATGAGCGTCCAGAGTTCGTCGGCGCGCCGCACCGCGGCAAATCGTTCGGGCAGCTCGCGCATCACTTGCTCGAGCGCAAATCGTTCCTTAAAAAACATGCGATCCACCAACGGGCGAAGCCGACGCTCGGTGACAATCACCACGGCGGCGAGGATCAGCGTAATGCCGGAGCGACTGATCGACGGGTTCACGTCCATGTGAGCCGCCATCGAAGCAGTGAGTCCAGGCACTAACGCGAACCCGCCGCCGACGACGACGACACCGAGCACGTTGTACGACATTGTCGCACCGAGTAGTCGGTCAATGTCAAACAGATCGAATCGCAGCATCGCAATGAGCAGACCCAATGGAAACGCGAGCCCCGCCGCGGTCACGGTGTACGCGACCCACCGCGGCCCCGCGTTGGTGAACGCGTCGCTCCCCGCAACCGCAAGCACTCCCCAGAAAATCAGAATACTGAGATACGCAGAAAACATGACCCATTTTGTCCGCCGCCGCCCGACCGGGCTGCTGCGCCGAAAATTCAGCGCATAAATCCCGATCGTCAGGACGGTCCACACAATCTCGACGCGGACCGACCAGCGCACGGAGAGCGCCGCATCAAGCGGAAACCCATATACGTCGCCAAAAAACAGCACTCCCATCACGACGAATGCCCATGGCCATACCCTGTTCCATCCGCGCAGTGTGCCCGCTTCATCCGGAAAGCCAAGATGCGCAAGCAGCCACGCAACCGGCGCCACGATTGCGACAATTGCCGAAAGGGTCAGCGATACCGGAATGAGCCAACCCGGCGCACTAAATTTCGCCATGAACAGCAGCGACCAAATCGCGGTCGCGTAGAAGAGTGCGACGACTGACCGGCTTGACTTCGCACGTGTGAGTATCAGTATGGCCGCAGCACCAAACCCGATCGATCCCAGTATGGTGGGCAAATATCTTACTGGATGGCGGTCCGGCCGTTGGGCGGTGACCGTCATGCGGGCGCCATCCCGCTCGATATCGAACGTGACCGTACGGTCGGCGTGCCACCATGCGTCTTGGACGACCTGATAGAACCGGAGTTGCCCCGCTCCCACAAGATCCGTTGTCGCGACGCGCACCACGCGATCGCCGCTGACGAATGGTCCCCGTCCAACCGTCGATGAGTCGGTGAACGACTGGATGACCGGATACCCCACCGTACCGAATGGGTTAACGAACACTTCGAAAGGGCTTGGGCGATTGCGGCCGACGAAGTGCATGATCGCGCAGAACGTCCACAGCGACACGAACGTCCAGAGCGCCACACGGTTGTGCAACGTGTGGCTTATGCGCAGTATCGGTGCACGTTCTGAGGCCTCAGGTTCCACGGACGAGAAGATAGCCACTTGGAGACCACTTTGTGAGAAAGACGGACCCACGGCGCGATATCCTGGCAATTGTCGGAATGTGCCTCATGATCGGCATACCGGCGATGCTCACATTGCGCACCGTTCAGGATCTCCCCGGGCACGCGCGCCCCGAGTCGAACCCATCCCCATACGGCTATACGATCAGCCTCCTACTTTTTCTCTTTCCGGTGTTGGTGCTTGGCTTCATGCACCTGAGGAAAGTGAAGCCCATCGACCACCGCCGGGCACTGCTC
>JANYBD010000039.1 GCA_025360995.1 Gemmatimonadota bacterium
ACCTGTCGTCCCGGACAGTGTCCCACCGGCCGAAACATCCATCGCCTGTGGCCTCGCCGTCGTGCGACCGCGACCCAGAAAACGCATTCGGTCCGTTTCGTACGCAACCGTCGCGTCCGCACCAACAGTACGCAGCGTATGCACTACCCACATCGGCACGTCGTCGGGCGCTCGCTGGCGCCGACGCGCAATGAGCGCGTTGCGCTCGGCGTCCCACTCCGTCTGCACAAACAACTTGGAGAACGCCGGGTGGGCAGCGTCCGCGACCGGTGTATTGAGCACGAGTTCAACGTACGTCGTTACATCGAGATGCCGTTCGCGCCCGCTGATGTTCTCGATCGTAAGCCGCCGCTCCTCAGCGGGCGCGTCCGGAACCAGCATTACCTCAAGCGTTGTGCGAATGCCATCGTGTTCGCGAATGAAGGAGACCATCCCCGGTTGTGCGACGAATTCGTATGGGTCCCCATCGTTTCGCACGGGTTCCATCGCCGCTGACCAATAGACACCGCTGTCGAGGTCGCGTACGTACACCACGAACGCGTCAGTCTCGCGAGTAAAATCGGGAGTACGCCGCGTGACTGCCAAATCCCCGAAATGCGAGCTGCCGGTGCCATCGTCGGCGACCGTGAGGTGGTATCGATCGTTCGCGATCAAATGCCCGTACACAATCGTAGCGTCTTCACTGTTCATTGTATCGTTCAATAAGTCAGGATGATCGTCGCAGGAAGGTGGCGAATCACCACCTCTCCGTTGGGCGATAGGGCAACCGGCCTGCCATCAACGAGCGCGCGCACGATGGGCCGATCGACCGGAGATCGAAATGCGATTCCACCCGGCGGCATTTTCAGTGCTCCGCCGATCTGTGCCGTAAGGCGGTCCCCAGCAGCACGAATGTCCAAATCGATTGTTCCGTACGGTGTCCCGAGCGCGCGCACGTATACGCCGGGCGCCTCTCGCACCCACTGCTCGGCAATTCCCGCGCCCACTACGAGCGCGGCGTCTGATGCCCGGTCGTACGCGAACATATCCAGCACTGAACGGATATAGTCGGAGCCGACCCAACTGTGCGGCATATCGCCGATAAACTTTGGTGCATCGCGGTCGTGCCATACAACCTCCGCCCACTGACGCCACGGCGCAGGACGCTGCCCTTCAAAAAAGAAGTCGAGCATCGAAAGGGCACGTTGCTTCTCGCCAAGCCGAACAAAGGTGCCAACGGTGCGAAGTTCGTATGGGGTGTATGCGTCCCACGGAGCGGTGCCGCTTTGGCGCTTCACTGAACTTTCCCAGTATCGGTCGAACGTCCGCCGCACGGCGCTATCGGGCAGTGAGGCCAGCTCCCCCACGGGCGCGATACCCACCGTCGTTGACGTCGGGTCAAAGTCGCCGAGCTCTGCGGCACCGGGCAGAAAGTCAATCTGGTGTTGCACCATGCTCAGGCGATACGACGCTATAATGTCACGCCGGAAAGTGTCGCGACTAGTGGCGAAGGCCTTCGCTTGTAGTACGTGCTGCAAAACGGTCGCGATAAATGTCGCATCGACATAACCACGCAACCCAAAGAGGTCATCCCAATACGAATGCATTGGTTTGGCAGAGTAGCCTTCGTGGCTGATCGATTGTGGAAACAGTCCGCGATACACGCGGGTGTCGTTGTGTTCGTAAGCGGCAGTGAGCCGTTGCGCCCGCAACGAGTCCATATAAGCGACGGCGCCGGTAACGTGTGGCCACATTTTCACCAGAAAGGCGGTGTCACCGGTGTAGCGGAAATAGTCGGCGATGGCATAGATCAACTCGCCATGGCTGTCGTTCTCAGGAACCGGATCAGCGCCGCGCCCGTCCACGCAACACGGCACTTTACCGCTAGGGAACTGGTAAGGCGCATACCAATCGAGAAATGCCCTTACTTGCTCGGGGTGGCCCAGACGGAGCAGCGCCGCGCCGATCATTGAGCCGTCGCGAATCCACGACCTCGCGTATGATCGGGCACCCGGATGGATCTGGGCACCGTGATTGTTTACCAGGATATACGCCAGTTGTGCGCGAAGGGTATTGGCAACGCGTGCGGCCGAAGGCGGCAGATCAATTCTCACGCGATTGAGACTCGCTGCCCACGAACGCATCGCCGCCGCGAGTTTTCGCCCGACGAATAATTTCGCGTCTGCTGAACGCTCGAACGGCTGGGAACGCGCACCGCTCGAATGGAACGGGATCAGTACATATACATCGCGCGACTCACCCGGAGCGATGGAGAGCGGGTACGACATCGCCGCGGAGGCGTGCTCCATTGGGTCGCGCACGTCGTGGCGCTCGGGGAACATGCCCGCACGAAGCGACTCGACGATGTCCCCTTGGTCGAAAGTCGCTGCGCCGACGGCCTTGGGCTTGGTGAGCGGTACAACAGTTAATGAATCGTTGACGCGAATGCGAGCGCCGTCCCAAACAATTCGCCGGACGCGCGCGTCGCCGCCCTGCGTGGCAAGAAACTGCCAGCTCGGGTTGACCTGAAACGGACGAAGCGCGAGATACAGCGTCGGCTTTACGGTGGTCACACCCGTGTTCGTGATCCGGTAGCGGGCATAGAGCGATGACGAAGTTGGTGAATCGGCCGCGAACGCCGTGACCTGGAGCTTCAGCGCCGCACGGGACCAGGTGACCGATGGAATCGGCAGATAACCTTTTGCGAGCGACTGCTCCTGCCGCGCATCGCTCCACGTGATGAGTTGCCCGTCCAAGCGAAGAAAGGGCTCGAGCGAGAACCCGCCCGCCTGCGATTCGATCGCGCCTTGTTCATTGATTAGCGCTTCGGCATCGTCGCCGTCCACTCCAACCACGGTCCAATACGACTGTTTGCCGCTCAAATATTTCGGATACGTCCCTGCAGGCGCCGCGGCCGCGACGTGGGCAAAGAAATCATTTCTTGTGGCGGACCATTCAACCGGAATCGCCGCGAATTCATGAATTGCATAAGCGCGTGACGAACTCGCCTTCGGCATTCGGAGACGCAGGAATCGCGATTCGGACTCCGGCAGGTAGATCCAATCGCGACCGCCATTCCCTCCGTCCACCGTGTACACGCTGTCCCATTGCACACCATCAATTGAAGTCTCGACGACATAGTGGGATGATGCGGCACCAGGCGCCCAGTTGATAACTGCGCCACCGAATTCGCGAGTTGCCCCGAAGTCGAGGGAGAAACTTTGCTCCGTGGCAGTTGTGACAGCGCTAACAACCGGAACGCCCGCGTAGGTATGCACCGGCTCGAGCGGAGTGAGCGTGAGATCGTCGAGCCAGACCGTCCCCTTGCCACCGCTCCCGGCAGTAATGGCGAACTCAATCGCCGAAACTCGTTTGAGTTCGCCACCGCCAATTGGTCCCCACGCAAACGCGATGTGACGCTTCGTGAGCCGCACCGTTCGCCCTTCCGGCACGAAGCGCGTGTTCACGGCGTTATTCCACCACACGTTGTCGCCGGTCGAGTCAATCAGCTTGAATTCGAGATTCTCGGGCGGCGCGTTGCCGCGCACATGAAACGAAAATGCATAGTTGTCTGGCAGTGCGATTTTGAACACTTTCCGCACGATCGCGTAGCCCGCGTGACCATGAAAATCAAAATCGAGCCGCATCGCTCGGCCATGCGTTCCGCTGTCGGACCCAATCACGAGTGACACGCCGTCGGATGGAAGCGCCTTCCACCCGGCCGTCGTTTCGAATCCATCGAGTAACGACTTGCTGTCCGCACGCGCCTGTGCGTTCGCACTTGGCGTCATAACACACGTGCCGAGCGTTCCAACAACACACCACAGTGTGCGGGCCAGCCGGCGACTCACCCCTTCACGCTCCCGGCCATCACACCTTGTATGTAGTAACGCTGGAGAAAGAGAAAAACGATAACCACGGGCAGCACCGTGAGCACCGAACCCGCCATCATGAGCTCAGTGTCTTGCACGTGTTCACCGACAAGACTCGCCAGCGCGACCGGTAGCGTATAACGCCGCTCGTCCGAAAGTACGATCAGCGGCCACATGAAATCGTTCCACGTCGAGAGAAAGGTCCAGATCGCCAACGTCGCGAGGATTGGCGTGATGGTCGGCAAGACGATCGAACGATAGATCCGACCCTCGCTCGCTCCGTCAATGCGCGCCGCGTCGAGCAAATCGTCGGGAATGGAAATCGCGTACTGGCGAATGAGAAAGATCCCGAAAATACTGGCCATACCCGGAACGATCACGCCCCAATACGAATTGATCAACCCCAGTGATTTCAGCAAGAGAAAGAGCGGCAGCATTGCTACCTGAACGGGAATCACGAGTCCAGTCGACATCGCCCTAAACAGAGGATCGCGCCCGCGGAAGCGCAGCTTTGCAAAGGCATAGCCGGCCATTGAATTCACAACCAGCGACAGGACGGTGACTACCGTCGCGATGATTCCGCTGTTCAGCAGATAGCGTCCCATGTTGAGACGTGTAAACACATCGCGGTAGTGTTGCAGCGTTGGATGGTCGGGAATCAGGCGCGGCGGAAAGGTGTTCGCCATTCCCGTGGGCATAAACGACGCCGAGATCATCCAGAGAATCGGGAAGATCGACAGCAGCGCTCCAATAATAAGCGCCGCATACAAGAGGACGGTGGTGACGCGGAGGCGCTTCACCGGGCCAACCGCCGCTCAAGCCGGAGCTGAATCGCCGTCCACCCGAGAATAATCAGAAAAAGGAGAAACGCGATCGACGCAGCGACGCCGAGCCTCCACCACCGAAAGCCCTCTTCATACATAAATAGGACAAGACTCTTGGTCGCCCCCAACGGACCGCCTGTCGTCATCACATACGGCTCGGCAAAGAGCTGGAAGTACCCGATCATCGTGACGACGCCGACGAAGAAAAACGTCGGGGCAAGATTGGGAAGCGTGACATGCCAGAATTGGCGCACCGCACCGGCACCATCGAGACTCGCCGCCTCATACAGGTCCACCGGAACCGACTGCAGTCCGGCTATGAAGATCAACATGTTGTAGCCGAAGTTCTTCCACACCGCGAGCAGGATGATCGCCGGCATTGCCCAATGCGGATCACCGAGCCAGTCAATCGGGTGAATCCCAATAGCGCCAAGGGCGTAGTTGAAAAATCCGTATTGAGGATGGTAGAGATAGCGCCAGACAATCGCCACGGCGACGAGGGTCGTCACGAACGGAAGAAAATAGATCGTCCGAAAAAACGTTTTGAACCGGACGACCTTCGCATTGAGAAGCAGCGCCGCGCCGAGCGACGTGGCAACGGTTAGCGGACCGCCGATAAGCGCGAAGTAAAACGTGTTCTTCAGCGCGAGCCAAAATGTCGGGTTGTGGAGCAGATCGACATAATTCCGCCCGCCGACTATCCGTACGTTGGCCGGGTTCGCAACCGAATACAGATCGAAGTCCGTGATGCTCAACAGGAGCGACGCCGCGACGGGGAGAAAGAAGAACACGGCGATCAGTACCAGCGCGGGTGCAACAAAGAGCCAGCCGGCACGGCCCGCCCTCCATTCCGGCGTCTTCGCTGCGACCTGCACGACTCCCGCGGTCACGGCACCGTCACTGCGCCCGCCGAGCGGCTAACGGCGCGGCCAGACCGCGCGAGAATCCAGCGACGCTTTTCAAGCATGCGATTCGCTTGCGTATCCAACTGCGCGAGTGCGCGGTCCGTAGACACGCCGCCGCGAATTGACGACTCGGACACGTCAATAATCTTGGACGTCAAAAATTCCCACTCCGGGACTTTCGGCGTCGGCCGCACGCGCTGCAGCTGCGTATAAAACGCGCGCGCATATTTATTGCCGGCCAGCGAACTGTCCTGCCACGCCGCGATTTGCGCGGGAAGATCGCCGGTCAGGCGATAGAAGCGTCGCTGGATCTCCGGCTGCGAGAGAAACTCAATAAGCTGCCAAGCGGCTTCCGGATGTTTGGAACCGCGAAACACGACGAGACTCGATCCGCCTGCATTCGATACGCCCGAGAGTGCGCCAGTCGGACCAGGAAGCGGTGCCGTCGCCCACGAGTGCTGCATCTCCGGCGGAAGACGGCGCTGAAACTCCCCGATGTTCCACGGTCCGGTAATCCACATCGCGAACGTACCGCGAGCAAATTCCTGATAGGCGTTGGCGATGTCGTTGTTCCCGGCGACTGGCGCGAGGCCGTCACGGAAAAGCCCTAAGTAGAAATCGTACGCCCCGCGAAACGCCGGCGCATCGAATGCACCGTAGCGCCCGCCGTCCTTGAGCAGCGGAGATCCGTTCTGCAATCCAAACACCACGGGTTGCATCCATTCATTGGTGGGCAAGAAGATCGCCCATTGCCGCTTCCCTGCCCGTTTTTGAATTGCCTCCATTGCTTTCCGCCACTCGGCCCACGACTGTGGCATGGAATCGTAACCGGCCGCCGCGAGAATATCAGTGCGGTAGAACAACACGCGAGTATCCACGTACCACGGGATCGCATAAACCGTATTATCGATGACGTTGGTGGCCCAAATGCCCGGAAAGACACGCGAAGCCTTCACCACTGTCGAGCCATCGATGTACGGATCGAGCGGCACAATCGCGTCCACGGCCTGCAACTCCGGCACCCAGGTATTCCCGAGTTGCGCGAGGTCCGGCGTAACATTGCCGACAAACGCGGTGAGTAGCTTCTCGTGTGCCGCCGTCCACGGAATCTGCTGCACGCGGATGTTGATGTTCGGATGCAACTGTTCAAACTCGCGCACGAGCTGTTGCACATGCTCGCCTTCCGCTCCCAACGC
>JANYBD010000120.1 GCA_025360995.1 Gemmatimonadota bacterium
TTTCAAAGACGGCATCGCAATCGCGCCGCCCTGTTCGGTCCCGGCGAGGCGTTCGGCTCTTCCGAGCGCCTCCAAATTATTCAGCATGAACAGCGGTGATTCGTTGAATCGCATGTTTTGCACACTCTTCGAAATCTTGCCATTCTCAATCAAGAACGTTCCGTCGCGTGTTAATCCTGTGTAAAGAATTGTACGTGGATCAACTTCGCGCAAGTACCAAAGTCGCGTGACGAGAATTCCGCGCTCCGTTCCCTTGATCAAATCTTCAACGCTTGCGGTGCCTCCCGCAACCTTGATCGAGCTCGGTGCACCCGTTGCCTGCTTGCCCATTTTCTTCGCCCAGAAGCGCGAATAGTAGAGCTGTTTGAGTACGCCATTTTCAATCCACACTTGTCGCGCGATTGGAAATCCTTCGCCATCAAACGGCTGCGCGAGCAACTGCGGGTCGGACGGGTCCGAAAACATCGTGATCCGATTATCGACGATCTTCTCCCCAATTTTGTTACCGCCGCCGTCCTTTACGAACGGCGAGCGGCCTTCATCGGCGCTTCGCGAATCGGTGTAATTTCCAATTAATTGCAACAGGTCGCCAGTCGCTTGTGGCTCTAGAATCACGGTATAACGGCCTGGTTCGACCTTTGCCGGTGATCGTGATGCGCGTGCCTTGTCGAGTGCCCGTTTGGCCACCAGTGCGAAATCAATTTGCGCCCAGTCCGGATGATCGGCGGCGGCCCATCCAGAACCGGTGCCGTCATTGGTGCGGACCGTGAGTTGATAGTTCGCACTCGTCGCACGGAAGTACCCGAACATTCCTTTTTGATTTGCGATCGCTGACATACCGGCATTGCAGATCAGGAATCCCGCGGCTTTCACATCACCCAATTTTCTGGCCGGATCAAGTGCCGTGAGTGCCACCTTTGCGCGGTCCGCGGCCGACGCATTTGCCGTCTGATCGAACCACGCATTCACTTTCACATATTGCTGCGGATCGAGCTCCGGCATCGATTCCGGATCGTCCGGCGCGAGTTTCGCGAGCCGCTCGGCTTGCCGGACCGTGCGCAATAATGCCTCATCGGAGAGGTCATTCGTTGTTACGACAGCGTGCTTTGGGCCGAATGACGACTGCACGGCGACGTTCGCATCGGCGATCGCACCGGCTGTCGACATCTGATTCGCCGCGAATCGTACGTTCGTGATCAGTCCCGCATTCAAGGTCACATTGATCGCGTCGGCTTTGGACATCTTCACGATTTTCTCGCAAATGGCCTGTGCGGCCTCGCGGGAGATCGTCGCCTCTGGCGGGAGCGTCACTGCTTCGAGCAGTCGCTTTGGAGCGCTCATCAGGCTTTCCTCCCGGTATTGATCACATTGACGTTGCGGAAACGGGTTGGCACACATCCGTGGCTCACGCCGTTCGACTGACCCGGTTGGCCCTTGCCGTCAAAAAATGATCCGCCTAGGCGGTAACTCGACTTACCACCGATCATGTCCATCGAGTTCCAGAAGTCGGGCGTGCGAATCTGGTAGGCGACGTCCTTGAGCATGCCGGCGATTTTGCCGCCTTTAATCTCATAGAAGACTTGGCCGCCGAATTGCGCGTTGTAGCGCTGTTGATCGATCGAAAAGGATCCGTCGCCGATAATGGCGATCCCCTTGTCGGTCGCGGCGATAAGATCTTCGTAGCTCTTCTCTTCCTTGCCGGGAAGCAGCGACACGTTGGGCATGCGCTGGAACTGCACGCTGGACCAGGAGTCGGCGTAGGAGCAACCATGGGAGCGGGTAGGGCGCCCTTGCTGGTCGTACCACCACTTGAGCCAGGGTGCCTGTTCGCGAGTGGTCTGGTAGTCGTTGACCATGCCTTCCTTAATAATCAGGAAGTCATCTGGCACAACGCCATCGTCGTCGTACCCGATCGTCGAGATCGCTCCTTCCTGTGAGCGGTCGCCCTGAATGTTCATCATACTCGGACCGTATCGGAGCTTGCCGAGTTTGTCTTCGGGCGGCGCGACAAAACTCGTGCCGGCGTAGTTGGCCTCATACCCCATTGCGCGATCGAGCTCGAGTGGATGCCCGATAGACTCATGGATAGTGAGCCAGAGGTTGGACGGGTGGAGCACCAGATCGTAGCGGCCGACGTCCACGGGCTTCGCAGTGAGCTTCTGCGACGCCTCTTCGCCCCATTTGCGGGCGTTGCCAACCAGATCAGCTTCGAGCACGTACTCCCAACCGCGACCCATTGGAGCGGCTTCCGCGTTTTGTCGATTCTGAAAATCCGTGTGGTCGTCGGAGACGGCGGTTGCCACCAGAAGCGGCCAGCTGCGGACCAGCGTCTGTTCGATCACCGAACCATCGGTATTCGCGTAGCTCCGATCCTGCTTAATAAAAAAGAGCACTCCATTCACGAACTTCACTTTCGGCGCCTTCAGCGCTTCGGCATTCGCTTTCAGAAGGAGGTCAACCTTTTGCTCGAGCGGCACATCGAACGGGTCGATTTTGCACGAGCTTTTCCAGGTGGCGTTTGGCTGCGCGGGGGCGGGCGCAAGCTCAACCGAACGATCGCGGGCGACGCGATTCGCTTTGGCAATCGCCGCGGCCTCGCGGGCTGCACTGACCACTGAGTCTTTGGTCAATGTGCGCGTGGCGGCGAAACCCCAACAGCCGTCAACGAGAACGCGCACACCGCAACCCAACGTGTCGGTATCGACGACGTTGATGATCTGCTGCTCACGGGTCACAATGAAGTTTTGCCGAAACCGCCCGATACGAGCATCAGCAAACGACGCCCCCGCGGCCTTAGCTGCATTGAGCGCATCCATCATCAGTTCCTTATTGACACCGCTTTCAAATCGGTCAATATCACGCCGCGAGACGGGCGGTACGGCGAGCACGCTGCTCGGTAGTCCACTCATCACGGCGAGAGCGGTGCCGGCAATGCCGGCACGTTTCAGAAATTCTCGCCTGTCTGTCATTCGGTCACGTCATCCATTGAGGACGGTGGCCGATCGAGCCGCGGTGCTCGATCGCAGAATGCCGCAGGTGGGGGACGCGACGGCAAGGTCAGACAATATTGGGGCGGCGGGTCACGCGGCGCAACCGACTTGCCAACTCAATGCGCATCCGAAAATGTGGTGAAGGATTACGCTGCGGGCGGCGGGCAGCGTGCTGCCAGCGCCGCCCATCACTGCACGCGAACCATCCGCATCGGGCGCCGTCAGCGATTGACGATACTCCCGCGCAACGACCCAATGATGTTGACCAGTTCATTCCGCTCCCGTTCCGGCACCTTGAACTTTGCCAACGTCGGGTTGAAGTGACTCGTGAATGCGTTCCACACATCATTGTTAATTTCCATCTCGGCGTGCACCGTCTTCATATCACGGCCGGGATAGTAGCAGGGGCCGCCGGTGGCGTTGCAGAGTTGATCAACGACGTGCTGGCGAATACGCTGGATGTCTCTCGGCTCGAGCCCCTTGAAGAACGGCGCGATACGCGGATCACTAAGCGCTCCGCCAAGAAAATCGTCCGTCACGGCAGCGATTGCGTCGTATCCGCCAAGGCGCGAGTACAGGGACGCTGTCGGCGCCACCTGCTTACCGCCAGACATACTCGCACAACCGGTTGCGACAATTGCTAAAGAAAGACAGAGCGCCATCGTCGGCGCACGGTGAATACCCAGAAATGAAAACGTCATAATTGCAGCCTCAATGGGTGATATCAGAAATGTGGTGGCCGGCTGTCACGCCAGTTACCAATCTAAAATACGACATTAGTGCGCGAATCGGATGGGTCCCGGTTTGGCGATATCGGCCGAGCCATCCGCAGGCGCGGACTTTCGCCCGCCGTGGCAGGTGGCGAACTTTCGTGGATGAAATCGCTTGTGAAAGAATCCCCCACGCCGGGATTCGTGCTGAAAGATGTTCCCGTGCCAACCATCCGGGACGATGAAGTGCTTATCCGAGTTCACCGCGCCGGCGTTTGCGGCACTGACGTACACATACACGATTGGGACGACTGGGCGCAGGGACGCTGCAAGCCGCCGTTCGTTGTCGGCCACGAGTTTGGCGGCGAAGTCGCCGAAGTTGGCGCGCTCGTAAAAGATGTAAAGGCCGGCGATCGCGTAACCGCCGAGGGTCATATTGTCTGCGGACGCTGCCACCTATGCCGCACGGGCAACTCGCACGTGTGCCCGTTTACCAAAATCATCGGCGTGGACCGCGACGGCTGTTTCGCCGAATATATCGCGATGCCGGCCACGAATGTCTGGCATCTGGACGACGACGTGTCGTTTGAAGTGGGTGGAATTCACGATCCTATGGGGAACGCGTTTCACACGGCGCTCCACGGCACGGAGATGCCCGGCGCGACCGTTCTAATTACCGGCTGCGGCCCCATTGGAATTTTCGCCGTCGGAATCTGTAAAGCCGCCGGTGCGTCTCACATTGTGGCGAGTGACGTAAACCCCAAGCGCCTTGCCTTGGCGATGGCCATGGGCGCCCACAACGCGGTGCATCCCACGGAAGCCGAAGCGGCCGTGCGCGCCGCTACCGAAGGATTGGGCGTAGACATCGTACTCGAAATGAGCGGCGTGCCGTCCGCTATCCATCAAGCCTTCGCGCTGGTGCGGGTGGGCGGGCGGGTACAGATGTTGGGCATCCCGGCGAAATCGATCGAAATAAATTTGGCGACGGAAATTATTTTCAAAGGCGTGACGGTGTACGGCGTCGTCGGCCGACGCATGTATGAAACATGGATTCAGATGACGCAGTTTCTGCGCAGCGGACAGTTCGATCCGCGCCCGGCCATCACCCACCGCTTTCCACTCAAAGATCACGCCGAGGCGATTCGGGTCATCAAATCCGGCGAAGCGGGAAAAGTCGTGTTCGAGATCACCTGATGTCACTCAATTCCGCGTTTCGCAACGACCTTGAGCAGAAGATCGTCCAGCTCAAATCCGATCGGGTGTACAAGACGCTGAACTACCTCGCGTCACCTCAGGCCGCACGCGTGCAGATGGAAGGGCGCGGCGAAGTATTGATTCTGTCATCGAATAATTATTTAGGGCTCTGCAATGAGCCGGCGGTTGTGCGCGCGGGAGTCGAAGCGCTCGGGCAGTATGGCGCTGGCACCGGAAGCGTGCGCTTCATTTGCGGGACCTTCACGGTGCATCGTGAGCTGGAGACCGCTTTGGCGCGTTTTGTCGGGACGTCCTCGGCGATGTCGTTTGTATCGGCGTGGAATGCCAACGAAGGACTCACGGCAACGGTTGTCGAAGATGGCGACTTTGTGGTAAGCGATGCGCTGAATCACGCCTCTATTATTGATTCCATCCGTCTGGCCAAGGCGATTACGAAATGCACCACCGCCGTCTATCAGCATGGCAATCTCGACGATCTGGTGGAGAAGCTCACGGCGAATAAAGCGGCCAAACGACGCCTGATTTGGACCGACGGCGTTTTCTCAATGGAAGGGAGCATGGCAAAGCTCCCCCAGCTGTTGCAGATCGCCCGCGATCACAACGCCGTACTCATTGTTGATGACTCGCACGCCACCGGTGTGATGGGCCCAACCGGCCGCGGCACGCCCGAGCACTTCGGCGTACTCGGCGAAGTCGACATCATTACCTCGACGCTTGGTAAGGCGCTCGGCGGCGCTGCCGGCGGCTTTGTCGCCGGACCGGCGGCACTCTGTGACATGCTCACGCAGCGGTCGCGTCCCCAACTCTTTTCCAACGCGCTGCCGCCGACTGTCGCGGCCAGTGCAATGGCGGCCGTGCAGTTTATAGAAGCCCATCCCGAGCGGGTGCAGACGTTGCATGAGAATGTCCGTTATTTCAGGGCCGCGCTATTAGAAGCCGGACTAAAGCCCCTCGAGGGCGAGACGCCAATTGTCCCGATTATTGTCGGCGAGACGTCTGACGCGATCCGTATGAGTGAACTGTTGCTGGACGATGGGATTTTCGTGACCGGCTTTGGTTATCCGGTGGTTCCGCACGGCACGGCTCGCCTGCGTTGCCAGCTGTCGGCCGCCCATACCAGAACGGATCTCGACGAAGCGGTCGGCGCCATCCGGAAAGTCGCCCAGAAGGTCGGGATTCTAAGTTAGGGGGTGCCGATCGGCCCTCCGCGCCGTGCCCGCCGTGACCAGTTTGACCGCCCCATCGTCCCAATGATGAAGCTCCGGGCGGCCCATGCGGGTCGGCCGGCGGCGCTCTCCTTCGAGGTATAGCGTATGCGATCGTTCCGTCTATTCGTTTTCGCCCTCGCGATTGGTGTCACGGGACTGATCCCGTCGGTCGCGTGTGCGCAAAACCCCGTTGCCAGCTGGCAGGATTCCTGGTACTGGGGCGTATATGGCGGACAGACGCAGTTGCCGACCGCCATCGCCACCACGACCGCACCCACGGTTGGTATTGACTGGGTCATCACCCGCACACGATTCGCGCTGAACGTGTTTGCCGAACAGTCGTATTTCAATGCGGTCTCGACGATTCCGGACTATCCGTCGTCGGCGCCCCGTCGAGTCGATTTGACGGACATGCGCCGCGTGGGATTCACGGCGATGGTCTTTACGCCCTCTTGGCGCATGATCAAGCCGTAT
>JANYBD010000162.1 GCA_025360995.1 Gemmatimonadota bacterium
GCGCATAAAAATTGGATTAGATGGTGAGGTCGCCCAAAACTTACCAAATCCGCACCGATCGGCAATCCAACACATCGCGAAGCACCGCGACAATGGTCATTGTCGCGACGACAAGTACATACTCATCGCCTCATTCGCGCCTTCAACTCGGTCAGCCAATTCTCCGCTACGACCACGGGCGTGACCATTGGACCCTTGTGGCGTGCTCGCGCCATTATGAACCGGCCGTCAGCGGCCACGTCCCACGGTGTGTAGTAGTCATACTCGACCTTGAGCAGATCATCCGCGATGTGAAAGAGCGACACCGGCGCGCTGATGGTGTTTGCGACGCCCATGCTGACGCGTGCAGTCATCATGTCCTTCCCTGCACTCACGAAAAACAGTTCGCGCCCGTCGTGCGACCAGAGCGGTGCCGCGCCACCTCCGTTCGACACTTGATGTTTGAACGTGGTGGTATTGGGGAATGATCGGACAAACACTTCTGTTCGCCCGCTCTCGTCGGATTGATAGGCAATCCACTTTCCATCGGGCGAGATCGCAATCGCTTCTTCGTCGAACGGCGTCACGATCAGCGGAACGTGCGCCGTGTCGACGCCAAGCCGCACACCGGTAATGTCGCGTCCACCGCGCACGGAACCTGCCGAACCGGCGCGTATCACCAGCCATGTGCCATCCGGTGAGAGGACGGCTTCCTCACTCTTCCCGGCGGCCAGAAGAGAATCGGTACCGAGGCCATCGGCGCGATGCATAAACACTCCCGGTCCAACGCGAGCGGCTATGAACGTCAGTGCGCGGCCATCGCGGGTCCATCGGGGTCGCGCCTCCGGACCCGGATCGTAAGACACCCGAGAGAGCGGCCCGCTCGGGAGTCGTTTGACCCAGATGTCGTCACCCGCGTCGGTCGACAGGCCAATCGCCAGTTGGGTTCCGTCCGGCGATAGCGCCCACCCGTGATCGGCCGCAAATGTAGTGACGTTGAACTTCCATGTGCTATCGACTGGGGTCGCACGACCACCACGGTCTACCCACACCATCTCGAACGCACCTCCACCGTCATCGCTACTCTCCCCTCGTGTGACGAGCGTTCCCGATCGCGACAACTCGAAGGGAAGCACGCGACGGGTGATGCTGTCGGCGAGCGCCACCGGTTCGCCGCTCACCGTCAACGTGCCGCGGTCAAATCGGATCGCCATCAGCCGGCCATCCTGTGCATACACAATGTTCCCCGTCGCGGCATACCGCGCCCACGTGACTCCCCGAAGTATCAGCCGTGACTTTTTGTTTCTGACATCAATGGCCCAGAGGTCGCACACATTGGCGCTCGCGCATCGACTGAACAAAACGCTGTGCGTTCCAAAGATCGGCGCGCGTACCCGTCCCCCAAAGTCGTCACTATCACTACGCCAGACGTCCGCTGATTCACCTCCGCTGGACGACACCTGCCCGATCGACGGGCGGATGCCGCTTCTGGTGAACACGATCGTGCCGTCCTCAAGCCATGCCAGCCCCATCTCGGCCGATGTGTTGGCATTGGCGGGCACCAAGGTGATGGGTGCACCGCCAGCGACCGGCACTTTCACGAGATCTGATCCGTTTGAAAACGCAATCCATTCGCCGTCCGGCGAAAGCGTAAACGCCTTCGCGTCGTTAGTACCAGGAATCGGCGTCGCCGACCTGCTGTCCCGCCGCTTTATCCAGAGCTGCGTGCCGGCCGTCCCGCCCCGCCATGCGCCGGTGAATACAATGAAGGACCCATCGGGCGCCGGAAGCGGAACTGGCACCTCCGCGATCCCCGTCATCCCTTCGGAAACCTGTAACTGATACCGAATAACCGGAGCTGGTGGCGCCGGCCGGAGCCATCCCCACGCGGCCACAGCAATGGCCAACACAGCGACGGCGCCGACGCCCAAGAACGCTCGGCGATTGGCGCTCGACGCGGGAGCCGCGTGATTCGTGCCGCCCGTTACCTCATATCCCGTGTTGATCAACGCTGCCGCAAATTCGGCCGCCGTCGCGAAGCGGTCGGCCGGCAACTTGGCGAGCGCCGTCAGCACTGCCCCTTCGACGTGCGGTGGGATCGTTTTGCGCACAAGCGTCGGGCGCTCGGGCTCGGCGCTCATCACCTTCGCTACAATGGCTTGCACCGTCGTACCCGTGAACGGCGCATCACCGGTGAGCATCTCGTACGTCACGGCGCCGAGCGCGTACACATCGGCGCGCGCATCAATGCTCTTTTCACCCATCGCCTGCTCGGGACTCATGTACTGCGGCGTACCGAGCGAGAGGCCGGTTTGCGTCATCCGCTGGCCGCCTGCCGTCTGCACGGCGAGCGCGATGCCAAAGTCCGCCACCAAGGCGCTGCCATCGTGGAGCAGAATATTTTCCGGCTTGATGTCGCGATGGATCACGTTCTGCCGGTGCGCATAGTCGAGTGCGCTAGCGATTTCGCGCGCGATGCGCACGGCTTCGGGGATCGGTAACTGGTGCACACGCTCGAGGTACGCACGCAACGTTTCGCCGGTAACGACGGGCATCACATAGTACAACAGGCCACCCGCGTCACCGCTGTCGAGCAACGGGAGGATGTGCGGGTGCTGCAACTTGGCAGTGGTTTTGATTTCGCTCAGGAACCGCTCGCCACCCAGCGCTGCACCGAGATCAGGGTGCAACACTTTTATGGCGACGTCGCGATCGTGTTTGAGGTCGTGCGCGAGGTACACCGTGGCCATGCCGCCGGCGCCGAGTTCGCGGTCGATGCGGTAGCGGTCGGCGAGCGCGTCCTTAAGTCCGGGCGGTGGTGCCGTTGTCAGTGAAAGCCTTGCAGTCTAGGGAAGTCGCCAAGTTATTGCGCCGACCAGCCTTCGGCCAGCGCCTGCAAGTTGCCATTGGTCCATTGCCGGAACGGACCGTCGTATCTCACTGCGCCAAGCGCTTCGAACGTCGTGCGCAAATCCGCGACCAGGACTTCCCAATCCGAATCGGAGAATGATCGAGCGGCGCGGGAGAGCGAGTCCGGTGAGATCCCTACTTCACGCCCGATATCCTGCAGTGCCGCCAGCGTCATCCCTATAGTCATTCACGACACTCGTATCGCCAACTGTCCGGCGCAACACCAGAGCCGATCATGACAAACCCCGCGCGTTCGAGCACCCTGATCGAGGCACGATTTGCGGCTGTCGTGTGCGCCACCACCTGTGTGACCGTCGGCTGTTTCAGCGCGTGCATGACGAGCATCCGTACGATCTCGGTGGCGTACCCCTGCCCGCGCCACTCGTCGCACATGGAATAGCCGATCTCCACCAGCCCATCCGTCGGCGGCCCGAAGTAGCCGCCCGCGCCGACAACAGTTCGGAGCGCCTCCGCATCGGGGTTCCGAATCGCATACCAACCGTACCACCCGATACCATCCTCGCCGGCGGCAAGGAGACACTCGAGAAAAAAGCGTTGCGCCGATTCGTCGTACTCCCCCGGCGGCCAGCTCGCCGGAATGGCGGCGCCCAACAGGGTACCGAATGCCGACGCGCCAACAAGTTCGGCTTGAACATGTGCGACAGACGCTGGTACGAGTGCAAGGCGGTCGCTGCGCAGTGTCGGGTGAGGCATCCGGCAATGTAGTCATCGGAGATGACGGATCGCTTCCTATTTGATTCACATTGGGTCGCCGAGCGCACTAACGCGGACCGCTGAGAGTAGCCGGACGTTCGTCACAGCACAGGCCACCCAAAACGGTATGGAGAGTGCGAAGGTCAGCGCAACGTTAGGCAGCCCGCACTATGGCTGGCCTGCCCTCATCACGGAATAGCCGCGATACAAGCAGGCAGACAACAGGGAGGACACCACCGTACGCGAATACGCCCACGAGTTGAAGTCGCATGTTGCCGACCACGGGCCCAACTACGCCGAACACACAGAGTATCCCACACAAAAGAAGGCCACGCCGCACGAGACGCTCGCAGCCACTCTCATCAAAGGTAAATGCAGCGAACATCAGCGAGAGGCCGAGGAAAACATCCCACGCAAGTAATTCCAGCGCGTACGCGGGCGACGGCCAGACGAGACTGACGGTGCCGAGCTGTCGCATTGCCGTCAATTCGACGAAATGCACAACACTCGTCATCCCGGTCATCAGAATCATAAAAGCGAATGCAATCGCGCCCACCGTCTTACGGTTGTCTGGTGCGCGTCCATAGATCGCTGCCATCATGACGAGCATGAGAAGCGCAGCGATCACTGTGAGAATCTCCATGATTGCCAACAACGGATCGACGATCGGCGCAGACAGCCCGTAGGTCGTGAAACCAATGACCAGCGCGACGATGTAGATGACACCGACAAGGAAAACCGCGAAGGACGACCATCGCCCGAGCACACTGTTGGTCAAGTGGATTTTCACACTACCTAAGCACACCCCAGATAATGCCAAGACAGAGCGCCAGCATCCCAAGCGCTGGCAGCGATTTCTTCAGCGAGTCATGAATCTTGATGTGCATGCTGAGTGCTCCCAGCATCAAAACACTGATGAGTCCAGCCGCAGGAAGGACAAGGACGGGCATCCAGATCCCGACGATCAGGGCGATTGCCGACCCCACTTTAAGTGCCCCAATCACATAGGCAAACCACGCCGGAAGTCCATAGGTGGCGAATTCCTCCCGCATAGAGCCAGCGCTTCCGCCGCGATAGGCGGTTCGTTGATTGAACCGCAGGAGCCAGAC
>JANYBD010000205.1 GCA_025360995.1 Gemmatimonadota bacterium
GCGACGGCGAGAATCAATGCAGCAAGCGCCATCCCGCGACGAAGAGCGGTACGCATAACGACTCCTCAAGGGTAGGATGTGAGACAAGCAATTCATGACGGCTGTGAAAAATAACAGCGGGTCAGGCCGAGCGGGCTAGAAGGTTCCCGGGGTGCCCCGGTCGGCGGCCATTCCCATCGCGTGGTACCCTTTGTCGACATACAGCGTTGTGCCGGTAATGCCGCTCGCAAGCGGTGATGCGAGGAAGGCCGCCGCCGTTCCGACTTCCTGTGCCGTTAACGCTTCCGGAAGGGGCGAGTTCGCTGCGCAATACTGCACCATGGTCTCGATGATGCCGATGGCGCTCGCGGCCCGCGAGGCAAACGGTCCCGCACTGATGGTATTTACCCGAATTCCGAACCGGCGGCCCGCCTCGTAGGCGAGCGTACGCGTATCACTTTCCAGTGCGGCCTTGGCCGACGACATGCCCCCGCCGTAGCCGGGAATCACCCGCTCACTCGCCATATATGTCAGGGACAGTACGGAGCTGTCCGGCCGCATCAACGGTGCGAGCCGGCGTAGCATGCCAATGAGCGAATAGGCACTGACGCTGACGGCTGACAGATACCCGGATCGGCTTGTCTCTAGCAATGATTTCTTGACGTCCGGACCGTTGGCCAGCGAATGCACGACAAAATCCAGCGGCCGCTCACCGAAGTCGGTCACGATGCGCTGGGCCATGCCGTCGATCGAAAAATCACCCACATCTGCATAGCGCTTGCTGGATCGCAGCTCTTCGGGGGCATCGGACAGCACATCAAACGCCGCATCAAGCGGATAAATCTTTTCGAAATTGAGCAACGACCCATCAGTCATACGGCGGGCCTCGTCCATCTTACCGCGTTCAAGCAGATTCAAAAAAATATTTAACGCCGGTGGCCACGTGGCAACGCACACAGTCGCGCCGGCCTCGGCAAGCGACTTAGCGATAGCAAAACCGAAGCCACCGTCATCGGCAACTCCGGCAACAAGGGCTCGGCGGCCGGTTAAATCAATTTTTAGCATACCGTGATATGTCCGTCTGCCTGTACGGAGGCAAGTGGTATAGCACCTCCGCCCTTCCCATTGGCTGGTAGGGGGGGCAATCTGTTGAGGTGAGCAGAACGCCATCCGTCATTCGAGCGCAGGCCCAGCAAGTGCTTTCGGCGGTGCCGCCGGCACCGCCGGCGTTACCGGCGAACGGCGGGCCGTCCTTTTCCCGCGCGCTTTGGCGTATGGCTGCGGCCAACGTTTCGCCCGGGAACTCGGTCACATTGTACTCCGACGGCAACCACACGTTCGACGCCATGATCGCATTGATTGACGGCGCCCGAACCTCTGTGTCATTGGAGAGCTACATCTACAAAAGCGATGGAGTAGGGCATCGGTTCGCCGATGCCCTCGCCGCGGCGGCGAGCCGTGGCGTGCGCACACGCTTGCTCACGGATTGGGTCGGCGCGTTCGGCACACCCCGGTCGTTCTGGCGCCACCTGCGACAGCGCGGAGTAGAGGTGCGTGTATTCAATAGACCGGGCTTTCGCCGCTGGTTTGGGGTGGTCCCACGGGATCATCGCAAACTGTTAGTCGTCGATAAAGCGGCGGGATTTACGGGGGGCATCGGCATTGGTGATGAATGGCAACGGGGACTGTTGCGCAAACGCCGACAGGCGTGGCGCGACACGTGCGTCCGGATCGTCGGACCGGCTGCACTCGACATGGATTCCGCCTTCGACGTGATGTGGTGCCGGGCGGTCGGTGAACGGCCTTCGCGCAGCGAACGCAAACTCACCCCAATTATCCGAGGGACAGAGCTGAACCCGGCCGACAGCGTGCCGTGCCTAGTCGGCATCGTGCAGGGCGAGCCCTGGCGGTTGCGGGTCGGTCGGGCGCTTCACCTGCAGGCGGCAGCAGCGCAGCGTTCGATCTGGATCGCGAGCGCATACTTCGTGCCGTCGTTCGCCGAAGTTGATGCACTCTCCGGGGCGGCACGCGACGGGGTCGACGTGCGACTACTGGTGCCAAGCAAGTACGACCATCCATGGATTCACCAAATGACTCGCACGTTCTACCATCGATTGTTGCGGAATGGTGTGCGGATCTGGGAGTGGGGTGGTGAGATGATGCACGCCAAAACGACGGTGGTCGACGGCCGATGGATTCGCGTCGGCTCCACGGATTTCAATCCGCTGGGCGTGGCGATCAATTTCGAACTGGACGCGATGATCGAAGATGCAATCGTCGGTGCGGCTGCCGAACGCATGTTTGAACACGATTTGGCACGGTCCCGGGAAATTCACCAGCGACCAAAGCCCTGACGAATTCGCTCAGGACCGTCAGCGCGTGCCAGTCGCTTGATTTCCGGCAATCCGTGCACACTGTGCCAGTACCATCGCACCGACAAAGAGCGATACTTCGTCAGGATAAAATCGCGGCGAATGTGCGGCGATGCGATCTCCGCCCGTCTCCCGCGCTCCGATTCGCAGGAAGCAGCCGGGAATCTGCTCCAAATAGAACGCGAAATCCTCGCCTCCCATGTTGGTTGTACCGAGTGGCTTGAGTGCTGCCGGGCCGAGAATGTCATGTACCGCTTGTGCAGCCCACCGCGAAGCATC
The DNA here is from genome assembly GCA_025360995.1 of Gemmatimonadota bacterium. Lineage (GTDB taxonomy): Bacteria > Gemmatimonadota > Gemmatimonadetes > Gemmatimonadales > Gemmatimonadaceae > Fen-1231. The sequence continues at coordinate 2,631 of JANYBD010000205.1, forward strand.
GGGTGAGTTGACTACCGGCGGAGTACCCTCGTTCACAGCGACCTCGGCGCGTAGTCGATGCGTCGCGGCGACGGCGTGGGTGAGGCGAACAACTTCCGTCGTGAGCAACACTCGCGACTCCGACGTCGTTGCGCGCACGGTTCCCGTCAACTCGGCGGTCTCGGGAATCACGTTGGACGCGCGACCGGCGTGAATACTGCCCACCGTCACGACGCCAGGCAGCGCCGGATCGAGACGTCGCGACACAATCGTCTGCAACGCCAAAATTAATTCAGCGGCCCCGACAATAGGATCTGCCGCTTCTTGCGGGCGCGCACCGTGCGCACCGGCGCCGTGTAGAGTGATCGCAAACGTATCGGTGCTCGCGGCTAGGGGTCCTTCTTGTGCGACGACCTCTCCCACGGCGAACCGGCGATCCACATGGGCGCCGAATATCACATGCACACCGTCCAGCGCTCCGCTGGCAAGCACAGCAGCAGCACCTTCGCCGACTTCTTCGGCCGGCTGCAGAATAATGCGTACTTCGCCGGCCGCCGGATTTCGCGCCAGCAACAGTGCGGCACCAACTGCCCAAGACGCGTGGACGTCGTGCCCGCACGCGTGCATAACGCCATCATGGACCGACGTGAACTCCAATCCTGTCGCTTCAGTGATTGGAAGTGCGTCGATATCACCTCGCAGTGCGACAACCGGAGCACCGGCCGTGCGGCCGGGGATGCGTGCGACGAGCCCGGTCTTCGCGACGCGTTCTATTGAGGTGACTCCGCATTCCAGAAGGGCTCGCTCGAGGCGCTCTTGGGTGCGCATTTCCTTCCATGACAGTTCCGGATGCCGATGCAGGTCCCGCCGCAACTCTGAGAGCAAGCGTCGGTCGTCCTCAGAGAATTCGAAAACACTCATGCGCGAAGCACCGACGTCCGGACGGTGATCGAGGCAATCCGTTCGCTATCGACGTCCACGCCAATTCCAGGCTTATCCAGCGGAACCTGGACCATGCCACGATCCATTGTCCATTCCGGATCCACGATGTCGTGCGCCCAGTATCGTGCGCTTGGGCTCACATCGCCTGGCAAGGTAAAGTTTGGCAACGAAGCGAGTGCCACGTTGTACGCGCGCCCTACTCCGCTTTCGAGCATCCCGCCGCACCACACCGGTATTTGGCTTACCTCGCAGAAATCGTGAATGGCCAGCGATTGTGTCAGTCCGCCGACGCGGCCCGCCTTGATATTAATTATTCTCCCGCTTCCGAGTGCGACCATATCCTGGGCGCGGTCCAGTGAAGTGATCGACTCGTCGAGGCACAATGGCGTTTTGAGCCGTTTCTGCAACTCGGCGTGGCGTACCAGATCATCGTGGGCGAGGGGCTGTTCGATCATCATCAGTCCGAGCGAGTCGAGTGCGGCGAGAATATCGACATCGGCCAAGGTGTAGGCATTGTTGGCGTCGGCCATTAAGTGTGCGTCGTCGCCGAGTGCCCGGCGAGCAGCGGTGATCCATGCGACGTCGCGGCCCGGTTCAATCTTGATTTTTACTTTTCGGTATCCGGCTTCCAATGCGCCGCGCGCCTTATCAATCAGCATCTCCGGGCTGGCTTGAATGCCGAGTGAAATACCCGTGGCGATAGATGTTCGGGTGCCGCCAATAAACCGGGCGAGTGCCTCGCCCTCCAGAAGTGCTGCCAGACCCCACATACCCATCTCGACGGCGGCTTTCGCCATATTATGGCCGCGAATGTCGCGTTCCAGTTCGGCGTGGACGGTGCCCGGATGGACGAAATCGCGTCCGAGTACACGCGGGGCAATCCACTGTTCAATTGCCAGCCATGCGGTATCGATGGTTTCGCTGGAGTAGTTCGGCGTTTCGCCAGCCACGCACTCGCTCCATTCGATGGCCCCGCTGGCATCGCGTAATTCCAGCAGGAGGATGCGGCGCTCGAACACTTCGCCGGACGAAATGCGAAAGGGTTCCTTGAGTGCGAGGCGGATCTCCCGCAATGTGATTTGTTCAACGCGCACGTGGTGACCCGCCGTTGGTGAGGAGATAGGTCGCGTGGCCGTCGCGGCCTGGCACGAAAGCGGTCACACGATACCCGCTGTTCAAATAGTGCAGAAACGCGCGGCGTGCCGACACTCGCCAGGTGCGGGCCCGGTCGATATCGGTATTGAGCAACGCGAAATAATCACTGGGCACACGCACGGCGACCTGCACTGCATCGGGCAGCACACTGTCATCGGCCACGGGCACCTTTTCTAGGAGTGCGGGATCGTCTGACATCGGCACCGGATCAGTGCTCACGGTCCACGCGGCGACAAACCGATCGGTTCCGAGCGCGCCATGTATATGACTATTGGTGCGGCTACCGTACATGTCCGGGACGAATTCATCGATCGTCGCGCCAAGTCGGTGGAGATTGAGGTGCGCATTGCGGGCGACGAACGGATCGAAGGTCCAATACATCGTTTCGACGCCAATGGCGCGGCAGCAGTCGCGTTGATACCACTTGAGCGCCGCGCCGAGCCCGCGGCGTTGCATGTCTGATCGTACGGCGAGCATATCTGACCAATGGACGAGTCGGCCATCGCGGAGGCCCGTGAGACCGAATACGAACCCGAGGAGACGTCCGGCCGGTGTAAAGGCTCCCGCCGAAACGCCGCCGATTTTCGTGCCAACCATCAGAATGGCGGCGGGAACTCGCTCCGTAAATCCGACGCCCCAGGTGTCTTCCTGGAGGCGCACCGCGTCGGCGCGTTCGTCGTGGGTGGCGAGCGGCCGAAGGACGGTACCGTCGGCAAGGGTTGCGATCATTGGCAAGCGGGTCCAAGATTGTGTACTGAATTGTATACAAAATCAACCACGAGGAACGGATGCGCAAGCCAGCGGGAATCCCCATCGCCGCGCTCTGGTGTTCACTGGTGTTGGCGGCCGGCTGCCGGTCAGCCATTGCGACCGGCGTGCCCCGGACGAGCGCTACGACGTACGACGTTGTGATCACCAACGGCCGCATCGTTGACGGCACCGGCAACGCTTGGTTCTGGGGCGATATCGCGGTGCGGGACGGTCGCATTGCCCGCATCACGCCCCGCGGACTGCTGGCCGCGACTCACGCCACACGGCGCATCGACGCTGCAGGTCAGGTGGTCGCTCCCGGGTTCATCGACATACAGGCGCAGTCTTACGACAATTTCATGACAGGCGACGGTCGCGCACTGTCGATGGTGACCCAGGGAATTACCACAGCGATTCTTGGAGAGGGCAACACGCCGGCACCGGTCAGCGAGAAGATGCTCGCCGCGCTCACGGATACGGCAGGCCGCCGGTTGGCTTCACACTTCACCGGGCCTCACGGATTTTCGGCGTGGCTCGACTTCATGGTAGCCCGCGGCGTATCGGAAAATATTGGATCGTTCGTCGGGTCGGGGACGGTGCGTGCCTATTCCAAAGGCGAGTCGTTGACTCCGCTAACCGCCGCCGAGCGTGATACGGTGTATGCCATGGTCGGACGTGTCATGCAGGACGGCGCGTTCGGCATTGCCAGCGCGCTCCAATATCCGGTGGACAACTTCAATACGACTGATGACCTCGTGTGGGCCGCGCAGGCCATGGCGCCGTACGGTGGACTTTATATCACGCACATGCGGTCCGAGGGGAAAACGCTGCTCCAGGCCGTTGATGAGGCCATCCATATCGGTGACGCGGCGCGGGTACCAGTCGAGATCTATCATCTGAAAGCGTCGGGGCGGAGTAACTGGAGTAAGATGCCGCAGGTGATCGCCAAAATTGATTCGGCGCGCGCAGCCGGGCGGGATGTGCAAGCTGACATGTATCTGTATATCGCCGGCGCGAACGGATTCTCCAGCTGTGTCCCGCCGAAATACGCTGCCGACGGAAAGTTATTGCAGAATCTGCGCAATCCAGCATTGCGCGCCCAGATCATTTCCGAGTTGCATACTCAGGACGCGAGTTATGACAACTCGTGCCTCGAGGCTGGACCCGAGGGTGTGATGGTGACCGGATTCACCAAGCCGGAGTTGAAACAGTACGAGGGAAAGCGCCTCGCAGAGATCGCGACGGCGATGCAGAAGGATTGGGCAGAAGTCGTCATCGACTTGAATGTCGCTGAGAACGCCAGTCTCGGAGAAATTCTTTTTCTCATGAGCGAAGACAACGTGCGGCTCCAGATCCGGCAGCCATGGATCAAGTGGGGGACAGACGCCGGTGGCATTGATCCGGCAACTGCGCAAGGGATGACACATCCACGCACCTACGGGAACTTCACGCGGTTGCTCGGCAAGTATGTCCGTGAGGAGCGGGTAATCCCGTTAGAGGAAGCGGTACGAAAATCGACATCGGCGGTCGCGACTCGACTGTCAATTCAGGATCGCGGGCTTCTGAAAGAGGGCATGTGGGCCGATGTCATTGTATTTGACCCGACAACGGTGAATGACCGGGCGACATTTGAAAAACCGCATCAACTTTCGGTGGGGATTTCGGGAATGCTTGTTAATGGTATTGAAGTACTGCGCGACGGTGTGCATACCGGTGCCAAGCCGGGACAGGTGGTGCGTGGTCCGGCCTGGCAGTTCCTCACGGGCGGAACATCGCCACGATGAATGCAGGGCGCGTGTACAAAGCGTTGCGTGATCGCATCGTTCGAGGGCGGTTGGCCCCAGGGTCGCGATTGATTGAACTCGAACTGGCCGATCGATTGGGCGTGAGCCGCACACCGTTGCGGGCGGCACTACAGCGACTGCAAGCGGAAGGATATGTTCTTCCCGGCGCCGGGATGCGACAGTCGCGTTTGACCGTCGCTCCGCTCACCGCGAATGATGCGAAACAATTATTTCTGGTGATCGGCGCATTGGAAGGGGTAGCGGCACATGTGACGGCGAGTCTTGCAACGGGAGCCCGACGGACCGTCGCCAGTGCACTACGCGAAACGAATGATGCGCTACAACGCGCGGCGGCGGCACAGCGCCCGGATCACGATCGTCTGTTGAAATTGGATGAGCAGTTTCATCAGTGTTATATGGACGCCGGTGCCGGCGATCGATTGCGGGTGTTGTATGCCGCCGTCAAACCACAAGCAGAGCGATACGAGCGATTATACGTGAGTCTGTTGACGCGAGAGATTGCAACATCGGTGCGAGAACACCAGCGTATCGTGGTGGCGATCCGAGACGGCCGAGCGCAGGCTGCGGTTGAGGCGGTACAGGCGAACTGGCACAATGCGGCCAACCGGCTCAGCGCTGTCATTGCCCATGTTGGGGAACTCGGGGAATGGTAATCACGCGCGGCGGTCGCCGGCCCTCCGCGATACTTTTCCGGCAGATGCCTATGCCCCGATCCTTTGCAATCGTTCTCTGGGTGTTACTGGCACTTGCGACTACAGGTGCGAGGCCGGCAGCCGGTCAACAGTCTCAGCTGTCGGTTTCCAATGGTGCGATATACGACCTTGATCGCGCCGTGCAACAGTCGCTCCAAACACCGCTCATGCAGCAGAATATCGTGTTACGGTATGTTGGCCGCGCGTTCAACTGGTGGGGCGGGCCCGGTGTTGTGTGGTTTGCCGCGTTGTGTTGGCTGTGCGGTCGGATGTGGAAACGCTCGATCATGTCGGAAATCGGGCTTCGCGGCCTTGAGGCAATTGCTGTTGGCAGTGCCTTGAGTGGAATAATTAAAGGATTTGCCGGACGATCGCGATCATTTCTCACGCCAGGCGAACCGTGGCACTGGAGCTTTGCCCATGGTTGGACGGACGCCAGATATTTCTCCATGCCTTCCGGTCATACGACTGCCACCTTTGCGTTTGCGGCGGCGGTTGCCATGGCGGCAGTCCGCGTTCCACGATATCGAGCGGCGATAGCGGTTGTTGTTTTTGCCAGCGCGGGGCTCGTAGGCTTTGCGCGCGTGTTCACAAATCAACATTGGATGAGTGATGTTGTGGTTGGCGCGTTGCTGGGTTCGATAACAGGCATCGTGTTGACAGACTGGCACAAACGCCATCCGCAGTCGCCGTTCGATCGTCGGTTGTTGGGGGTTCCTGCGGAAAAGATCGCGTGAAGGCGCGGCGGCTCCTGTGCATGGTTGCATTTGCGCGTGCGCTTGGCGCACAGGGAGCGGCGACCCCGCCGGTACTTCGAAGCGAACCGGCAGTGACATCCGGTGAGGCCGTTGGGTTGGGACTGACGACTCTCGCGGCTGTTGCGGTGATCCCTATAGATCAGCGGATCGCGGTGTGGATGCGAGATTCTGTGCAGCATCGCCATCGATCGCTCGACCGAGTGTTCACCGGCGGGCGCCTGTTCGGATCGCCGGGCTCCATCGTACTCGGTGCGGCGTTGTGGGCGGGCGGTGGACTGGCGAAGGACAACGCGATGGCCAATGATGGGGTGCGGTCACTGGAGGCCGTTGCCGCCGCGAGTATTGTGACGATACTTGTAAAACGGATCGTTGGGCGCGCCCGTCCGTCCGCGAGCACGTCGGATGCAAGAAATTTCTCACTGGGACGTGGATTTGGCGCTGGAGGGAGCTATCAGTCATTTCCGTCTGGCCATGCTACGGCAGCATTTGCATTTGCCTCAGCGGTCACGGCGCGGGTGTCGAATCGTTCATCATCACAAGCGTCGTGGCTTGGGCCACTCCTATATGGCGCGGCGACATTGACCGGAGTTTCGAGGATGTATGACGGCTCGCACTGGTTTAGTGATGTTGTGATGGGGGCGGGAATCGGCACCGTTACCGGACTGCTGTTGGTACGACATTTCGACCACCGTCCGTGAACGGGATCTTTGTCATTGCCGAATTGGACGGTG
>JANYBD010000207.1 GCA_025360995.1 Gemmatimonadota bacterium
GTTTTGTATTTTCTGCTTGGGTACGCGTTTTACGCCTCGCTCTTCGCCGCCGTTGGTGCGATGGCCGGGAGTCAAGAGGAAGCGCAACAGGCTTCGCAGCCGGTGATCATGCTGCTCGTGAGCGCGATCATTTTCGCCCAGCCGGTGCTGATTAATCCGACCTCTCGGCTCGCCGAGATCGTGAGTTGGTTGCCGTTTACGGCGCCAATTATTATGCCCATTCGCATGAGCGTGATTCAGGTCCCGTGGTCCGAAATCATCGGTTCTCTCGCCGGATTGTTGGTGGCGTGCGGGCTCGCCATCTGGGTGTCGGCGCGCATTTATCGCGTCGGACTGCTGATGACGGGCAAGCGGCCAAATCTTAAGGAGTTAATGCGCTGGATCCGATACGCATAACGGCGAAAGCAAAACGGGCGGTGACGAAAATTCCGTCACCGCCCGTTTTTTTTATTGTCGCGCCGTTACTTCCCGCGGGCCGCCTGAATAATCGTTTCCATGTGCGACAGATATCGCTCCAGCGCCCGCCGTCCGGCAGCCGTGAGTTTGTATTCGGTTTTGGGAACGCGCCCCTCGAAACTCTTGTGACAACTTAGGTAGCCCGCGTCCTCGAGTTTGCGGGCGTGGACACTCACATTGCCATCGGTGGTATTCAGAAGCTGTTTGAGTTCGTTAAATGTCAGCCGATCGTTGACCGCAAGGGCACTCACGATCCCCAATCGAATGCGCTCATGAATCACTTTGTCGAGTGACTGGGCGACGGACCCGCTGCCATCGTGTGCCTGCAACGATGATGGGGTCGCACGCTCAGTGCGACGCGCCGCTGCCGGAGTCGGTTTAGCCACCGTATTGCCTCGTGATCAGAACACCGAATATCAGATGTAAGCCGCCAAAACCGGCGGCGAGAAAAGCGGGTTGCCATTCCGCCGATGCCAGAAAGCACGCCGCGCCGAGCACCAGAAATGCGCATCCCATCACGGGCACCGGACGTACCGAGAACGCACCGCCAGAGGTGACGGCGGCGCCATACAGCACGAGCCACATCGGAGCGAGCATCGCAAACTGCCCTTGCGAAGCAAAGGCGACGGTCATCACGGCGCCAGCAATCAGCGGCGGAGCAAATGCCAAGGCAAAGCGACGCGCCGGACCAGTGAACAGCGATTGGTGGGTACGTGCCGCCTTCGCGCGTATGGTGATGGACGAGATAAAAACCGCACAACATGCCGCCGCGAGCCACACGGCAAGCCAGCGGCGTGGCGAGCGGTCGATTGGGGACCACACACTCAGTCCGGCCGCAACGATTCCAATCGCGCCAGCGCCGATCATTCCTACACCAGACACACTGGTGAATGCACCAGCGCTGGCCATCGTATCGCGAATGTACCGGATGTTGTCGGCAGCGCGATCGTGCAAAGCGTTCGGTTTGTTTTCGTCGAGCATGAAGAGCGACGGTGTCGGCATCATGCCCGAATGTTACGAGTGGAAGCCAAAACCGTCAAGTACTTTACAGTGTAGAGTATTCCACCATCACGCGGTGACGCTGAGGCAGTACGTGTCGAACGCCCCCACCATATCTGCCGCGATCGCATCTGCCGACCGACCTTCGATCTGATGCCGCTCCAACATGAACACCATTTTGCCATCCTTAAACATCCCAATCTGCGGCGAACTCGGTGCATACCCGGTGAAATACGACCGCGCCTGGCGCGTCGCATCCACATCCTGCCCGGCAAATACCGTGTACAGATGGTCAGGCTTCACGGCGTGCTGCAACGCACTGGCGATCGCCGGCCTGGCATTGCGTGCCGCGCAACCACAGACCGAGTTCACGACCACCAGTGTCGTACCACTCTGCTCTTTCAGTTTGGCGTCCACATCGGCGGCCGAACGGAGCTCTTCAATGCCGTACCGCGTGAGCTCTTCGCGCATCGGCGTCACAAATCGTTCGTCATACATCATCGGACCATTCCCCTTGTCAGTCTCTGGCGAGTGTTAGTATCGCCGCTTGTGGCACGACGAGATACCGCTCATTCTCGAACGTGATCTCGACCGATGCCTTGCGGAAGAACAACGCATAGTCTCCCACGCGCGCCTGCATAGGAACATAACGGGTTTCTTTGCTTCCCGAGATTTTCCACGGCTCGTCAAAGTGCTCTTCAACGTTCGGCAAGGCGTGTCCGGGGCCCGTTGCCACGATCACCCCACCCTGCACCGCCTGGTTGTCCACGGCGGTCGCCGGCAGGTACAGCCCCACTGTGGACCGTTCCTCACCGTCTTCCAGTCGAATGAGCACGCGGTCACCGACCACGAGCAATTGCCTGTCACCCTTTTTCATTTGTGTTCCTCGCTCTCCGATTCGTGTCGCTGTTCCTGCTCCATCGACGCCCGGTGAATCGCCTGAACGGTGTGCGACCGGTCTTCAGAAACCAATAGCAGCCGTCGCACAATCGAAACGACAATCGCTAAAACGAGCGCAAAGAGAATAATGCCCGCTAGCCGCCAAAAGAGAATACGGGTAGCCGTCGGTAGCCAATCCGAAAGTTCAGCCGTATCGGCACCAAGCGGCTCACGGCCAAGCGCCGTGAGCGCGAGGCTCATGACAATCTCCGTGCCCGATTCCAGCACCGCAAATGCCGGCGCACGCCACGTCCAATTGCGCAGTGTGTAATTGCCGAGGTGCAGCGTCACCATCACAAACAAGAAGGTCATGCCGGCGAGAAACGTGCCACCGATCCACGCCCAACTGTCCGGCGAGCCGTGCGTCAGCGCATACGAACGCCAGAGTCGCAGCGCAATGCCTGAGATCAACGCCATCTCCGGCAATGACAGGGAGACGCGCTTGAGCGCTGGCGGTTCTTCGAGCCGCCAGGCAATGCTTTTTCTTGGGAAGAACTCGGCCATCACCTTTGAACGTAGAGCGTCACCCGCATCCCGAACAGCGCCAGTGTTGTCGCCGGCCTAGTTGCCGAACCGGTCCGCTATCCAGTGCAGACCTTCGGCTACATGCGCGCGCCAATACAGCCACTCGTGCTTACCGGGCCACTCGTGATACGTCACCGCAACACCAAGTTGCTCGGCGGCCCAGTGAAACGCCCGTGACTCATTGATCAGTTCGTCTTCGGTACCACAGTCGACAAACAGCGCGGGCGCAGCCAGCGCCCCGCGTTTCGCAACCAACTTTCCCAACCGTCGGCCCGGATCGCGCGCGGCCCAGGCGGTAGTGTCGCGGCCGAACGCTGGCCCCATAGTCGTCCAGTACCGTTTCCATCCTTTCTCCAGCGCGGCTTCACTCGGCGCCCAACGCGGGTGCCCGTCGAAGGGCTCGGGACCAGCGAACAAGGGTGAGATGACACCAGAATGGGATGCCGCAGCGCCGAATACTTCCGGATAGCCTGTCGCGAGAGCCAGAGCGCCGTAGCCACCCATCGAGAGACCGGCGATGGCGCGGTGCGCCCGATTGGCAATGGTCCGGTATTTCCCATCGGTAAACTCGACAACGTCGCGCACGATGTAATCGTCGTAGTGGGGCCACGCCACACAGTACGTGTCGGCGCCTTCCCGTCGCTGGGTGTTCCGTCGGCACACGGCTTGGTCGGCCAGTGAATTCCACGTGGTGTACCATCCATCATCGCCGTCCGGCATCACGATGATCATCTCCCGCATGCCGCCAGCGATCAGCGAATCGAGTACGGCGTTGATGTGCCCGTGTGCCGTCCAGTCCGTCTCCCGGCCACCAAGACCGTGCAAATAATACGCCACCGGATAGCGATGGTCCGATTGCAACGCATACGATGGCGGCAGATAAATCACTGCCGCCTTGCGCGTCCCAAGTGACTGCGACCACAGGGTATCCGTGACAACCGTGCCGCGGGCCCCCAGGGGCGTGGTCTGCCCCGTGATGTTGGCCGCAACGACGAGCAACAGAAAGAACAGACGCATTGACGTCTCCACTGTTCAGCCTTCGGGCTGCTGCTACTTGATCACGTGGCCGATCCGCCGCCACCGGATATCCGTAATAAACGAAACCGGACGGTCACTTTCTTCGCTGGGCACGTACGAGTAGTACACAAAAAGCGGACGGCCGCGCACATTTTCACGCGGCACAAAACCCCAATAGCGACTGTCCTTTGAACTGTAGCGATTGTCGCCCATCATCCAGTAGTGCTTCAGCGGTACAACGAACGGGCCCCAGTTGTCGTGCGTCGGCCGTGCCGGTGCGGCGCCAAACCTGGACGTCGTCAGTCCGATGCGCTTTTGCCAATCGAACAGTGGATCTGCCGCGTCCGGTTCGGAATTCGTGGTCTGGTCAGCCGACGTAAACCCTTGCCGCTGCGCGAGACCGTTCACGTAGAGCACTCCCTGACGCATATACAGTGTGTCGCCCGGCATTCCCACGAGGCGCTTAACCAATGTGAGACGGGGATCGCGGCCAGCTTCCGCTTCGTCGGCTTGGTACGGCGACTCGAACACCACGACGTCGCCACGCTTGGGTTCTGCGTATCCCGGCAGATTGGTGTGCGTAAACGGAATGTGTGGACCGTACGCCAGCTTGTTCACAAAGAGCCAATCACCGACCAACAGCGTCGGGATCATGCTCCCGGTAGGAATGCGATACGCTTCCACCAGAAATGCCCGCAGCACTAGAAAGAGCGCAATGGTACCGGCAAGCGACTTGAACAGTTCCCAGAGGCGCCGCGGGTGCCAGAACGCACCACCCGTGCTCTTGCCACGGGCGGCAGCAACATTGTTCTTGGGTTTTTCAGATTTTTTATTAGCGGCCACGACGACACGAAGCGGAAGGTGAGTCAGGAGAAGCGACGGGCGAAACGGGACGGTTCGCCCTCGGAATCTGTCCTACGGGCCCCGCTGGGCAAGGGTTCCAACGCGAGAGAGGGCGCATCCCGAAAGATGCGCCCCCTCCGCGTCAGCCCGGTTAAGAGCAGTACTACTTGACGAGGTGCTTGTTCACCAGCGAGGTCATCTCGAACATGTTGACCTTGCTCTTGCCATTGAACACGGCCTTGAGCTTCTCGTCGGCATTGATGTCGCGACGGTTCTTCTTGTCCTGCAAGTTGTTCTTCTTGATGTAGACCCAGATCTTCTTGGTCAGCTCAGTGCGCGGCAACGGGGCCATTCCAACAACGGCTCCAAGCTTCGCATCCGGCTGTACCGGCTTCATGAACGCCGCGTTCGGTTTTCTCTTCGCGGCCTTCTTTACCGCCTTCTTCGCAACTTTCTTCACGGCCTTCTTTGCAGCCTTTTTCTTGGCAGCCATCGAAAATCTCCTCGAAAGGATGGTGTGAGGGAACATGGTGTTCTCCCGGCGAACACGAGTCCGTGGCTTCGATAATAAACAGACTCCCAGAGAGCGCAATAGGGAGTTTCCCTATGAAAACCGGACTTTTCCCTCCGACCGCCCTGTGGAGGCCGTGCAATCAACCGAGAAACGACTCCAGTAATCGCATCATTTTCTCATCTGCGGGATCGGCACTTGCGTCGTCCTCAGCGACTTCCTTGCGCTCTTGCGGTGTTTCCAACACAAGCGGAATCCCCTCTGTACGATGGTCATTTAACAACCATCGAAATGGTTCTGCGCCAATTTGTCCGTCTCCAATCAGCGCGTGGCGATCCTTGTTCGACGCAAACGGATGCTGGCTGTCGTTGAGATGGAAAAACCTTGGCGGCTCGCCCACCGTCCGCTCAAACGCGTCGAGAATCTCGCACTGCTTTTCCGGTGATTCTGCTATCGCGTGGCCGCTCGCGAACAAATGACAAGTATCAAGCCCATAGCCAGTACGGTGTCGTAATTCCGACGGAATTCGCGCCAACATTCTGGCAATTTCCTCTGCAGAGCGACCCATCGTGCGGCCAGCGCCAGCGGTATTCTCAATGAGTACGCGCGTGCCACTCGCGGTTTCAGGGACCACCTCAAGCGCAAACCGTATGGCATCGCCGACGCGATCGCAGGCGTCACCGGGATCGCTGTCACCCGCAGATCCTGGATGAAAACAGCAGGCGCCAATACCGAGTGCCGTCGAGCGCTCAAGCTCCTTGGCCAACCCGCCCTTGGCGCGCGTGGCCTTCTGTTCCTCCGGCGACGCGGTGTTCAGCACGTAGGCCCCATGAACTAGCACGAAGCGCGGAGCAATCCCGGCAGTGGCAAGCGCCGCGCCGAACTTCGCCGCACGATCTGCCTTAATGGTCACCTTCTCGTTGTAATACGTCGGCGGTGCCGTCATGATCTGTAGCGCCCGCATACGGGATGCGGCCGCTCGGCGTGCAGCCATTACAATGCCGCCAGCATCAGGCGTATGCGCACCAAGGAATCGCTCAATCACTCTTTCCCACTCGTTTCACGGGAATCAGACTTGGGCGCAATATCGATCATGCGCGCCTGGCCCAGATATTCCACACTCTTTGGTTTATCGAGTTGCCGGAGCCGTTTCACCACTTCGCCAATACGCCGCGCCTGCTGCACGATCGTGGCGAGGGAGTCGGCTCGTTCTTCTCCTTCTACCATCCCGGCTTCGATCAGCGAAGCATGGGAGAGCATAGCGGCAAGCGGATTATTGATCTCGTGTTGCAATGCCAGTGACGTCTCGCCGATTCCGGCCAGATACTGCGCTTTCCGGAGCTCGTCTTCAGCACGCAATCGCGCAGCAGAAACGGCAATCCGGCGTTCAGCAATGCGAAGCCGAGCCTGCAAATTGTCTGGGGTCACGGGCTTGGACATGTAGTCATCAGCCCCGGCATCGAGCACAGCGGTAAGATCTTCCGAACGGTCGCGCGATGTCACAATGAGAATGAACGTCCGGTCGCCGTATGGCGACGCACGAATATTCCGGCAGACATCGAGCCCGTCGAGCACGGGCATTTCCCAGTCGAGAATGACCATCGGTTGCGGGGCACCTTCAAAAAAATCCCAAGCCTCTTGCCCGTCGGACGCGGCCTTCACGACGTGATGGCCGCACTGCTCGAGCACCTTGCCGAGGAGCAGTCGCATCGTCGGATCGTCGTCGGCAAGCAAAACGTTCACTGCGACTCCGGGAAAGTGTCCCACCGCCTTGCGAGGGCGGCTCCTATCGTTTGACTTCGCCGACCCGTACGACGTTACCGCCCACGGTGCTGCTGCCGCGTTGCGTTTCGAACCACGCTATGGCCAACCGCCCACCCCGCAGTGCAATCAACGGTCGTGTAGTGGCAGCCGTTCCGGTCGAGACCTGCTCCCGTCCCTCAAAAATGTGTCCTGTTGTCTGCGAGAGCGCGAGCCAAATCTGCGGCACTTCGGCATTGGGATTCTCATATGCCACGGCGACCGTATCACCCCGCGACGCCACGGCACCGACCGACACCCGTTCGCCATACACGATCGGCACTGGCGAATGAAACATTGTCCCTTGCTCCATCGAGTGGGTAAAGAACAATCCGGGCCCTTCGGCCGCTTGCAAAAAGTACACGACGTGTACGTACCCATTGAGCGAATCAGCGGCGAGATAGGGCGCTGGCCGGCTGCACCCGGCGCGCCCGATATCTGTCGAGTCGGCAATCACCGGAGCGCGCCAATTGGTGCCGCCATCGTCGGACCGCGCGACCACGAGCGAGGCCGTGCTGTCGACCCTAGGTGCCCACCAAGCCGCATACGTCGTATCTCCGACTGCTCGAACGGCGACGAACGACAAGGGGCAACCAACCCCGCCCGGCCGTACCGGTGGCGACCACGCCGCGACCAGCATCGGCACATTTCCAGGTCGTAGCGATAATCGCGCACCAGCGTCCATCGATCCGGCGATGGGCTTTTCGTCGTTCCATCGCACCGGCGCCGGAACGCACGCCGATACGGAGACCGCGCCCCAAACCGCCAACGTTCGCATGCTCCAAATCCTTGTGGCACCGTTCATATGCACTGACAATAGCCCGTGCACCCCCTTGGGGCCGAGGGGCAACGGTCGGTATCTTTCTCGGCACGTTCTGCCTCACCTCTGCCGTTACTCACTATGTCGCACGCCACCGGCATTCGCCGCCTCCCTCCGACTCATAACGAACCAATCCGGAGCTACGCCCCCGGCACCTCCGAGCGCGCCGAGCTGAAGGCGCGACTGAACGCGATGGAAGGGGAGTGCCCAGAGATTCCGCTGGTCATCGGAGGGAAGCACATCCGGACTGGTGACATAGCCAAGGCCACTTCGCCGCACAAACATGCTCATGTCACGGCAACTTGGCATAAAGCGCGCACCCAGGACGTGCAGGCCGCCATCGTCGCCGCGCGGGACGCCCAGCGCGATTGGGCCTCGTGGCGCTGGGAAGATCGAGCGGGCGTTTTTCTGAAAGCTGCTGAATTGTTGGCGACCACCCATCGCGCCACATTGAACGCCGCAACCATGTTGGGCCAGTCGAAAACCGCCTATCAAGCGGAAATCGATGCGGCGTGTGAGCTCATCGATTTCTGGCGTTTCAACGTGCAATTCGCGAGCGAACTGTACTCCGAACAGCCGATTTCGTCTGTCGGCGTCTGGAATCAGACCGACTATCGCGGGCTCGAAGGATTCGTCTACGCCGTCACGCCTTTCAACTTCACCGCGATCGGTGGAAACCTTCCGACGGCGCCGGCACTGATGGGCGGTACCGTCATCTGGAAACCGGCGGCGTCCGCGATCCTTTCGGCGTGGCACACCCTGCAGATTTTGGAGGCAGCGGGACTGCCGCCAGGTGTGATCAACTTCGTGCCAGGCGACGCGGTGACTGTCTCGAACGAAGTCCTTGCACATCCCGAGCTGGCCGGCGTGCACTTCACCGGCAGCACTGCGGTGTTCAATTCGATGTGGCAAACCATCGGATCGAACATCGGCCGCTATAAGTCGTATCCCCGTATCGTGGGCGAAACCGGCGGCAAAGACTTTATGATTGCCCATGCATCAGCAGATCCGGCAGCATTCGCGGTGGCAATCGTGCGCGCTGGATTCGAATACCAAGGCCAAAAATGTTCGGCCGCGAGCCGGATCTATGTTCCAAAATCGCTATGGAACGATGTGCGTGACCGCACGATCGCGATGATGAAAGACATTCGCATGGGCGACGTGAAAGACTTCCGGAACTTCATGGGTGCGGTCATTGATAAAAAAGCTTTCGAGCGCATCTCGGGATATCTCGACCATGCCAAGAAGAACGCCAAGATTCTCGCCGGCGGTGGAGCGAAGAACGACACCGGGTGGTTCGTGGAGCCGACGCTCGTTCAGACTGACAACCCGTCGTACCGCCTGATGTGCGAAGAAATCTTTGGCCCCGTGGTCACCGTGCATGTGTATGACGATGCCAAGTGGCACGAGACATTGAAAATTGTCGATGCCACATCGCCGTATGCGCTCACCGGTGCGGTATTCGCCCGGGAGAAGCAAGCGGTCGCGGACGCCCACATCGCGCTCCGAAATGCCGCTGGCAACTTTTACGTGAACGACAAGTGCACGGGCGCCGTCGTCGGGCAGCAGCCATTTGGTGGCGCCCGCGCTTCCGGCACGAATGACAAAGCCGGCTCTAAACTCAACCTTGCCCGTTGGGTCAGCGCCCGCACCGTGAAGGAGACATTCGTACCGGCAACGGATCATCGCTATCCTTTCATGGATGCCGAATGACCGAGTCCGTCGTTGCATCGCACCAGTTTTACACTCTTGACGTTTTTACCGGGATAGCGTTTGGCGGAAATCAACTCGCGGTGTTTCCCGACGCCAGGACCATTCCTGAACATGCATTGCTGGCGATCACGCGCGAGTTCAACTTCTCGGAAGTGGTGTTCTGCTATCCGCCGGAGAATCCGGCACATACCAAGCGGTTGCGTATTTTTACGCCGGGCGCCGAAGTGCCATTTGCCGGCCACCCCACTATTGGGTCGGCAATCGCCATACATGTCCTGAGTGGCGCCAGCGGCGACGCTTCAATGGTGCTCGAGGAAGGCGTCGGTCCTGTTCCCGTGACCATTCGTGCGCTTGGCAACGGTGCTTTTTTTGCACAATTCTCCGTTGCAAAACTGCCGGAGTTTGGCGCTCAGGCACCTTCGCGTGGCAAACTTGCTGAGATTTTAGCGATTGATGCCGAAGATATTCTCGGCGCACCCAGCGCTCCTTTGGGCGTGTCTTGCGGCCTTCCGTTTCTGGTGGTGCCGTTGCGTTCTGTCGAAGCCGTATCCCGCGCCCGACTTCGCTATGAAGCGTGGGAATCCACGCTCAAATCGAGTTGGGCCAGCGAGATATTTATTTTTGCCCGTGATCCTGATGGCGGCGCAACGCATTATCGGGCGCGCTGCTTTGTCCCTGGACTAAGTGTCCCGGAAGATCCCGCAACCGGCTCGGCGAATGCCTGCCTCGCCGGCTATCTCGCGTCGCGCGCGGTTGAGAAAGATGGCACGATGCGTTGGACCGTCGATCAGGGCGTCGAGATGGGACGCGCGAGTCGCATTGAAATCGAAGCCGATAAAACCGCTGGCGTAATTACCGCCGTCCGGGTTGGTGGCACCGCGGTGTTCGTGACCGAAGGAACACTGCGCCTTCCGTCTTCGGCCGCGTAGCGGGCGGTCGGGACGGCGCGCTCCTTAGCTGCGGGGCTCGTCGCTGGTGATCATTGCCCGCGCTTCGATGGATCTTCTGCCGGGCAGTGATCCATCGAAGGCTCGCATCCCCGGATGCCAAGCTTCCGTGCGATCGCGACCATTGCGCTTGGCGACGTAGAGCGCTTCATCGGCGCGCGCCATCAACGTCCCCGCGATCTGATCGTTGCGGGCAATATCACTGCCAACACCAATGCTGATCGTAATCGTCCGACGCCCACCTACGCTCGAGAACGGCCGGGTATGAAACGCTTGCATGAGGCGGTCGGCCAGAATCTGCGCGCCTTCGGCGTTGGTATCGGGCGCCAATATTTCGAATTCTTCGCCGCCAATGCGGGCGACAACATCGCCCAGTCGTGCCGTTTCACGAAGCAGAATGCCCATCTCGCGGAGCACTTCGTCGCCGGTGAGATGCCCAAACTCGTCGTTGATGCGTTTGAAGTGATCGACATCAATGGCCAAAACCGAAAGCGGATGTCCGCCGCGAACGGCTCGCGACACTTCGCGCGTGACTAATTGATCGAACCCGCGCCGGTTGTAACAACCAGACAGCGGATCCGTCAGCACGATCGTCTCGAGGTGGCCGCGCATGCGGTTGTACGCGCGCCCGACAATCGTGATCGCGTCGGGCATTTTGTCGGCCGCTTCATCGTACGCAATTGAAAAATCGCCGGTCTGTGCCTTTTCAAATACCGAGACTATTCGCCGCAGCCGCTCGGCCATCTGCCCCTGCAACCCAGCGAACAGCAGCACACAAAACACCACGATCGCCAGATCCCAGAACAGCTCGGCCGGCGTAATCGTTGCGCCGTATTTCCCGGCCGCAAGCACAGTCATGGTAAAAAAGGCCACCACGGTTGCCAGATGATACAGCGTC
>JANYBD010000220.1 GCA_025360995.1 Gemmatimonadota bacterium
ATGGGAGACCGTCGTTTTCTCAAGCCCCGCGAGAAACGGCTCGTATTTCGAACCGGGATGCCAGAGCACCCATCCGTCGTAGCCGGCCGCGTAGACCGCCCGTTTTTGTTCGCGAATCTCATTCGGTCCGTACGCCGGCGCGCCGAGCGTGAAGGCCTGAAGCCATGGTCGCACGCGTTCGCCGGTGAGTCCCATTTTGATGTTCCGTTCGTGCGCCTTGGCGATGGCTTCGTAGACCGTCTTGTACGGCTCGGCATTCGGCCGTTTGATATTGAACGAACCAGGCGGGTAGTGCGACGGGTATACCATAGGCAGCAGTACGTCGGCGGCTGGTGAGAGCAATTCAAAGCGCTGGCCGACTTCAAGCGCACCAGGAACGGTTGTGACCAGTCCAAAAATATCGGCGGTAGTGCGGGCGCCGAGTTTACTGATACGCGAGTGGGCGAGCCTGAGGAACTCGGCAAGCGCCAATTCCTTCGTTTGCTTCCCCTGATCGGGAAACAGCTGCGGCGGGAGTGATTTGTACGGTTCGGGAAAGCGGATATAGTCAAACTGGACTTCACCGAATCCAAGCCGAACCATTTCTTCAGCGACCCTGATGTTGTACTCCCACAGCTCGTGGTGAAACGGATTTACCCAGAGCGTCCCCTTCTTGTCACGCCAGGGTGAACCATCGGCTTTTCGGATCGTCCAAGCGGGATTCACCCGAGCCGTGACCGAGTCTTTGAAGGTGACGATACGGGCAATGGCCAGAATCTTATGGGCCCGGAGTGTGTCGAGCAGCACTTTAAGATTCGGAATCACGCCCGATCTGCCGGCGTTCTTCGAGACGACCGGGTCAACGGAAGTGAAGTTCAGTCCGAATTCGTCTTTGACGTCTATGACCATCGCATTGATTTCGGTCGAGTCGGCAATGGCAATCAGTTGACGCATGCGCTTGGTACTTTGCGCCGCGAACCGGTTCACATAGATGCCGCGAACAATTGCAGTATCGGCGGCCGGACGGGGAGCGGGCTTCGCGGGCGCCTGAGCGAAGGCGGGCACGGCGAGCAGCAGCATGATGGAGGCGTATTTCACGCGTGTATATTAATCGGGTGTCATACTCGAAACGTAAAATGCGCAAAGTTGGCAAGTTGCTCGCAGTCGCCACACTCTTGTTGATGGGAGCCGGCTGCAGTGCCGCGGCCAAGGGACGCGCGCCGGTTGCCGACTTTCTGGTGAGCACCGTGGACTCGTCGTATTGGGTGACCAGCGACGGCAAAACGCTGCGGATGCGGGGTGCTCCCATGTATTTGGCGGAGGTAGACGGCCGGTTTCGCGAGATTTACGTTGCCGACGACGATCATTCCTTTTACGACGCCGTCTTTCTCGGTCAACGCCTATTCAGCCGCGATCTCATCCGCGGCGATTCGATCGAACTGTTTGCGGACACGCTCGCCCCCCGAATGGCGCACGATTTTGCGCGGGCTCATCCGGACGTCGACCCGCTCAAGCCGGATGATGAAATCGCGCCGGACCCGCGCATTCATGTCGTGGCCGAGCTCGAGGTGTATGGCGCACAAGGACCATTTATTTCGTATGAATACCGCACAGGAATTGATATCGCGTCTGTGCACGGCCGCGACGGGGTGGATTCGCATCACGCTCGCCGCGGCGTACTCGACTTGCGAACCGGCAAGCCGGCGACGCTCGCGGCGCTGTTCGGCGCCAATGCGGCGACTGATGCGTTGGCGGCAGCAACAGCGGAATGGACAGCCGCACGCGATTCACTGGTGGCCCGCACCGACGAACGCAGTCGGAATGCTCAGATGGCGATAGGTGCGTTTCAGTTCGATTCGACCAGTTTTTCACTCGAAGCTGCGGAGCGGGAACCTCGGGTAGTATTCGCCGTGCCCGGTGAAACCCGGGGCGAGTCAGGAGCGTATTTCGCACTGACGCCGCGCGCGCTGCCGTCCACATCGTGGTGGGCGGCCGACCGTGAGCAACTTCCTGTCGGGCCCGATTCGGTGCGCCGCTGGACTCACGGCGCTCTGGAATTGGTCGCGCGCAGTTACGACAAATTTGATCACGCCCAACTGGTGCTCCGCGATGCCCGACAACACGAATGGGTGATCGGCGTTGTGACGGCGCCGGTGCAGCGGGTCCGCTGGCTCGATGCATCGGTTGACGCCGAAACCCGAAAGGCGCTTCGCAAGGCGTTTAACGAGGCGGCCCTGTACGGCGATGATTCCCGCGTGGCCTCTGTCCCACTCGCGCCGCAGCCCTGTTGCGCGTACTACTTTATTAAATGAAAAAGACCGCCGACACCACCAGGCTCTCACGCACCGTTCAGGAATCGCAACACACGAGTTCGGCGCTGATGATGCCAGCGGATGAAAACGCACTTGGCCACGTCTTCGGCGGGGCGATTCTGGCGTTGGTCGACAAGACCGCAGCCGTGTGCGCGATCCGCCACGCCCGTGCAACATGCGTGACCGTATCGGTCGATCGCATCGATTTTCGTGAGCCGATCCTCGTCGGCGAACTCGTTCATATGCTCGCGTCCGTGAATTTTGTCGGCCGGTCGTCGATGGAAATCGGAGTGCGCGTGGAATCGGAGAACATGCTCACCGGCGTGCGGCGACATACTAACTCCTGCTATCTGACATTCGTCGCCATTGATCGCGATGGCCAGCCCATCGCCGTGCCGGCACTCATTCGCGAGACGGAGTTGGAAGAGCGCCGGTACGCGGCGGCAGGCGAGCGGCGCCGGCGCCGGCTCGAGGAACGCGACGCAGAGCGCATCAGTGATGCGGCTCCGCACACCCGGAAACCCGCGTGATGGCGCGGCGCCGCGCGGCGTTGCAAGTGTCACTCCCGTATACCGTGGAGAGGGCGAATCAAGCGCTGCCATTGATTCGGCGTATTGTTGCCGAGCTCGTTCGCGACTACTCGGCGTGGCAAGCAGCGGTGAGTCGCTTTGAGTACGCAGCGGCGCGTAGTAGCGCGGACGCGCCAGACCCCGAGGCCGATGTCGCACAGCGCGATGTGCAGCGACTGGCGACGGAGATTGACGGCTTCCTGCGCGAACTCGATGCACTGGGAGTGGAGTGTCGCGCTTATGATACCGGCCTTATTGATTTTCCGGGTGAACTCGAAAATCGTCCGGTATACTTGTGCTGGATGTTAGGCGAAGCGGCGGTGGAGCATTGGCACGACGCTGACGCGGGTTTCGCGGGGCGACAGTCGTTGCCGAGCGAGCTGCTGGCGCGCTAACTGTCGAGATGTGCGTCGGCGAATGGGACGTCGATTTCCATTCCGTCGCGTGCGCACTGCGAGTTAGGGAAGAGCTCGCGTGCTTCGCGTTCCAAATCTGATGGATCGCGCGAATATCGCGCTGAAAAATGTGTCAGCATTAAGCGCCGGACTCCGGCTGCCGCGGCAATCGTCGCGGCCTCACGCGCCGTGGAATGCGCGGTCTCGATCGCGCGGGCGGCTTCTTCGTCGCCGAAGGTGGCTTCGTGAACGAGGAGATCGGCGCCAGCCGCGGCGGCCGTAGTTGCTTCACAGGGGCGCGTGTCGCCGGTGACCACGACTCGGCGGCCCACACGAGTCGGGCCGACGAGCGTTGCCGGATCGACGGTGCGTCCGTCCGGAAGAGTGATAATTTCCCCTTTGTGAAGCTGACCCCAGAGCGGTCCTTCAGGGATCCCGAGATCGCGTGCCATATCGGGGTGAAAGCGGCCGCGTCGTTCGTCTTCAATGAGCGCGTACCCAACTGATGCGGCGCCGCGATGATCCACCGGAAACGGGAGGATCACATATCCCTTGCGTGCGATCGGCGTGCCGGGTGTGATCTCGGTGACTTCGAGCGGGAAGGAGAGCCGTTCGACGCCGAGTCCGTCGGCGCGCTTCAGCATCGCCTGAATGCCTTTTGGTCCCCAGAGTCGTAACGGCTCAGTGCGCGCCCCGAGGGTGAGGGTGCGGAGCAGGCCGAGGAGTCCGAGAAAATGGTCGGTATGAAAGTGCGTGAAGAAAATATCGCCGACCGAGAACGAAGTTCCGTAGCGCATCATTTGGCGCTGGGTGCCCTCGCCGCAATCGATGAGCATGGTCTCACCTTCGCGGACGAGCGCGATCGACGAGACTCCGCGCTCGATGGTTGGGCGGGAGGCGGAAGTTCCGAGGAAGGTTAGGGTTAGGGGCACGAAACAATACTAACTGATCGTCGGTTTGGGTCGGATAAATATGCGATTTTCGCGGGGGATTACGGGGCGGACGGCGGGCAGGGTCGCGATTCCTACGGAGCGGGCGGCGGACAGCGTCTTAATTAGTGAGAGAGTCGTTTAGGATATTTGTGTGGACTTCGGGATCGATGTTGCGGCCGCTGACGATAGCTGCGACGGGAAAGTTTGGAGCGGCGATGGCGCCGGAAAGTAAGGCGGCGACCGTGACGGCTCCGGCGCCTTCGACTTTGAATCCTTCTTCAAACCAGAGATAGGCAATCGCGTTGGCGATCGCGGCTTCGCTCACCGTCACGATAGACGTGAGAGCGGCCTGCCCTTGCGCGAGCATCTCCTCATCAACGAGACCGGCTAGACCGTCGGCGATGGTCGGGAGGTCGAGGATGTCGGTCGGATAACCGGCGGCGAGGGCGAGTGCCATGGCGTTCGTGCGTTCGCTTTGCGCGCCGATGATCGAGACGTTTGGTGCCTCGGCGCGCAGCCACCCGCCGATTCCGCCGACGAGTCCGCCGCCCCCGACGCCGACAATCACCGTGCGCATTGCGGGCAGATCGGTCAGCATTTCCATGGCGATCGTTCCTTGCCCGGCCAAGAGTGCTTGGCCCGTGCACGGACCCACGAACAGTGCACCGGTTTTCGCTGAGTGGGCGCGGGCGAGTAATTCGGTGGCGTCATAGTTCGCGGCGGTCGCGTCAACAGTTGCACCAAGTGCGGCGATGGCGTCACGCTTTACGGCCGGTGCGGTACGCGGGACGAAAATGGTCGCCGCCACACCGAGCGCTTGCGCGGCAGTGGCGATGCCGAGTCCGTGGTTGCCAGCGCTGGAGGCGACTACACCGTGGGCGAGTTCATCGGCACTACGAGATGCGAGTGCGTTCGTCGCGCCACGAATCTTGAATGATCCAGTTTGCTGCTCGCATTCCATTTTGAGCCAGACATCACCACCCAAAAACCCGGTCAAGGTCTCGGAGCGATAGAACGGCGTGCGAATGATCGCGCCGGAGATACGGACGGCGGCGGCGCGGATGTCGTCAGGCGATGGGAGAATGGAAGTCACATCGGAAAGTAGGGCATCGGTCGCCAGCCGCTACTGCCGGCCAGGTGCGGAAATCGCCCCCGAATAAAGACCGTCACTAATCTTGACTTAGGGTC
>JANYBD010000239.1 GCA_025360995.1 Gemmatimonadota bacterium
GAATCCAAACATCGTGTACGCGAGTGGGAATGGAATCATCAAGATTTCCTATCCCAGCGAACAATCCGTAAACGTCAGTCCCGCCCAAGATCCAGCACTCAAGTTGCGGACTACGTCATCACAGCCTCTGGAATGGGCACCGTGGGATTCGCGTGAGCTGATCACCGGCTTTCAATATGTAATGACCACGGTTGACGGCGGGGCGCACTGGGCGACAATTAGTCCGGATTTCGGCGTGGCGCCGGGCGTTGACACATTAGCGCGGATTCCTGGCACACGCGGCGCAATCGAGTCAATCTCCGCCTCCACAGTGGCCCCGGGAATGATTTGGGTCAGCACGAATAACGGCACAATCGAAATGACGAAAGATCATGGCAAGTCGTGGAGCAATGTGTCAATCCCGGGACTGCCGAATCCCTTGCGCGCGCTGGTCGCCATCGACGCATCGCATCACGATGCGGGAACCGCGTATGCGGCGGTCAATCTGTACTCGACCGGCGACTACACGCCGTATTTTTACCGCACTCGCGACTTCGGTAAAACGTGGACAAAGATTATTGACGGCATGCAGACCAAACAGGCAAGCGGCAGCTTTGCGCATGTGATTCGTGCGGACCCGAAGAAGGCGGGCTTGCTGTTCGCTGGTACGGCGAGCGCGATGTATGTCTCGTTTGACGACGGGGATCACTGGCAGTCGATGATGTTCAATCTGCCGAACACGTCGTACACCGACATTGTGATCAAGGGCAACGATCTGTTGGTGTCAACGTATGGGCGCGGCATTTTCATTCTGGACGACTTCTCGGTCTTGCGGCAGCTCACCGTTGCCGTCGCCGCCGAGCCAGTGCATCTATTCACTCCAGGCGACGCAATGCGCACCCGACGCAATGTCGGCTACAACACGCCATTCCCACCCGAAGTGCCGCACGCACTCAACCCGCGTGACGGTGTGGCACTCTCGTATGCATTGGCATCGTCGCCGAGTGGTGAGATTTCAATAGATGTGCTGGATGCGACGGGCAAGTTGGTCCGCCACCTCTCGAGTGTGCCGATCGCACCGGTTAAAGAAGCAGCGCGGCCTCCGCATCCGAATTTCTGGGTCGAGAAGCCAACGACATTGACGAAGACCGCCGGGTTGAATCGCGTGTACTGGGATCTGCGCCACGACGCACCCCCAGCCGTAACGCATAGCTATGAAATCAATGCAAACCCCGAATTAACGCCGGCGTCTCCTGAGGGGGTGCTAGCTCCGGTTGGCGTCTACACCTTTCGGCTGACGGTGAATGGACAGAGTTATTCCACGCAGGCATCCGTGATCCGCGATCCCGCGTCGCCGGCGACAACGGCCGACATCGCCGCACAGCATGCGCTTTTGATGAAAATCGATGACGGCATGCGGACAACCTGGGACGGCAGTCAGCGGGCGACCGCATTGCGTGCCGCCGTGCTCAAGGCGTCCGGTCCGGCCGCGCCGGCGGACGTTGCAACCGCGGCCGCAGCGATGAATGCGGAGCTCGATATACTTGCGGACGGCGTACGAGGCGGTCCGCGCGGTGGAGCCGCGCCTCCGCCCAGCTTTGTGGGCTTGAACGATGCATTTGCGGGGCAGATCAATGCACAGGCGACCGGCGACATGGCGCCGGGGGCCGGAGCGCTCGCCGCGTACGCGAACAAGTGCACGGATTTGCAAGCTGCGGTCGTGCGTTGGAACGAACTCGCTTCAAAAAAGTTAGGAGCGCTCAACGCAGCACTGACGGCGCAGGGATCTCCTGCCGTACCGGCGCCAATGCCGATGGTGGCGCCGCCTCGTTGTTGAATGGCGGGCCCATCGGTGACCGGATCAGGGAAAGTGGTGTAGTGATATCGATGCGAAAGACTGCCTGCCTCGCGCTGTTGGCATTTTGGGCGTTGACGCCGCTCAGTGCTCAAATCTTACGTGACAGTGCGCGTCCGCTGTCGACGCCGGTCAGCGTCGTCGAGATCGCACGCGCCAAGCAGAAGTTTTTTGAGGATTTTCGTCGGGCGCATCTTCCGATGCTTCCTCCCGGCCCGTTCCATGGGTGCAAAGAGGAGGTTGGGCGCCTTTGCTATTGGTACGACGAGCTGACCCCTCCGTATCCAAGAGAGCCACCCGTCATCGGTCGCGAGCGTATGCGGATGTTGTCCCTGTTCGACTCGCTCGGTAAGATCGATCCCGAAGATTCGTGGCTGGCCTCACAGCGCGTGCGGTATTACTCGGAGATCGAACGCTACGACGATGCGCTTCTGGCGGCGCGCGGTTGTACTGAGCACGGCCCGTACTGTGACCAGTTGGTCGGATTCGCACTCCATATGCTGGGCCGATTCGCGAGCGCCGATAGCGCGTTTGCCGTTGCGATTGAGAAAATGGACCAAGCCAGCGGCTGCCAGTTTCGGGACATTTCGTTGTTAATCGACGCTGATAGCCGCAAAGCGTATCGGCTGTTTCGCTGTGGCGATCCGAAGCGAGTCGCGTTTGAGGATCGCCTATGGTTTTTGTCCCGCACACTCTACTCTCGTGCCGGAAACGACTCGCGCACGGAATACTACTCGCGTGAAACCATGATTCAGCTGTTGGAAGACGCTGAGAATCTCTATCAGTTTGGGCTCGATGGCGATGAGCAGGAGATTCTGTTGCGCTATGGATGGACGCGGGCGTGGGCCGCCGGCGCCGCGCGTCCAGTTGCCGGGTTCACGTTCAGTGTCGGTATGAATGGGAATGGCAGTTCGCAAGGAAATGGCGCCTCGGGAGGGAGGGGCAGTGCCGGCGGAATTGAACCGATGCCTGCATATCGGATCATGCCATCGGCATCAGTATTTGATAATCCCTCGATGTCCGATACGACCAGCTGGGGAATCCAATACCCGCCGGTTCGAGCGAGATATGCGCCGGTGTACGCACGCACATTCAAATCCCTTGAACATCAAGAAGCGACATTTCGCCGCGGCGACAGCGCGCTCGTCGTGATGGCCTACGATGGGCGGTCTATCCGGGAGTTCAACAATACTCTCGTGACCGCCGCCCTTGTCGTGATGTCGGTCGGCGCGGAACCGCACGAATTCGTGACACGGGCGAGCGGACCGGCCAGTGCTGGCGCACTTACGGTCAAGGCGCCATGGGGGCCGTTGTTAATGAGTGTCGAAGCTGCCGCGCCCGACAATCACACTGTCGCTCGCTCGCGCTACGGACTCTCGCATTTCGTGATGCCAGATGCGCGTGTCACGCTCTCAGATCTGTTGATGTTCAAACCGTACGAATCAACTCCCGTATCGGCTGAAGAAGCGGCGCCTCACGCGCTCAACAGTGATCGCGTGCGTGCCGACGAAAAACTCGGAGTGTACTGGGAAGCCTACGGAACCGATCCGACAGG
>JANYBD010000241.1 GCA_025360995.1 Gemmatimonadota bacterium
GGATCCATCAACGAATTCGAGTGGTTCGCGACAATCAACACGGGACCCTCATGCGGCAGCTCCGCCCCACCAGTTGTCAGCCGGTAGTACGTATGACAGGCCACATTGCTGATGGCCGGCATCACTCGGTGAAGCCACATCCTTCAAAGGTAGACGGAGGAGCCTCAGACAGGAAAGGAAGCCGCGAAGAGTTTTCAGGCTTGGGCTGAGTTGATGCCCGCGCTCCCGCCAACGATCTTTCATGACGATGTCTTGGCTCTCCCTCGCATTCCAGCTTTCGATACGGGCAGCAATTAACCCGCCCCTTGCGATCGATTTAATTCGGGTCACGTGGCGATTTCGCACCCGCCGCTGGTATTTCCACCCGCCGTTCCTCCCACTCCCGGCCATGACCTATGTCCGGTGGCGCATGCATACTGTCTATGGTGATCACCACGCCGTGCCGCCTGTCGCGGACGTGATTCGCTATGTGCGCTGGGCCGGGCGACAAAAGAACACGGCGTGACCATCGAATCACGGCTCAAAGCGCAGGCGTACGGGCTCGGCTTCGATCTTGCGGGCATTACCACCCTTGGCCCGGCTCCCACGGCCAGCGCGTTCAACCAGTGGCTCGCCGACGGTTTTGCCGGTGAAATGCACTATCTCGAACGGTCAGTCGAACTGCGGGCCGATTCGTCTATCCCCGAACCGGGGATGCGAACC
This sequence comes from Gemmatimonadota bacterium, assembly GCA_025360995.1. Taxonomy (GTDB): domain Bacteria; phylum Gemmatimonadota; class Gemmatimonadetes; order Gemmatimonadales; family Gemmatimonadaceae; genus Fen-1231. The sequence goes on from JANYBD010000241.1 coordinate 703, forward strand.
GCCGTAGTCGTCGCAATGAATTACGGCGGCACACAGCCCACGGGCACAATCGCCCGTTACGCTCGCAGCGATGACTATCACCGTGTGCTCTGGGACAAACTCGACGCGCTCGGCGCCTGGCTCACCGCGGAGAGTGGTGCGCGGACCAGAGCGTACGTCGATACCGGCCCAGTGCTCGAACGTGATCTCGCTCAGCGCGCCGGACTCGGATGGTTCGGCAAGAATACCACGCTGATCAATCCAAAACTCGGCTCGTTCTTCTTTATTGGTGCCCTGTTCACCGACCTCGACCTCGCCTCCGACGCACCATTCGACGCCGATCACTGCGGCAGCTGCACCCGATGTCTCGATGCATGCCCAACACACGCGTTCACAGCGCCACGCACACTCGATGCCCGACGCTGTATTTCGTATCTCACGATTGAACTCAAAACCGCGATCCCGCTCGACTTGCGATCGCAAATGGGTGAACTGATTTACGGTTGCGATATTTGTCAGGACGTCTGCCCGTGGAATGTGCGCTTCTCACGGGACAGTTCCGATCCTGCGCTTACGCCGCATCCCGATCGTGTTTCTCCGGACGCCGCCGAGTTATTGCTTTTGGACGATGCCCAATGGCGAGCTCGATTTGGCAAGAGCGCCATGACCCGTGCGAAACGTCGCGGCCTGGCCCGCAACGCCGCCATCGCGCTGGGAAATCGGCGCGACGAAGCGTCAATTCCGGCGCTCACGCATGCCGTGCAGAACGACCCTGATCCTCTGGTACGCGAACATGCCGCTTGGGCGCTCGAGCAATTCGGCGCGGCCCCCGCATCGTGAACGAAACCACACGCCAGCGATTCGAATCGTTCAGGAAATCGCTGCCGCGTCCGCCGCGCTTGGAGCGCCGCACCATCCGGGCGCGGGGTTTGAATTTTGCCGTCTGGCTCTCGCCGGAGGTTGCCGGTACGCCGCCGCTCGTGTGCGTGAATGGCGGCATGCTCTACAGCCACGCCCTGTTATGGCCAGCGCTCAGCCCGCTCGCCATCAATCGACAAGTAATTCTTTACGACCAGCGCGGCCGCGGCGCGACCGAGGCGCCCCCGGCATTGCGCAACTCTCGTATCGAATACGATGCTGGCGATGTGGTGGCAATTCGCGAAGCGCTCGGCATTTCCCGCTGGGACATGCTCGGCCATTCCTGGGGCGGTGGCATCGCGATGCTCGCCGCCGAACGTGATGCGACCGGAATACGAAGACTCGTCACCGTGAATGCCGTAGGCGCGACACATGATTGGGTCGCGTCGCTGCATGCAAATGCATTGGCGCGACTTGAAGGCTCCGACCGCGCCGCGCTAGCGGCACTCGATCCATACACGCTGCACGCCGACGATCCCGCCACACATGCGGAATACAGCCGCGCAATATATCCAGCCTATTTCGCGGATCGTGAATTCGGCCGCGGTTTCGCACCTCCGCGCGAAGCTAGCGCGACGGGTGCAGCCGTCGCCGCGCGCCTGCGCCGCGACGGCTACGATTGGCGCGAACAGATCGAGAAAATTTCTGCGACCACACTTATCGTGCATGGTACGCAGGACATTTTGCCACCGCGCCTGGCGACAGAGGCCGCATCTATTATTCCGCGCGCCACGTTGCTATGCATAGATGGCGCAGGCCACATGCCGTTCTGGGAACAACCAGAGCTCTTTTTTCGTGCGGTCATCGAATTTCTCGACAACAAGGATCGCGGCACATGAGGCGGCCGGAGTTTTGGCTGAGCGGCGTGCTGGCGGCATTCGCCGTGTTGATCGGCGTAAGTATTTGGCGCGCTCCGGTGCCGGCACACGCAAGGATATCGACGCGCGCGGCACTCGACTCAGCAGAAAATGAAGCAACGGGAATGACTCTTGGCCGAGTACGGCGCTCGGCGCTCCCCCCGCCGCCGCCGCCGGACTATGCGCGAACCGCCAGCCTGCTCGCCGAAGCCAAGGGCGTCACCTATCTCGATGAGATTCTCGTCGCGCGCGCTGGACATATTGCGCGCTGGGAAAACCGTCGCGATACCCCGGTGACGGTCTGGATTCAATCCCGTCCGCGCCTTGCGGATTTCTGGCCGGATTTTCGCAACCGCGCTCGCGATGCCTTTTATACCTGGGCCGCAGCCGGAGTCCCGCTACGCTTTCTTTTCATTGAGGATTCCACCGCCGCCGAAGTTCGGGTGCGTTGGGTGCATTCATTTTCTGAGGCGAGCGGCAAGACGTATTGGGCGCGCGATCAGTACTGGTGGATTGTCGATGCTGACATCGAACTGGCCATCCACCAACCGAACGGACAGGCATTGGACGGCGAAGCCATCCGGACAATCGCCCTCCACGAAGTCGGTCATCTGATCGGCCTTGATCACAGCACGAACCCGGACAATATCATGTCGGCGCATGTGCATGTCACCAATCTCTCCGCCGAAGATCTGCGCACCGCATCGGTTATTTACAAACTGCCCCCGGGGAGCGTCGCGCCACCCGAGGGCATCAAGAAATAGTTCGCCGCGTTACTGCCAGCGCAACGTCACCGTTTGTGTTTTTCCTTTGCGCACCACCTGTAACTTGATCGATTTTCCGTCCGCCGCGTTCATCCGCCGACGGAGTGACAGCACGGTTGACACCGGCGAATCGTCCGCCGATACAATCACGTCCCCTTTGTGCAGACCACTCTCGTTCGCCGGCGATCCGGTCGCTACGTTTACGACCACCAGTCCTTTCTCGACGCCGAGCAAATCGCGCCAGTCGTCATCCACGACCTGCATCACTGCTCCCGCAACAGATGCGCCACCGAACGCCGGCGTCATTGAGAAAACGTAATTTCCCGGCCAGGCAATCGCCGGCATCTCGGGTGACATGACCACAGCTTGCGGCGCTCCGCTGCCCGGCAACCGCGGTGTACGAAAGAGTCGGGCCATCGGGGCCTCACGCTCCCGCCCAATCAAGTCGTCGACGCCCAAACAGGTGCTCGAGCCATATCCATCCGGACGTTTCGCGACGTGCACCGTCACGTCTTTCGCCGCGCCATCGCGCTTGAACTTCACCACCACGTGAGCGCCTGGTTTCAAAATCGCGGCCAGGGGCAGTGACTGCCGCGAATCCTGGCCGCCCACAGAGAAGAGCACGTCGCCCCGCCGCAATCCCGCTTTGGCAGCAGGCGAACCCGGTTCCACCGAAATCAATACTGGCCGGCCTTCCACCGGCGGTGGATCCACGGCATCGCTCCCCGGCGCGGTTACATCGGTGTAGGTGATGCCCATGTAGCCTTCCGCCGCCGGAACCCCGCGCGTGCACTGTAACTCGATATTCGACATCAGTCTCGCGGATCGCTGCGCGAGCTCGGACAATTTCGTCTGGAGTTCATCACGCCGCGCCGGATCATGCACAGCGGCCTCACGCAACGCGCGAGCAGTGATCTCCTCCATGGCCTTTGAATGGAGCAGCTCATTGACCATCTGATCCATGGCCACGCCATTGATCGTTACGCGCATGTACGAGGAGTCGACGCGCCCCGATGAGTCGCGACGCACGGTCACCCGAGCTTGCTGCGCCTCTGCCGACTTTGTCGAACCGGCCGAAATCAACAGCGCCACGGCGACCGACGTCACACGGAAATTGAATATTGCGCGCATCACTGCCGCTCCAGTCGCTTGGTCGGCAATACTTGACTGTATTGGCGAATCGTGGCTTCGCGCGCGCCTTGCGTGGCGAGGAATGCTTGATTGAGCACAGGATCCTGCGGCGCCTGATACAAACCTGTGCGCGTTGCGGCCAACATCTGATCAAGGACCACCAACCGCGTCCGATAAGCGTTCTGATTCATTCCCACGAAATGCGACGCCGTGTCTTGCGCGGCGATGAACGCCGCCGCGTTCTGATACGACTGTTGCGATGCCGACAGTACCAGAGCAGCATCGTCTACCGACTTAAACGTGGTCGGCACCGTCGTCGTCGCCGGCGTTCCCGCCACGACTGCCACCGCGTCACCCTTCGGCAACAGAGGAAGTTCCTTCGTTGCAGTCATGCGCCCGGCAACCACCCCGCCAGATACCAAGACCAGCGACGCGGCAATGCGGGAAGTCCATACCCGAATCGCGCGATGACGCGCCGGTGCTGAAGTAAGCCCTTCGGCGCGCAAACGCGGCAACAGGGCGTCAAAGTTCGAAAGGGGTTTCGCGGTGTCCGACTGTGCAGCGACCGCCATACGCATCAGCCGACGATACGCCGCGATTTCCGCCGTGCACGCATCGCACGTCGTGATATGCGCCGATTCAGCTGGCGTGGGCGTGTCGTCCGACAGCGCCGCGAGTCGTTCAGAGTTGAGATGCGACATCGTCTTCGTTTTCCTTTGCCGGCGAGGTTGCGTCTGCCAGGTGCGCGAGCAGCCGGCGAAGCCTCGCGCGCGCTTTGAACAGTTGGGATTTCGACCCGCCCGACGTAATGCCGAGCTGCGTCGCAATTTCTTCGTGCGTATACCCTTCCACGTCATGCAACACAAACACGCAACGTGCGCCGGGTGAAAGTTTCTGTACCGCCTCGTCGATCGTTTGCGCGAGCAGCAAACGGTCGCCGTCGTGCTCTACGCTCAATGTGTCTTCTTCAATCTCCACTTCCGCCTTGGACGTCCGCCGCAATGATCGCAGCGCATTCAACGTGCGGTTCACAGCAATCCGGTGCGCCCAGGTCGAGAACTGCGAATCGCCCCGATACGTCGGAAGCGCACGAAAAATCTGAATCCACACTTCCTGCGCCACATCGGCGGCCTGATCTGCGTCACCAACCAATCGCAACACCAACGCGTCAACGCGCGGCGCGTGAGCCTTCCAAATGGCCCGCAACGCACTCTCGTCGCCGTTGATGGCGCGACGAATCGTGATCTGGTCGGCGGGGGGAGAAATAGTCATACCGGTTCGCTCAATTAGTCACTCGTACCGGGCAAAATGGTTGCTTCACGCGGGCAACTAACGCCAGCCCACTCCGAGCTGTCTGAATTAGTGACCTAAGACACTCGTTGCTCGTCTTGACGTATGCCTTAGAGCGTCGTAGTTCTGGTCGATCACTAAGCGTACCTCCCCCGTCCCAAGCCCGCGATATCGCCTTGATCATCGCTCTCCTGCTTGCCGCTGCCGTTACTGGCCATCCTGACGGGCTTCCCGTCAAGACGCCTAAGGCCGTGGGTATGAGCGCCGAGCGACTCGCAACGATTGACCGCGTCATTCGGCGGGGCATCACCGCCGGCGGCTACCCTGGTGCTGCCGTAGTCGTCGGGCGCAAAGGCGCTACCATCTGGCAAAAGGGCTTTGGCCACCTTGGCTGGACTTCTGATAGCCCCGAAGTCGAGGCGGACAAGAGCATTTACGATCTCGCATCACTCACGAAAGTCGTCGGCACCACGACCGCCGCGATGATCCTATTCGACGAACACAGGATTGACCTCGACGAGAAAGTCGCCCACTACCTGCCCGGATTCACCGGCGGGCTGAAAGACGAAGTCACGGTTCGCCAACTACTGATGCATCGTAGCGGGCTCCCGGCCGGCCGCGAGTTATGGCGTCACGCCCACTCGCCCGAAGAAGCAAAACAAATGGTGATTGACACGCCACTCGAATACAAACCCGGCACGGGATACGTGTACTCGGATATCGGCGCCGATATCCTCGGGATGGTTGTCGAGCAGGCCAGCGGCACAGCTCTCGATTTGTACCTGCAGGAACGGGTGTTCGGCCCTCTCGGCATGAACAATACCGAATTCCGGCCGGCTGACTCGCTCGTCTATCGCATCGCTCCCACCGAAGTGTCACCGCCGCGTGGCTATCCCGTCCGCGGTCAGGTGCACGACGAAAATGCCTATGTCCAAGGTGGCGTCACCGGACACGCTGGCCTGTTCGGCACGGCGAGTGACCTCGCCATATTCGCCCAAATGCTACTCAATGGCGGCACATACGGCGGCATCCGCATTGTCGCTGATTCCACCGTACGCCTCTTCACAACCCGCGCCGCCGGCTCCCGCGCCCTCGGCTGGGAAGTCGCCGACGGGCAACATGGCGCCGGCTCATATCTCTCTGCGAATGCGTTCGGTCACACCGGTTTCACCGGCACGTCAATGTGGATCGATCCGGACCGCGAGATGTTTGTCATTTTGCTCACCAACCGCGTACATGCCGCCCGGGCTCGTCGCCCTGCGAAAGTAATTGCCGACGTCCGTGCCGATCTCGCGGATGCCGCCGCGCTTGCGGTGACCGATGTAAATCTCGCGGTCGCTGAAATGCCGACCTCGTTCCGGGCTGATCGGGCGGTTGGCTGGAATCGGCCGGTCCGCACCAGCAGGTCCCGGCGTTCCAAAGGATCGTCGCGCAGCACCTCTGGCTCGTCCGCCCGGGGAATCAAGAAAGCCCCGCTGAATTCGACAAAAAAATCGAAAACCTTCTTGACCAGCAGGAAAAAGTCGGCGGCCAGCACAACCCATCTGAAAAAGAAGCATTCAGCCGGAAAAGCCCACCCAAAAAACACGACGAAGGCCCGCACCGATTAGATTTGTCGGGTATCCCTGTGGAGCCCGAATTGCCCGACGAACAGCCGCCCATCGCAACAGAAGAGACCGCAGCAGCACCGGCTGAGGCAGCAGCAGTGGTTGCTCCCACGCCACCAGCCGATGGTGCCCTGTCCGTCGATCTGGTGAAGCTCGCACTGCGTCGGGTGAAGGACCCGGAGCTGAACCTCAACATTGTTGACTTAGGTCTCATTTACGACATTCGCGTTGACGGTAACGACGTGAATGTGGACATGAGTCTTACCTCACCGGGCTGTCCATCGGGCGCCGAGATTATGGGCGACGCCGAGAAGCAGTTGAAGACGCTCGAGGGCGTGGGTGCCACATCGATCAATCTTGTCTGGTCGCCAATGTGGACGCCCGAACGGATCGAACCACGCGTGCGCGCCTATCTGGGTTTCTGACCGCAGCTAGTTCAGATACGGCGACTCAGAGGTTTGCGGCAGCGTTTTTTTCGGCTTGAACTCGCTGAGGGCTTTCACAAACCCATCGCCCATCTCGGCGATCTGCCACTTCCGCAACCCTGGAATAGGCGCCAGCTCTTCCAGCGATCGCGGCAGCGCCCGGGCAATTGCCTCCATTCGCTCACGCGAGCAAAGGACGCCCGGATCGAGTTCCAGACGCTTCGCAGCACCATCGCGCACGGATTTGAGTTTTCCGACCTTCGTGTCGAAGTCCGGATCTTTGTCAAAACGCGTAGCGCGCGGAAATTTCGGCAGATCGGCCTCGGGGACATCAAGCCCGCGTTGCACGGCAGCAAGCACATCGCGCCCGGCGCGGTCAAGAATTCCACGCGGCATGCCCTTGATCGCACCCAGCGCTTCAAGCGTGTTCGGCGCCGCGTGCGCCGCCTCGAGCAACACTTCATTCGCCACGACGCGAAAGGTCGCGCGATCGAGTTGCAATGCCACGCTATCGCGCCAGTTCACAAGTTCGCGCAACAGGGCAAGCTCGCGGCGCGTCAGGTCCCGCGCGCCTTTCAATTTAAGAAACGCACCGCCCGGTTCATTCGGATCCCAGCGCGTTCCTTCAAGGCGGACAAATTCTTCTTTCGCCCACGCCCAGCGCCCCTTTTTCTCGAGCTCCTGCTTAAGCCCATCCTTGAGGCCGAGCAGATGCATCGTGTCTTGGGCCGCGTAGTCCAGCATGCCGGGAGTGAGCGGACGCATCGACCAATCGGCGCGCTGATGCTTCTTGTCGAGCTTGAGGCCGAAGTTGCGTTCGAGCAACGCCGCAAGCCCGAACGCGGTGATGCCGAGCAATTGTGCGGCGATTCGCGTGTCGAACATGTTGCTGACCTGCCAACCGTAATCCTGATGCAACAGACGCAAATCATAGTCGGCGTCGTGGAACACGACTTCGACTTTGGGGTCTTCCAACAAGCGTCCAAGAGCCGCGGGGGCATCAATCGCCAGTGGGTCGACAATCGCGTGTTGTTGCCGGGTCGAGAGTTGGATTAGGTAGATGCGATCCACAAATTTGTGAAAGCTCGCACCCTCGGTGTCGATCGCTAGTTCAGTGACATGACTGATCGACTCGATAAACGCGGCCACTGTCGCGTTGGTATCGAGGTATTTCACCATCGGTTGTGCTGAGCTTTCGTGGGCCACGCAAACACCTTTAATTGTGCTGCTTCCGCAGACGAACCCTGCATGATTACTCAATCTAGCTACCGCCGCAGCCGTTCTCTGTGGCCTGATCCACAATGACTTCACTCGCTCCACCTTCCGCGACATTCATCTGCCCGACCGAACGCGCTATAGCCGCCCGCCTAGGCGGCTGGTGCTTTCGACATCGCGGTTGGTTGCCACTGCCGTTCCTGATTGCACCGCTGCTGTATCACGGAGCGATACCCCTGCTCGCATGGTTGAATGGTCTCACCGCCGTCGCCGCCGGTATCGCACTCCGCCTCTGGGCAGTTGCCGCAGCGGGCCCTGAAACTCGACGCCGCTCGCGTACGGTGCACAGGCTCGTGACCTACGGTCCGTTCGCGTGGACGCGCAATCCTCTCTACGTCGCCAATGCCATCATATGGGTCGGATTCTCGATCATCCCAGGCGTACACTGGTTTGTGCTTGTCAACATCGCGATGTTCGCCGTCGTCTATTCAGCGATCGTGCGCTACGAAGAGGGCGTGCTCGAGTCTACGTTCGGCAATCACTACCTGGAGTACAAGGCTCGGACACCGCGCTGGTTCCCCGCACCACCATCAGAACCGGAGTCCGGGCCTCTGGAGTGGGCCGTGGCCCGTCGGAGCGAACGCAGTACACTCGTCACTTACGCGGTCATCACGGTACTGCTCCTGGCCAAGAGCTTCTGGTCCTGACTCCGGCCGGCGTTTTTTAACGCGTCGGCCGTTTGGGCGGCTCAGCGCTCGTGAACACGGCGCGGTTGATCTGCACATACTGCTTCTGGTTCGCCGGAACATCCTCTTCCGGAAAAATCGCCGTGACGGGGCACTCCGGTTCGCAGGCGCCGCAGTCGATGCATTCATCGGGATGGATATACAACTGGTCGGGCCCTTCATAAATGCAGTCCACCGGACACACGTCAACGCACGACCGGTCCTTGGTGTCTTTACAGGCTTCGGTAATCACATACGGCATTTGTTCAATCCTCTGGGCTCAACGGTCTGGCAGGTGGGATAGGAAGATTATCGCCCCCCGCACCTCGCTACAAGACGCCGAGGGCCTTTGACACGTCACCCCCCGCTCGCCTATTTCCAGTTATGCATTTGACCGTGAATGGGCGTGTGCACGAACTCCGCCCGGCATCCGCCGAAACGCTCCTTGAATCGCTACGCGACTCGCTCGCGCTTACGGGCACCAAACTCGTCTGCGACCGCGGCGAGTGCGGGGCATGCACCGTACTCCTCGACGGCGAAATCGTCTACGCGTGCCTTACCCTGAGCGCGGCGTGCGAAGGGGCGACCGTGACCACGATCGAGGGAATTGCCGAGCCCGACACCTTGGCACCATTGCAACGCGCATTTATCGCCCACGATGCCGCGCAGTGCGGGTTCTGCACGCCCGGGCAAATCGTCGCCGCACACGCACTATTGGCAGCGAATCCTCGGCCCACCGATGCCGACATCCGCGAGGCAATGAGCGGCAACCTCTGCCGCTGCGGCACGTATCCAAAAATTCACACGGCGATTCGCGCCGTCGCCAATGGGGAGTTCCGTACCGATGCCCCGTAAACCAAAGGGTCCGTCAAAATCGCGTTTCGTCTCGACCGTCGTCGAGATCGAGGGACGGAGTGAAACGCGTATCGTCGAACTGCCGGCGTTCGATCCGGCACCGTGGACCACCGACAGCGCACTGTCTATTGTCGGGGCGTCTATTCCGCGAATGGACGCCGCCGAAAAAGTCACCGGCCGTGCGCGCTATACCGCGGACATCACCCGACCCGGTATGTTGTTCGCCGCAATCCTGCGCGCTCCGATTGCCCGCGGGAAAATTCGGTCATTCGACGCTACGATTGCCAAGAAATTGCCAGGCGTCTTCGACCTGATTGGCCCCGGCGACGCTCCGACAAAAACGCGGCTCTTCTCCAACAGCATTGCATATGCCGGTCAGCCCGTGGCGGCCGTCTGTGCATCCAGCGAAGCCGCAGCTGTTCGTGCGATCCATGCCATCGTCGTCGAGTACGACGCGGACCCGTTCGCAGTCACATTCGAAAGCGCGACCGCGCCAAACGCGCCGAAGGTGCGGTCCAGCGGCAACCTCTATCCGAATGCCCCGTTCATTGTCACGCGGGGCGACGTCACTGCTGGTCTCGCGGCTGCGGATATCGTCATCGAGCGCGTCTACCACACGCCCGTAGCGCTCCATACGGCGCTCGAACCACATGGCGCTGCCGCCGAATGGGAAGGTGATCGGTTGACGGTGTGGGAATCGACGCAAGGAATTTTTCGCGTGCGCGCCGATGTTGCGCGCGCCCTAGACCTGCCGCTCTCCAACGTGCGCGTCATCAAGGATTATATGGGTGGTGGCTTCGGCGCGAAAAACGGCGCCGGCGCTCACACATTCATCGCCGCCGTTCTCGCGAAGCGCACCGGACGCGCCGTCCGATGCATTAACGACCGCGAAGGCGAACAGATCGACAGTGGCAACCGTCCGGCCACCACACAGCGCGTGACGATCGGTGCAAAAAAGAATGGCACGCTCACCGCGATACGCATGATCGCCGACGTTCCACTCGGCATTTCCGGCTGGGAAGGCGGGCCCGCGCAGATCTACCACGAACTCTACGCGTGCAAAAATGTGCATACCGAAGAAACGTTCGCGTTTGTGAATGCCAGCGGTATGCAGGCGTTCCGAGGGCCGGGCTACGTCGAAGGCGCGTTTGGGTTGGAGAGTGCAATGAACGAGCTGGCGAGGAAACTCCATCTCGATCCGTTGTCACTGCGAAAGAAAAATTTCACAAAACGGGATCCGCGAAAAGATCGCTCCTACAGTGGGAATCAGTTGCCGGAGTGCTACGAACACGGCGCGAGAATTTTCGGCTGGCCAAAGCCCAACACCACTACCAGACCCTTAGCCGCAACGCGCATGCGTCGCGGCAGTGGACTTGCCGCACAGATCTGGCCAACGGGCGGCGGTCCGCCAAGTTACGCACAAGTCAGAATTAATCAGGACGCCACTGTCGACGTGCTCGTCGGCACCCAGGATCTCGGAACCGGCTCACGCACCATTCTCGCCCAGATCGCGGCTGAGTCGCTCGGCGCACAACTGAAAACGGTGCGAAGCATCATCGGCGATACCCAATCGCTGCCATACACTGGTAACTCGTGGGGCTCAATGACTACGGCGTCCGTTGGTCCGGCGGTACGCATGGCCGCGATCGACGCCCAACATCAGCTCTTCGACGCGGCTGCATCGATGCTCAACACCACACCTGACACACTCGAAGCGCGCGACTCACGAATCGTCGTCCGCGATACCGACCGCTCACTCACCTTCGCCGAAGTTACCGCGGCGCTCGGTAATGTCGTTCTCGTCGGTAAAGGTTCACGTGGCCCCAATCCTGAGAATGCCGCGATTAATACTTTTGGTGTGCAATTCGCCGAAGTCGAGGTAGATCTGGATACCGGCATCGTGCGCGTGTTGCGCATCGTCGCCGTGCACGACGCCGGACGGATTATCAATCCACTATTGGCAGCGAGTCAAATGGAGGGGGGCATTCTTCAGGGGCTCGGATATGCCCTCTTCGAAGAGCGCATCCTCGACCCGCGACTCGGCATCGTGATGAACCCAACGATGCACGATTATAAAATCCCGACGATGATGGACGTGCCGACGATCGAGGTGTCGTTCATCGCAGGTTCCGACGCCAACGCGAATCACACGGGCGCTCGCGGAATCGCCGAGCCGGCGATAATCCCCACTGCACCAGCCATTGCTGCTGCCGTGGCCGATGCGATCGGCATCGAAGTTCTTGAAATCCCGCTTACTCCGTGGCGCGTTCTCTCGGCGATCGCGGCGATCGCTGCGGCCAAGGGCTAGACAGACTCAAGTTACTTCCAGGGCGAGAGCGCGCCCGCCTTCCGTTTCAAATCCGGATTGTGGCGATACAGTGTCGTGGTCTTCCCAATTACTTGAATCACTTCCGCGCCAGTCGCTTCGGCGAGTTGCCGCGCCGCCACTCTGGCCGGCACATCCACTTGTTTAGTGAGTTGCACTTTTACCAACTCATGCGTACGCAGCGCATCATCGACCGATGCCACCAATGCGCGCCCTAAACCTGCGGCACCAACATGGACGGTCGCCCGCAGCTTGTTCGCGTCAGCGCGCAACAGCGCGCGTTCCTTTCCCGTCATTGTCATCGCGTCATACTCGTCGTGGTGAAAAATGGCAGCGGATTGATCGGCGGCCCTTCGGAATAGCGGGTCCCCGGATTCAATCGAAGCAACTGGAAATGTAAATGCGGCACATCCTTGGGCGCGTTACCGGTTGTCCCGACATACCCCAGCATCTCGCCGCGGACGATTTGCTGGCCGTCGTGCAGACCGCGTACATAGTGATCGAGATGGGCATAGTAGTACACAAACCGCTTTTGCTCGTCCATCGCCCAGATAATGTTCCCACCGAGGGCGTTAGTGCCAACTTTGATGATGGTGCCATTGTCAGCGGCGAGCACCGGAGTTCCGCGCTTGGCGAGAATGTCGACGGCGTTGTGAATGCGGGCGCCATCGCGAGCGTCGGTGAATGTGTCGGAAATTTTGCGCGCTCCGATTCCGGCCACCGGAACCATCAATCCCCGCGCGTGGAGCTCTTCCAGATCGGCGTCGCGACTATGTGACTCCGCCGGCATAACTTCACGCGTGTCGTACGGCAGTGGGGATTCGGCGGGCGGCTCTGGGAATGGCCGCATCGGCGGCAACGGCTGCAGCGCCGGAGCGCAGGCCGTGGCCGCGAGGAGCAGAATGAGAGAAATTGCGTTGCGGGGCATTCTATCGGGTACACGACCCCGAAGGGTCCGGGGTCACGAGGCGGGCACACAAAGCGAACGTAGGCCCATTGACCGCATCGCTAAACTTCATAGCATGAAAGCACGCTACGAAGCCGCCTGGCGGTTCGATGAAATGGTCGCCGCCGCCCAAAAGAATGTCGATCTCTGGAAATCAATCCGTATCCGCGCCACGGTCGACCAAAGTTTTGTCGACCGCGTTGAGGCAATCGGCGGGGATTGGCACCTGCTCGTCCTCAGCGAAGACTGGTGCGGCGACTCCGTGAGCACACTGCCGTTTATTGACGAACTCGCCAGCCGCGCGCGCAATCTCGACCTGCGCATTCTCGCGCGCGATCAAAATCTCGACATCATGGAAGCACATCTTACGAACGGCACGGCACGCTCGATTCCCGTGGTCATTGCCTACGACAAGGATTTTGTAAAGCACGGATGGTGGGGGCCTCGACCCACCGCGTTACAACATTGGGTGCAGGGCGAGGGGCAGGCGCGCGAGAAGAGTGACCGCTACAAGGAACAACGGAAGTGGTATGCGCATGACCGCGGCCACACGACGCTCGAGGAAGTGGTGTCTATGCTCGAACGGGCTGCGGTCGGGCCGGCATTAACCGATGCGACGTCACATACCGGAGCCGCCTAAGGGGCGAAGGCGTCGACGAGTGCAGTGTAAACGAATTCTCTCGAGCGGTGCTGACCGGTGACTTCGCTGGCAATACCGAGCGACTCGAGGCGTTCCATTGCTGCGCCGGCGGTGGGGGCGGTGAAGCCGAGTGCGCGCGCGACATCGGGAAGAGTGAGCACGAGTTTATCCGCGAGCAGGCGGTGCAACTCGAGCGCGGAGATAGCGGCGCGACCATAAGCGCGCCGAATCTCACTGGCATCATCGGCGATTTGTGTCGCGGCGGTCGTCAATCCGCGTTCGATTGCCCGTCCCTCACGGGCGAGTGCACCGAATGCGCTTGTGAGCCAGGCACCGCGTTCTTTTTCGTCAACCGACACGAACGAAAGCTCTATCGGCAGCGCGAGCGTCAGCCAAGTGTCACTGGTTGCGCCACCTTTACAGAGCAGAAGCGCCGCCGCGAGCGCAATGAGCGCCACTCGATGCCCCGCCTCCAGGTCAAGTCGGGTGAGCGCTGCAGCAACTGCTGCGACCTTGAGTACCGGCGGCGTCCGTTCACCAGAATCTTGAAGAAGTCCCTCGATGGTCGACGATATTTCGCTCTGACTATCCGTCGCCCGGCCCGCAACGTTCGGAATTCCCAATTGTTCACACATCCAGTGCAAAGTTGGAACGACTCCGCCTCGCGCTTTTGCCGCGCCAGCGAGCAGTGTCGCATACTGTACCGACAGTTGCCCCTCGCGATCAGACCGCAGCAAGGCGATCATTCCTTCTCGACCTGCCCGGAGCGGGAGCGCCGCACAGCGAAGCACCAGTAAGGCTCGCAGGCCAGGAGTTGCCAAACAGGCCGTTGCATCGAGGCGCCCAATGGTGATTGCCGCGTCTTCATAGGACCGGAAGCCGCTCAGGCCCGCCGCGTTCAGCAATTGGAATGGTGTGCTGTAATTGTGCATTAATAGTTGATAAAAAATAATGATCTTATTTTTAATATATGATTTATTGAATGAGACTGCAAGCTAATATTATACCTAAACACAATTTTATGCATTTAAAATTTATTAACACAGTTATAATTATCGCCATAGCAACGGCGACCGCAACCGGCCAAATCGCACCTAAAACCGCCTCAGCCGACTCCGCCCCACTCACATATGCGGCTCACCGAGTCTATGACACCCGCCACAAGCGCTTCACCGATTTCGAATCACTCCTCGCCGACGCCACCACGGCCGACGTCCTTTTCCTCGGCGAGCAGCACGACGACCCCATCACCCACGCGCTGGAAACAGCCGCGCTGGCCGGTCTTACCCGACGCCGCGGCAACATCGTCCTCGCAATGGAGATGTTCGAACGCGACGCCCAATCATCACTTGATGGGTACCTCGGCGGCCGCATCTCCGAATCAGACTTTCTCGCAGCATCGCGTCCCTGGCCG
Source organism: Gemmatimonadota bacterium (assembly GCA_025360995.1). Taxonomy (GTDB): domain Bacteria; phylum Gemmatimonadota; class Gemmatimonadetes; order Gemmatimonadales; family Gemmatimonadaceae; genus Fen-1231. The sequence continues at coordinate 15,795 of JANYBD010000241.1, forward strand.
CGCTATCGCTCCGATTATCGGCCTATGGTCGAAATCGCCAAGAGCTACCACTGGCCTGTGATCGCGAGCAATGTCCCGCGTCGGTTCGCGAGCCTGGTCGCCCGCCGCGGGCTCGCCGGCATCAATGATTCGGTGCCGTCAGCCGAGCGTGCCCTTGTTGCGCGGGCATTCAACTGCCCGCACGACGATTATTTCGATCGTTTCGCCAGCATGATGGGCGATATGTCCGGCCACGGTGCGCCGGTTAAGACTCAGTCCGAACAGGAAAAGAAAGCAACTCTCGAACGCGTCTATTTCGCGCAATGCGTGAAAGACGAGACGATGGGCGAATCGATCGCAATCGCCTACGCCGCCGCTCCGCCGCGCGCACTCGTCGTCCACGTGAACGGCAGCTTTCACAGCGACTTTCGCATGGGGACCGCTGAACGTGCCGAGCGCCAACTCCCTGGCAAAAGGATCGTCGTCGTCAGTTTTGTCCCTATTGCCGATCTCGATTCTGCCGACGGTACCGCGCAGAAAAAACTCGGAGATTACGTGGTCTTCACGCTGGCGCCACCAAAGTCGGCGTCCTCACCGTGAACTGACCCGCCCGGAGCGGCGCTACTGATCTTCCCAGGCAAAACCTGCAGTCAATCGCGTGAGTTTTTTCGCCTTGAGGTCTAACACGAGCACCGTGGTGGCTCCGGCTCGCTCGGTGGTCGCTCGCGTCGCCAGATCGTCGATGCCGTCGCCGTCCGCATCGAACGCCAGCAAAAGATCATGCGCACGAAACCGGAAATCATTCACTTTGATCCCCGTCACTTTTCCGCCGGGCTCGATCAAAACGATCTTCTCGCGCACCCACTCCACGTTGCCAGCCTTCAAACTCACCGCCAGCGCGACGCGCGCCGCTCCAAAGCATCCGGCAGCCTGCGACGTTGCGATCGACATTTTTCGCTGCAACCGTTCGTATGCCGGCTGGGTGCCGGATCGCAGTTCATGAACTAGTGAATCGCGCACCTGAGTCACACGCGCCGCCAATGCCGCGTCGAAAGGAATACCGCGGATGCAACTGTCCACGCCTGCAGTGACTGCCGAAGCCGTATTGTCGCTTCGCTCCGCCGTCGCTATCACTGTCGCCTTGCCGGTCGCTGCAGAATCGAGCCGGGGCGATCCGGTCAGCCGCAGCACGATGCGGCCATTCCAACTATCCACGGCCGATGCCGTGACTTCTTCGACGCCCCAACTGGTATGCAGCCGAAACTTCGCACCAATTGGCACCGACGTACGCTTTGCCACCGCTTCGCGATACGCTGCAGCGCGCGATGAATCCCGACGGACTTCAGTGTCCACGCGCCCTATATCCACCAGCATTCTCTTGCCACGCGACGACGCGGTAAACCAAACATCGCCGAGCGGTGCAAACACCAGATAGTTACTGATAGTGTCCGCCAGCGGACTGAGCCGCGGTGGCGCGCGATTAACCTGGGCGGCCGCCACAATCGGCTTCGACGCCTGCGCAAATGCCGAGCTGCTCCCCAAGGCAGTAGCCAAGGCGAGACAAACCGACGTGATCACGAAGGGCGAGTGGGGGGCGCGCAAGATGACTTGAAACTATGCGGTGGCTTTCCCTGCGTCATCTCTCCAGTTTGAATGGATAATGCATTCATTTGCTTACGAGAGTCCTAGTTCGGCCGTCGAGGCCCTCGCCGCGCTCAGCGCACCGAATGCCGTACCACTCGGTGGTGGCACGGATCTCTTGGTGACCATCAAAGAGCGGCTCATCCACCCCGATCTGTTGGTCGATTTGCGCCGCATTCCGAACGCACGCGAGATCTCGACACTCGCCGACGGCACGCTACGCATCGGCTCAGCCGCGCGCATCGCTGAAGTCGCTGTCCACCCGTTGATTCGCCGCCCGTTCAGTGCGCTCGCCGAAGCCGCCCAGTTGGTCGGCACCCCGGCGCTCCGAAATATGGGAACGATTGGCGGTAACTTAGGACAGCGCACGCGCTGCTGGTATTTCAGGCGAGGTGTGTCGTGTTTTAAAAACGGAGCAACCGGCTGTCCGGCCATTGAAGGTGAAAACCAATACCATGCGATTCTTGATGCCGGCCCTTGTTACGCCGTGCATCCGTCCGACCCGGCGGTCGCGCTCACCGCGCTCGATGCGACGATCGAAATTTCCGGCGCCGGTGGCACAACTCGAACGGTGCCAATCGCTGAGTTGTTCGACGGCGCGTCACAAAATCCACTTCGTGAAACGGCACTGGCACACGGCGAAATCATCAGTGCCATACTCTTGCCGGAATCAGCAGCCGGTGGCACGCAGCAGTACACCAAGTTGATGCAACGCGGCGCTTGGGATTTTGCGCTCGTATCCATCGCTGCCGTGAAACGCACCGATGGTGAAGTTCGCCTAGTACTCGGCGGAGTTGCTCCAGGGCCGTATCGAGTCAATCCGTCTGTCGAGCAGGACGTCGCAAGTGGTGAACTCGATGACGAAAGCGTGGAGGCCCTCGCCGAGCGGGCGTTATACGATGCTGAACCCCTTTCGAAAAACGGATACAAGGTTCAGCAGGCCGGAGCACTCCTGAAGCGGGCGATGCACGACCTCTCGCGGGCGTGAACAAGGCGCGGCGCGAAACAACAGGGCTCCGCAGATGACCGGTGCAATTCGCGCGAACGCCGTCGGCGTAGTGATTGTGGGTAGCGGTGCGGGCAAACGCTTTGGCGGTCCGAAGGCGATCGCACTCCTCCCTGATGGTCGCCGCTTTCTTGACGCCATCGTTGAGACGGCGAGGAATGCCGGACTCGATCCGATTGTCGCGGTCCTCCCGCCGGATGTAGCAGCACCCGACGGAGTTCGAGTCGTGATAAATAACAGAGCCGACTCGGAGCAAATTGTCAGCGTGCGTTTGGGCCTTGGGCAGCTACTCAATACGCCGGTCACTGCGGCGCTGCTCTGGCCCGTGGATCATCCCTTCGTCGAACTTGAGAGTGTGTTGGCGGTGCTCGATGCCGCGCGTCGCACGGTCGCACCAATCGTGGTACCGAAATTCGATGGGCACCGAGGGCACCCGACCTATTTTCACCGAGATGTTTGGGTGGAGCTGATGTCAGTGGCCGATGGTGGCGCGCGAGCCGTGGTACATGTTGAGCCCGTGCGCGTGCACGAAGTAGAGGTCCGCGATGTTGGCGTATTGCGGGACATTGATACCCAGCAGGATCTTCTCGAGGAGAAGTGATCGCGCTTAGGGCCACAGCCACGCAAATACTGCGCCGGTCACCGCTCCAAACGCGATTCCTTCGAGTGCCTGAACGACCCAGTGTCGCCACGGTCGCGCATACCAGATCGACTCAGGTGCCGACCCCATCACGTATGCCATCGCTGAAACGATCCCGACCAGTTTGAACACAGCGGCATACGGCGAGTTAATTCGTAGCGACGCCCAGGCCACATAGGCCGTAAGGGTCGTGACGGTCATATAGAACACGATCATTTGGCCAAGCATCATCCACATGGGTGTCACGCCGGGACGCGCGATCGTGAGAAATCCAATCGGCCCTTTCTCTAATGACGCCTTCAGATCTGCGCGGTTGGAGTTCTGTCCATCCATGGTAAATGGAAAATTGTATCGTCCCGGCGACGGCATGTCCTGCCGAAGGGCGTCGAGCACGCTGGGTTCTGTTGGCAGGCGGCGCCATTCGTGTCGATGGAACGGAAGCAGCATCCAACTCGCCGCCGAACCAATGAAGCAGAGTCCGACTGAAACGAGAATTGGAATCCACAGCTCCACGAGGAACTGCATGTAGTGCTCCCATCGAAAGAAGACGTGTAATTGGGCGCAACGATGCCGCACTCGGCGCCAGCGCGCAATGGTCAGCCTTGGTTAAAAGACCGAGCGCCGCAACGATGAACCCGCTGCGACGCTCGCGGATCACACGAAACTCCCGTGTGTCCCACAGCAGCGCTCCCACCCGAGCGCGCTGATCTTTGCTCAGTACCCGCTACGGTTTCCTTGGTTTCCTGGTCATTTTGTTCGCGCTTTTCCACGCATGCATCTGGTCGTGCGCCTGCGCCTTAGTGAGCGTTCCGGCTTTCACCTGCGCCGCGAGTGATTTCCGTTCCACCTTCACTGCGTTCTGATGCGCTTGTAGCGCAGCCCGCTGTGCCGAGTCGGCGGGGACCCGGTGCCGCTCACCGGAAGTTGTGGTAGGCGGCGTCTGTCCCGTGCCTTGGGCGCACAGTGCAGTTGCTGAAACGGCGAAGATCGCCGCGAGAGCGAGTGCGATAGAACTGCGATTGAATGATTTCATTCTTGCCTCCTGGAATTCTTTGAGAAGCCAGTTTGGCCTCGATTCCAGTAAGACGTTACAGTGCGTGGAGCGTTAATGGCTGTGGTCTAGCGGCTGGTTGCGCGTGTGCGGTGGATCACAACGTTACTGGAACGAGATCACAGTAAAGGAAGCGTGCGTCGCGCAATACTCGCTCGCCAATGCTGCATGCCACGGGTTCGCTGAAGATTGGCCCGTCGGTAACGAAGGTGTGGAACTCGCCATTTTCTCCGCACGGATCCGCGGGTGCTATTAGGTCACTAACGAATTGGCGATCGAAGTTCCGCCCGGCGAACGAGCCGTCGATCTGTTTGGTGTCTATGCACACCGCGACCGCTTCGAATCCATCGGCAATGAAGCGCTCTGCGAGCGTTCTCGTATTCAGCCCCCACAGAGGGAATAGTGGTGTGAAGCCCGTGTCGCTCAGCTGTTTCTGCCTATAGGCGCGCACGTCCTCAAGAAATAGATCGCCGAATGCGAGGTGCTTTACCCGCGGAAAGCTGACGCGAATCTCATCGAGCGCGATGGCCATCGCACGCTCGTAGGATTCGTTATCACTCTTGGCTGGAATAAGGGCCTCGATCAGTGGCAGCCCCAGCGATTTTGCCTGCGTCCTGATCAGTGAAGTCCGAACGCCGTGCATTGAGATTCGGTCGTAGTCGCTGGTGACGGTAGTCAGCAGCCCGACGGGTTCGAATTCTGGGTCATTCTGTAGTGTTTGGAGTGCAAAAGTGCAATCTTTGCCACCAGACCACGCCAGTATTACTTCTTGCATTTAGACCACTGTTAATGAGTATGTGACTGTGAGTTACGTCTGTATTATAAACGTATGTTTATCACAAAATAACGTCATTTTCCACACGACCGGTAAAATGCCGGCATTGTGGATACACGAGATGGGCCGAGCTCGCTGAATCGGCGTGAAGTCACCCATTTCGTTGTGTTCACAAAGTAAGTCGAGTAAATTACTCTGCTTATATTTAAAGTCTGCACTCTGCGGGAAACGCACACACCTAATTTAGTGTAAGTAGTCACCGTTTTTGCATCGTTAAGTAGCAATACAATGGAGCTCTACCGTGGCCGCCTCAATCGAATCCTTAGTCAATAAGGATTATGCATATGGCTTTACCAGCGACATCGCGTCCGACACGATCCCACCGGGATTGAATGAAGATGTCGTGCGCGTGATTTCGCAAAAAAAGAATGAACCTCAATGGCTCCTCGATTGGCGCCTAAAAGCGTTCCGCCGCTGGCAGACGATGACCGAGCCCCACTGGTCAAATGTCAAATATCCGCCCATCGATTACCAGGCAACGCGCTACTACTCTGCTCCGAAAAGCGTCAAGCCGCTTCAGTCGCTCGATGACGTCGATCCTGAGCTGCTCAAGGTCTACGACAAACTCGGCATTTCCCTCTCTGAACAAAAGCGCCTAAACGGCGTCGCGGTCGATGCAATTTTCGACTCCGTCTCCGTCGGCACGACGATGAAAGCCGAACTCGCCCAGTACGGAGTGGTGTTCTGCTCGTTCAGTGAAGCCGTCGCTAGTCACCCCGATCTTGTACAGAAATACCTGGGATCGGTGGTTCCGTACAGCGACAATTTCTTCGCCGCACTCAACTCAGCTGTCTTCTCCGACGGCTCCTTTTGCTACATCCCCAAGGGCGTGCGTTGCCCCATTGAACTCTCCACGTATTTCAGAATCAATGCCGCCGAAACTGGGCAGTTCGAGCGCACGCTGATCGTCGCCGACGAAGGCGCTTATGTCAGCTACCTCGAAGGATGCACCGCGCCAAAGCGCGACACGAATCAACTCCACGCTGCGGTCGTCGAAATCGTCGCACTCGACAATGCCACGGTGAAATACTCGACCGTGCAAAACTGGTATGCCGGCGACAAAGACGGGCGGGGTGGCATCTACAACTTCGTCACCAAACGCGGCAAGGCGATGACAAATTCCAAGATTTCCTGGACGCAGGTCGAAACCGGCTCGGCGATCACCTGGAAATATCCGAGCGTCATTCTCCAGGGCGATAACTCCACGGGGGAGTTCTATTCCGTGGCCGTCGTGAACAACCATCAACAGGCCGACACCGGCACGAAGATGATCCACATCGGCCGCAACACCAAAAGCACGATCATCTCGAAAGGCATCAGCGCCGGGCAAGGGCAGAACTCGTACCGCGGTCAGGTGAAAATTCTCCCGAAGGCCCATGGTGCCAGGAACTACACCCAGTGCGACTCCATGCTCGTCGGTAACAAATGCGGCGCGCACACCTTTCCGTATATCGAGGTCGCCAACAACACTGCGACCCTCGAGCACGAAGCCAGTACCAGCAAGATCGGCGAAGACCAGATTTTTTATTGCAAGCAGCGCGGCCTGAGCGCCGAACAGGCTATTTCATTAATCGTCAGCGGCTTTTGCCGCGAAGTATTCAAAGAGCTCCCAATGGAGTTCGCGCTCGAAGCACAGCAGTTGCTGGGCATCACGCTTGAAGGTTCTGTCGGCTAACCATAGGAAGTGAAATCAGTGCTGAAGATCGATAATCTCCACGCCAATGTTGGCGATAAGGAAATTCTGAAGGGTATTTCCCTCTCGGTAAATGCCGGTGAAGTTCACGCCATCATGGGCCCCAACGGCTCCGGCAAAAGCACCCTCGCCCAAGTCATTGCCGGTCACCCCGGGTACAGCGTCACCTCCGGCTCCATTCTCTACAATGGCGTCGACCTGGTCGAGATGCCCGCCGAAGAGCGCGCCCAGAAGGGCGTCTTCCTTGCCTTTCAGTATCCGGTAGAAATTCCCGGCGTCACCAACGCGTAT
>JANYBD010000270.1 GCA_025360995.1 Gemmatimonadota bacterium
AGCATCGGACGCGCCACGTGCCAGCGCCCGCGCGGCCGTATCGGCCTGCCGCAGCCAAAGCCACGCGACCACGGTGCGGCTCACGAGATCGAGATAGACGCTCGCATTCGCGAGCGCGAGAGCCGGGTCGCCTTCGGTCGCCGCGCGGACGAGCAATTGCGTAGTCTCCACCATGCGCACCACTCCCGCCCGCATGGCTTCCGCGAGTTCCGCGACATCCAGGCTTGTGGCCGCGATCGTCTCACGAATGCAATCCACCAAGGCAGCAAATGATGCCCCGTTCTCCTGCGTGACCTTCCGCCCCAGCAAGTCAATTGCTTGAATGCCGTTCGTGCCTTCGTGAATCTGATTGAGCCGGTTGTCGCGATACAGCTGTTCCACGCCGTACTCACGCGCATATCCGTACCCGCCGAGTACCTGCATGGCGTTTGATATCGCGTCCTGACCGGCCGATGACGGCCACGATTTAGCGACCGGCGTCAGGACATCGAGCAACCGCTTGGCGCGGGTTCGCGCTGCTTCGTCGGGTGCCGTCTCCTGTTCGTCAACAAGACGCGCACACTCGATGATGAGTGATAATGCGCCCTCGACGGTCGCTTTTTGCATCAAGAGCATGCGTCGTACGTCAGGGTGCTCGATGATCGGCACCGCTGGCCGGCCCGGATTTCTCTCGCCGGGTGCACGCCCCTGGCGTCGGGTATGGGCATAGGCCAGCGAGTACAAATACGCGCGATAGCTCATCGCCATCGCGGCTCGCCCCACGCCAATGCGGGCTTCGTTCATCATATGAAACATGTAGAGGAGCCCTTTGTGCGGCTCACCCACGAGATAGCCAACCGATGGCCCGGTCTCGCCGAAATTCAAAATGCAGCTTGTTGTTCCGCGCCATCCCATTTTGTGAATGAGTCCAGCCAGTTTCACGTTGTTGAGCGCCCCAACGGCGCCATCGGCACCAACTAATCGCTTCGGCACAATGAACAACGAAATGCCTTTCACGCCAGCCGGCGCTCCGGCCACTCGCGCCAACACCAGATGCACGATATTCTCGGCGATCTCGTGATCGCCACCAGAGATCCACATTTTTGTGCCGGCAATGTTGTAGGAGCCGGTGCCATTGGGAGTCGCTGTCGTCAGAATATCGCTCAGCGACGACCCCGCCTCGGGCTCGGTGAGCGCCATTGTCCCGGTGAACTTGCCGCTCAGCATCGGCGCGAGAAAGCGCTCTTTCTGTTCCGGTGAGCCGAATACAGCAATGAGATTTGCCGCCCCGGTCGTGAGCAACGGATAACTCGCCGTTCCAATATTCGCCGCCTCAAAATGGGCGATGGCAACGGTGGCGATCGTGTGCGGCAGCTGCATACCGCCGATCTCGGCGTCGTGTGTGGCGGCCAACAGCCCACTCTCGGCGTACACGGCAAACGCGGCCTTCACGTCGGGATTGAGTACGGCACCGCCATTTTCAAAACGCGGTTCTTCAGTGTCGTTCCGTTTTTGATGCGGCGCGAAATGTTCGGTGGCGATACCGCGGGCGGTGTCGAGCACGGCGTCGAAGGTTTCGCGGGTGTAGTCGGCGAATCGGGGGCGCGTGGTCAGCGACTCAGCGTCCACGACTTCATAGAGCTGGAACGTGATGTCGCGCGGGTTGAGCAACGGTTCAGTCATAGCTTAAACCTAGCACAAATCTGTGCTGCTTTTGGGGTTCGTTGCTTTGGTGGGAGATACACCTGATCGTGGACGGGCGGTGTCGGGGACCCATGTTGGCTATGCGGCGCTTGTGTGCCTATTCGTTCTGACGGGAGCCATGTCTGCCGCGCGAATCGCCTCACGCGCGATTCGCGTGGCACACAAAAAAAACGAAGTACGACAGCTACTGAGTGCCCTCCCCAATGAAGCCGGTGCACTGACCAGTCCGCGCAACCATCAGGCCCGACCGCACACAAAAAGTCCGGTACGCAAACAGAGCGCACCGGACCTTTTGCGAATAGCAAGAAACCAGCTAGTGCGCTTTCGCCTTTGCCCTGACGGAACGCGCACCATCGTGATCCGCGTTGTCACCGCCAAACGGATTCGGCGCGTCATCAACGCCGCTCACCCGCTCGATGTGCAGCACCTGCTTGTACGTCTGGGTACCGACCGTCAGCGACACGAGATAGTCACCAGTGCCAACGATTCCCGCGGCACCGCCCCGTCCGCCGCCGCCCGCATTACCTCGGCCACCGGCACCACCTGGCGCCTTCACGCCCATGATGTCAAAAATCTTCGTCACCGCTGCGGACTCCGGAGCGTTGCCGCGGCCGCGGCCACCACCCGCACCAGCAGCCGACGCGCCTGGTGCCGTTTCTGCGGGACGTGCGCAGAACGTATCGCTCTGGACCATCGGATGGTCACACGCGGCACCGCCGCGT
>JANYBD010000054.1 GCA_025360995.1 Gemmatimonadota bacterium
ACCGGTTTTGATGGCACAACGGCGTGGCAGATGCAAATGGGGAACGCCTCAATCGTCAGTGGCGACCAGGCAAAAGCCATGAAGACGCAAGCCGACTTCTTCAGCGGCTTTCACGATGCGGCAAAGTACAAGAGCGCCGAAACGGTCGAGCTCGCCGATTTCGATGGCCGGAAATGCTATAAAGTGAAAGTGGTATTGCTCGACGGGACAGAAACCTTTGAATACTTCGACGCCGCGACCGGCTTTGCTGCGGGCACCACGCGTGATGTCGAATCGCCCGCCGGCAAGATCACAGCCACGCAGATCTTGAGCGATTACAAAGACTTTGGCGGAGTAAAACTTGCGACGAAAACCACCGTCAAGGGCGGTCCGGTCGAAGTGACGATGAACATCGCATCAGTGGAATTCGACACTGTCACAGCCGCTGCATTCGTCGCTCCCGATGCGGTCAAAGCGTTAGTAAAAGCCCCGCAATAATCGGGATGGCAATCAAGGGCGAGCGGTCAGCGCGCGCGCCCGGTCGAGTGCGTCGTCGATCCCGCCCACGCAATTGTCTTCGCCCACCACGTCGAGCAATCCGGATTTGGTCAGCGCGACCATCGGTTGCGAGTGCAAGTCGGAGAGCACGAGCGCCGGGCCGCCGGCACGGCCCTTCCGTGCCAGATCGCCGATAAGCGCGAGACCCGTCGCGTCGAGCAGGCCAACCTTGCGCATTCGCAAGATGAGCACCTTTGGCGGTCGGGACATCGATGCCATGGTTTCTTTGAATTTCTCGGCGGCGCCAAAAAAGAACGGACCATCGATTTCATACACTTCAACGCCCGGTGGAATAGTCGGCCGCGCCGTTCCCAACTCCTCGATGTCCGGACCGTCGTCGGCGAATAAATCTGTCACGGCAGTGACATGCGTGGTCTCTGCCATCTTCCGCATAAAGAGGAACGAGGCGAGCACCATTCCCACACCCAGCGCGACGGTGAGGTCGACGAACACCGTCAGTGAGAATGTCACCAGCAACACCGCCACATCTCCGCGTGGTGCCGCCAGCAATGCGCGAAAGGTGCGCCATTCACTCATATGGTACGCGACCACCACCAGAATGCCGGCTAGCGTGGCCATCGGAATGAGCGACGCCCACTTGCCAAAGAACAGCGTGATCATCAGCAACGTGACCGCGTGCACGATGCCGGCGATCGGGGTTCGCCCACCCGCTTTAATGTTCGTGGCCGTGCGGGCGATCGCACCCGTGGCCGGAATGCCGCCGAACAGCGGCGTCACGATATTCGCGATGCCCTGCGCCACCAGCTCCATGTTGGACCGATGCCGACTGCCGATCATGCCGTCGGCGACGACTGCGGAAAGCAACGACTCGATACCGGCGAGCATAGCGATCGTAAACGCCGGCGCGACAAGCCGTGAGATGTCGGCGAGTTGCACGGCCGGCCAATGCGGGGCGGGGAACGATGCGTCAATATTGCCGAACCGCGAGCCGATCGATTCGAGCGGCAGGTGCAGGAGCTGAGCCAGCAGCGTCGTGACTACTAGCGCGACAAATGGTGACGGCACTTTTGTCGTGACCCGCGGCCAATAAACCACGATCATCAACGTCAATGCACCGATCGCCAATGCAGAGAAGTTTACCGATCCGGCATGCTCGGCGTACGCGGCAATTTTCGCGACGAACTCTGCCGGCACCATGGTCATCTGCAGGCCGAAGAAATCGCGCAGTTGGCCGCTGAAAATAATTATCGCGATTCCGCTGGTGAATCCCGTCACAACGGGATACGGAATGAACTTGATGGCGCCGCCAAGTTTAGCGACGCCTAGCACGATGAGAATGACGCCGGCCATCATCGTCGCCACGGTGAGGCCGCCCACACCGTAATGTTGGACGATGCCATAAACGATGACCACGAACGCGCCGGTCGGACCGCCAATCTGGACGCGTGAACCGCCGAGCGCCGAAATGAGAAATCCGGCGATGATCGCCGTGTAGAGCCCGGCTTGTGGGCCGAGCCCGCTGGCAATGGCGAAGGCAATCGCCAACGGTAATGCGACGATGCCCACGACAACGCCCGCGGTGATGTCGGCAATCGCCTGTTGTCGATTGTAGCCTTTGAGCGTCGTAAGAATTTTTGGAACTAACATTTAGTCGTCGCCTTGCGAACGGCGATCGCGCTTTTTCCCGGCTCGACGCTTCTTTTCGGTGAGTCGGTTTTCCACCGACGAACGAGTGGGCTTGGTTCGACGACGCACTTTTGGCACAACGAGCGAGCGCCGCACCATTTCGGCGAGCCGTTCTTCAGCGAGGTTCCGATTTTGTCGCTGGCTGCGCGTGTCACTGGCGACGACCCGGATATTTCCTTCGCTGTCCACGCGCGTGGCTAGCATGGTGAGCGCCCGAAACCGCTGGGTGTCGGTCAGCGCCGATGACGTGCGGACGTTCCATACCACTTCGACTCTTGTGGACGAAGTATTGACGTGCTGTCCGCCAGGCCCGCTGCTTTTGGTGGCGCGCACCACGAGTTCCGTCAATGGAATGACGACGCTACCATTGATGCGAAGCCCGCTTAGAGCGCTTCCGTCCATATTCCTCCAAGCCAGGTTGCTATTGCAAAACGCAACGCTTGCGCACAGTCTTAACGCATTGCGTTTTGCAATACGCCAGAGGGCAGTTGCTCAAATTCCTGTCACGGCCAGATCGAACCGTACTCGCAGCACTCGAGCCCCGGCGATTAATCCCCTGGCTCTACGTCGCACGTCTGTCGATTGCGACCGTCATTCTTATCGCTGCGTTAACCACATGGAAAGACGCGCCAAGCGACAAAACCTTTGTCGCGACGCTCTGCTTTTTCTTCGCGATTGTCTTCACGACCGCGTCGTTCGTGTGGACGGAAGTTAATCAGCGCCCGCTCACAGAGGGGTTCTTTTACGGTCATCTCGTCGCCGATCTGCTGATCGTCACTGCCGTTGTACATGTGACCGGCGGAGCCGTATCAGGATTTGCCGCGCTCTATATCCTGGTCAATGCGAGCGCGTCGCTGCTCCTGCCAATAGGTGGGACGCTCCTCGTCGCCCTGCTGGGACTGGTGATGTATGGTGCCGACGCCGTGTATGTCGCACGGGTCGCCGGCGA
>JANYBD010000056.1 GCA_025360995.1 Gemmatimonadota bacterium
GTGGATGATGAATGCTGACGGAAGCGACCAGCACCAGATCACACATCTGGGCGGCGCAAACTTTGGACCAAGTTGGACACCGGACGGTAAACGGCTCATTTTTTCATCGAACTACAAGGATCCGCACAGCGGCAATTTCGACCTGTACCTGATTCAGCTCGACGGTAGTCATCTCGAACAAGTGACAACAAACCTGCAATTCGATGGCTTCCCGATGTTCAGTCCGGATGGGAAAAAGATTATTTGGGCGTCAAATCGGTTTGCCGCATTGCCGCACGAGACCAACGTTTTTATCGCAGATTGGAAGCCTTAGCCACGGAAAAGATGCTGGACATTGCAGCACTAAAAGCAGGAGATCGGGTGCAGCACGAGTTGATGGTGCGCGCCCGCGAAGACAAAACAACGAAGAATGGCGATCCGTTTGCCATTCTCCAGCTCGGCAATGCAACCGGACAAATTGCCGCCAATATTTGGAAAGAGGAACTTCCCGGCATCACTGCCGTGAAGCCCGGCAGCATTGTTCAGGTCATCGGTACCATTGAGACCTATCAAAACAAGCGACAACTCAAGCTGACCGCGCCGCCACGCATCGTTGCCTCATCGGCGACAAACCTTGACGAATTTCTGCCAAGTGCCAGCGTCACCCCGCCGGCACTCTGGGAACAAATCGATAAATGGCGCGGGGCAATTCGATCGCCGAAACTGCGCACCGTCGTGGATTTGTTTTTCGCAGACGACGCGTTCCGCGCCGCGTTCGAGCGCACCCCAGGCGCCCCCCGCGGCCATCACGCCGTGCTTGGTGGATTGTTGCTGCACGTGGTTGAGGTGGCCACCATCGCCCGCGGTGCCGTAAAAACCATGCATGGTGATGTCGATCTCGTGACCGCCGGTGCACTCCTTCACGATATCGGCAAGGTGGAGACATACGCGATCACCGCCGCGGGATTCGAGTTCACGCGGGCCGGGCATCTCCTACAGCACGTCGTCCTTGGATCACTAATGCTCGACCGGCGTTTGCGTACGCTTCCCGCCGGTACGCTGACCGAGACGCAAGAACTCGAGTTGCAACACTTCATTCAATCGCATCACGGCATCCCCGAGCATGGCGCCGCGGTGCGGCCATTGACGCTCGAAGCCGAGTTGCTGCACTGGGCGGATCAAGCGAGCGCCAACGGCAATAATTTTACTGACGCCATGACCGATGCTGAACTCTTTCCCGGCGACGAAGAGTTTTCCGTTCGGCGTGCTTGGCGTCTCGACCGGCGCGTTTGGCGGCGCCGGCACGAGTGGGATTAATCGCCGGGGCGATCGAACAGCTTCGGATGCTGCGCCATCGAGCGCACGCCGCGCGTCTCGCACAGATCGGCGGCGGCCGTGACGCGATGCGGCAATGGCAACTCACCTACGGCCAAACGGTCGCCGAAGGCCCATTTCGCGGCATGGTGTATGCGCCTCGCTGGGGCGATGCGTCAGCCCTCGGTAAGCTCGTTGGCAGTTACGAATCTGAATTGCATCCGGTTGTTGATGACCTGTTACAACGGGCGCCGGACCGAATCATCGTGATTGGATCGGCCGAAGGTTACTACGCCGTCGGATGCGCACGATCCGTGCCGACGGCGAGAATCGACGCGTTCGATACGGATGTCATGGCACGCTGGAATACGGTGCAGCTCGCAAAGGACAATGGCGTGGATCGGCGCGTCCATGTCCATGGAGAAGCCAATCCGGACTCGTTAGCCGCCGTCCTCACCCGCGGCCGGGCGCTGATTATCTGCGACTGCGAAGGCTATGAGGACATCCTGCTTAACCCGCAACGCACACCGGCATTGGCGGCATGCGATATGCTTGTCGAGTTGCACGAACAAACGCATGAGCATTTGGGCGAAGATCTCGCCGCGCGTTTTCCAGGCGCTGTCGCGACATTCACGCGAAGTGCCGATCGCCATGTGGCCGATTACGCATCGCTCACCGCGATCAGTGAACCGCTGCGTTCGCTCGCGTTGCGCGAGTTTCGCTATGCACAGCGATGGCTCGTACTCCGCGCTCCGACAACGTGAATTCAGTCACCGTCCCCGCGGGTGCCGATGAAGCGACGCCGGGACGGTGGCGGATGCTCGCCCTGCTCGCACTCGCCGAATTGCTCGGGATGTCACTCTGGTTCGCTGGTAGTGCCATGGCGCCGCAACTGCAGGCGAGATTTCAACTCTCCGGCTCGGGTGTCGCTGCGCTGACCACGGCGGTGCAAATTGGATTTGTTTTTGGTACTGCCGGTTCAGCACTGCTCAACCTCGCGGACGTCTTTCCAGCGCGCCGGTTTTTCGCGGGGGCTGCCCTCCTCGGTGCGTTCGCGAACCTGCCACTGGCCTTCAGCAGCACGTTGCCCATCATTTTTATCAGCCGTTTTGTTACCGGTGCGGCACTCGCGGGCGTGTATCCACCAGCAATGAAAATGGCCGCAACCTGGTTCCGCGCCCGGAGAGGTTTGGCGGTAGGCACGGTGGTTGGCGCGCTCACGATCGGCAAGGCTGGTCCCTATCTCGCCCACGCCGTTCCCGGCGCCACGGTAGAGGCGATCACACTGCTGGCGTCCGCTTCCGCATTGAGCGCAGCGCTGTTGGTCTTCACCATGTATCGCGACGGACCTTTCGCGTTTCCGTCGCGCCCATTTTCATGGACACTCGTTGGCGATGTGTTCCGCACCCGTCGCTGGCGGCTCGCCACGGGCGGATACCTTGGCCATATGGCCGAACTCTATTCATACTGGACCTGGATTCCGGCATTTATTGCGGCAAGTGTTATTGGCGACGCCCACGCGCTCACTGCGCCGGCGTCACCCGCCATCGCTGCGCTCTCGTTCGGTGTCATCGCAGTTGGTGGTGCCGGCTGTATTTGGGGAGGCCTCATCTCCGATCGCATTGGACGCGAACTGCTGGTCATGCGGGCAATGGCCATCAGCGGCGCCTGCTGTGCATTGGTCGGGCTGGCGTTTGGCCGACCCCTGTGGATCTTGGCACCCATCGCGCTGGTATGGGGGTTTTTTATTATCGCCGATAGTGCCCAGTTCAGCGTACTCGTCACGGAAAGCGTGCCGCCGCACGCCGTCGGTACAGCGCTTACGCTGCAAACCTCTCTTGGATTCTTGTTGACCACCGCCACGATTCAGATTGTGCCACCGCTCGTGCGCTATGCCGGATGGCCCTGGGCCTTTGCGCTTTTGGCAATAGGGCCAGCGCTCGGAATTCAGTCAATTCGCCGCCTCGACCGCCCGGACAGAATAATTCACGCATCGATCGATTAACTTGGTTAGTAGCCTTCCAAGGACCATGCTGTGACTGTGATCAAGCAATCAGATTTCATTCAGTCCATTCAGGACGCCTTACAACACATCTCGTATTTTCATCCACTCGACTACATCACGGCGTTGGGTGATGCGTACGAAAAGGAACAATCCCCTGCGGCCAAAGATGCGATCGCCCAGATCCTGACCAATTCCCGGATGTGTGCCGAAGGACATCGGCCCATCTGCCAGGACACGGGAATTGTTGTCGTGTTCGTGAAGGTCGGGATGAACGTCCGGTGGGATACGACACTTTCCGTGACGGACATGGTGAACGAGGGCGTGCGTCGCGCCTATTTGCAGCCCGACAATGTCTTACGCGCTTCTATCGTGGCCGATCCGGCGTTTGGCCGGAAGAACACCAGAGACAATACTCCGGCGGTGATCCATTACGACATCGTGCCCGGCGATGCTGTCGAAATCCGAATAGCCGCGAAGGGTGGCGGATCGGAAAACAAAACAAAGTTCGTTATGCTGAACCCCAGTGATTCCATCGTCGATTGGGTCCTCAAAACCGTGCCAACAATGGGTGCGGGCTGGTGCCCGCCAGGGATGCTTGGCATCGGTATAGGCGGCTCGGCGGAAAAAGCGATGCTCCTCGCGAAGGAATCGCTAATGGATCACATCGACATGACGCAATTAAAAGCCCGCGGCCCCCGCAGTAGCATCGAAGAACTGCGCATCGAACTGTTCGACAAGGTCAACGCACTTGGCATCGGTGCACAGGGTCTTGGCGGGCTCTCAACCGTTCTCGATGTAAAAATCCTCGATTACCCAACGCACGCTGCGTCTAAACCCGTGGCCATGATTCCAAATTGTGCGGCCACGCGCCACGCACATTTCACACTTGATGGCTCCGGGGTCGCACGTCTCCCCGTCCCGAAACTTGAAGACTGGCCGGACGTGACGTGGGCACCGGACCGCAATGCGCGATGCGTTAATTTGGATACGCTTAATCGCGATGAAGTAGCAACCTGGCGGGCGGGTGAGCGGCTGTTGCTTACCGGCAAACTGTTGACCGGCCGCGATGCCGCCCACAAGCGTATTGCCGATTTATTCGCAAGCGGTCAGGATCTTCCCCCGGGGGTCGACTTTACGAATCGCGTGATTTACTACGTTGGCCCGGTTGATCCCGTGCGCGATGAAGTGGTTGGGCCCGCCGGCCCGACAACGGCGACCCGTATGGACAAGTTCACCGAAATGATGCTTGAAAAAACGGGCCTGATCGCGATGATTGGCAAAGCCGAACGCGGCCCGCTTGGCCTCGAAGCAATCCGGCACCACAAAGCCGCGTACCTGATGGCGGTCGGCGGTGCCGCATACCTGGTATCGAAAGCCATTCGCGGTTCACGCTGTATCGCATTCGAGGACATGGGAATGGAGGCAATTTACGAATTTACAGTCGAGGATATGCCCGTTACGGTCGCCGTCGATTCGGCCGGAAATAACGTCCACGAGAGCGGTCCTGCCGAGTGGAAGGCCAAAATTCGGCAATTGCCGGTCCTGTCCGGTTAGAAATACCGTCGATTGGACAGAATTTCGCTAAAAATCGGGGCTCCAGCCCTTCGAATTTGGGCCAAAATTGGTTAGTTTCAGGTCAGCTCAAATGACGGTGTGTGTGTCGTCGCACCGGCTATTCACATCTGGAGACTGCATGCGCAAACCACGCCCGGCCTCGTACAATCCGGCCCAGGCATTGAATCTCATTGCTAACGACCGCAATGGTACACCACTCTCCTGTCCCTCCTGCTCCGGCGCAATTGAGCGCGACCCAGGGGAGTTCCCACCTGCTCCACGTTGCCATGTCACGCTCAAGTGCCTAAACTGTGGCCGCTTCGCCCGGTACATCGCCGGCGCCGCGTAACTGTTTGACTTCGGCGAGCGTAGCCGAGCCCGTTACATCCCAAGTCGTTAGCCGTAGGCTGGCAATTCCAGCCTGCGGCCGGGTTCTATTACTAGCTGGATTCCTGACAATCAGTCTTCCGCTCGACGCGCAGCGCCCGGCCAATCCATTGCCGAACGCCCGCGCAGCGGCGCCACAGCTCACCTTGGATGATCCAAGTCGCATTCGTCCGTTGCCAGCGACGGCGGAGCTCGCGGCGTTGGTCGGCGAATACGGTGCGGGTGCCGATACGATCATCGTACTCGAGCGCGGGGGACGGCTCTTCGCAATGCACTACCCCGCCGAAGTTCAAATCGCCGTCAGTTCGTTCGCCAGGGATTCGGCCGGTCGACCTATAGCGCTCCAGCTCGATACTCAGCGATTTCCGAGGCGATCCGTCGGCACGGCGGAAGGCGTCACTTTTCGAATTGTTCCTGCGCAGCCCGTCGACGTGCTGCGCCGCCTGGCGTTGGCCGAACAACCGCCGGTGGAGAGTGGCCACCATCTTCGCAGTGACCTTACTGACGTGGCCGGACTCGAGCACGGCGTCAAGCTCGACATCCGATACGCCACCGCAAACAACTTTATGGGGGCTCCGATGTACTCGTCGGCCCGCGCGTTTTTACAGCGGCCCGCCGCCGAAGCGCTGATTCGAGCGCATCGGTCATTGGCGGCGTATGGTTTTGGCTTGCTGATTCACGATGCGTATCGTCCGTGGTACGTGACCCGCATGTTCTGGGACGCGACCACCGGCGCCGAGCGCGGCTTCGTTGCGAATCCGGCCACGGGGTCCAAACACAATCGTGGCGCAGCGGTCGATCTCACACTGTATGAACTGTCTACCGGGGCTGCGGTTCGGATGACCGGCGGCTACGACGAATTTTCGGAGCGCTCGTACGCTCACTTTCCTGGCGGGACGGCCTTGCAACGGTGGACGCGCGATTTGTTACGGCGGGTAATGGAACGGCAGGGTTTTACGGTGAACCCGTCAGAGTGGTGGCATTTCGATTATGAACACTGGCGCGAGTACCCGTTACTAAACACACCGTTCGAGGCCATTGGCCGGCTACGCCGATAGCGGCAGCTCCATTTGCCGGGCTGGCGCGCGGCGTTCCATCGGACGTTGCGGCTGTGGTGCGAGCGGCAGCGCGACATAGCGAAACTCCACGGCCTCGGCGACGGTAACGCGGTCGCCCAGTAGCTGGGCGGTCTGATGCCTGAGTTGCAACAGTCTGAGCGGGACAGCCGACCTCGTGCCGCCGGCTGCCAGTTGCGCCTCACCGCACGCTTCGCGGGTCAGGATGCGGGCAAGCGGATGCGCAAGCAATCGTTCGATTTCCCGTGTGTCCTGTCGGGATACTGCAGCGACCAGCGCGTCCAGGTAGGCGAGCATGTGTGCTCCTCCTTTTGACGTTAGGTACACATTGCAACTAATACTAATACCTCGAGACAGGAATTGGTGTCACTGTTCTGTCTCAATCTGAAGCGATTAGCCGCCGAGCAGTTCGAACCGGACGCCGCGACGGCCGCCACGCCGCTTTCTGGGGGCATACCGGTAGAGCTGAGCGGGACGCCCGCGTCCTTCGCTGCGCCATTCGTCCATCGGCTCCACGAGCCACGCCGCCTGCAATGACCGGCGAAAGCTTGCCTTATGCACTCGGCGACCCAACAGCAGTTCGTACACTTCCTGCAACTCGGTCAGCGTGAACGTCGGGGCCAGCAGGCGGAACGCGATGGGCGACGAATCCATCCGAACCCGCAGGGTGACAACGGCCGTCTCGATCATCGTGCGTTGGCGCGGGGCAACCGGCGGTAGTGCGTCAACCTCAAACCATTTGGCGCCGGCGGGCAGCGCGCGCTGACGCTCCGGCGTGACCGCCACATACGCGAGCGAGACGGTCGCTGTAGAAGGGTGGCGCTTCCCGTCACCGAACGCGCCTATTTGTTCGACCCATGCCGGTCGCACGCCACCGGCGGACGCGGCGGCGGTGACGGCGGTTTCATCGAGGGCGGCTGCATCGGTCAGCGTCGTCCACGGCAACATCCAGCGTTCGCGCATGGACGGTCCACCCGGTACCAACAGCACGGCGAGGCGGCGGCCGTGTGGGGTACAGATCACGATATCGAGCGAGACAGCAGACGATCGGCGGGCGCGCAAAGGCGCAGAAACACGGGCGCGCATGAGATCGGTAATTAGTATCAAATCAATACTAATGTCAAGCGCCGACCATTTTCCAACGCGTCAGTGGGTAATCGTGCCCTGTTTCGTCGTATCCACATCATCTTGAGCGCCCTGACGAAACAGAAATGCTTCCATGTTCCGCATTAGGAATTGTCTGGCTTGTGGATCCATCACGTTTAAGCCGTAGTGATTGATCAACATCGTCTGCTGTTTGAGCCAGTCCCCCCAGCAGTCTCGGCACGTGCCCTCGAGAATCCGCGCACCGATCGCGCCTGGGAATGGTGCCCGGTCAAATGCCTCTTTCTCTTTGCCGCAGCGCGCACACGTGAGCAATGCCATGCAGGAAATCTAGACGCCCTCACGACGCCAAGCTACGGGACCGCGCTGCTGGAACCGGACGTGTATGTCCACTATCATCGTCGATGGTGAATAATGTCACGCGAGCCCCGCACCATACACCAGAGGGACGCTTTCGCAATCCGTGGCCGGGTCCCACCGAGCACGGATTTGGCAGCCTGTTTCGATGGATACTCGACCGCGCTCGGCACGGCCGACGGCACGGCCGATTCGGCGCGCCATCGCGCGGCGTATCAATTGCGAATTGCGAACCAGAGATTCGCCAACCGCGAGCAAATGCAAATGAATGCCGCGTGACCTGGATCGGACATTCCTCCTTTTTGCTCCAGATGGGCGGCCTCAACATCCTCACGGATCCCATGTGGGGCGACCGCGCATCACCCGTGCCGTTCGCTGGACCGCGACGGTTGATGCCGCCGGGTGTGGCGCTCGACGCACTGCCGCCCATTGACCTCGTGCTCCAGTCACACGACCACTACGATCATTTCGACATCGGCACGGTGCGGAAACTCGTGGACCGCTTTCCGCGGGCGGCTTGGCATGTTCCGCTGGGAGTTGGAGCGTTGGCGCGCGCGCACGGTGTTACGGATATCCTCGAATACGACTGGTACGAAAGCGCGACCCTCGGCCCCGCGCACGTGACCTGTGTTCCGGCGCGGCACTTTTCCGGCAGGTCGCTTACCGGCCGAAACAGCACACTGTGGTGTGGCTGGGTACTCACCGTCGGAGAATTTCGGATCTATTTCGCCGGTGACACGGCATTACATCCGGATTTTGCAACAATCGCCGAGCAGTGCGGCCCATTCCATGCAGTGCTACTGCCTATTGGTGCCTACGACCCGCGCTGGTTCATGCGTCCCGTACATCTCGATCCCGAGGAGGCGGTTGTCGCCTACGAAGCGATGGCCGCGCGCCAAGCCCATTCGGCACCGGTGATGATCGCGATGCATTGGGGCACGTTCGCGCTCACGGACGAACCAGTCGACGAGCCGCCGGTCCGACTGCGCGCCCGATGGTCGGCCGGCCGGCATGCCGCGAACCAACTTTGGGTGCTCGCACCCGGTGAGACTCGGGCACTTCCGACGTTACCGTAACGCGGACTCCGTTCGCAGCTAGGCGAGACGCGTCTCAAGCCAATCAGCCGCCATTTGTTCAAGTGCCTCGTGACCATAATCCACCGTCACCACGTGTCCATTGCCGGACGTCCAGTGCAGCGTCTTGTCTCGAGATCCGATGCTATCAAAAGATTCCGCCGCCGACGCGGGAGGAATTCGATTGTCTTCGCGGGATTGAATTACGAGTACCGGCTGGAAGACTCGCGGCAACGCTGTCCGCGCCATGCGTACAATTCGATCGAGCTCGATAAGCAATCGTGGAGTCGATCGGCGATAGGCAATCATCGCGTCGGATGCGACGGGGTCATGGACCGATCGGCCACCACCGGACGCCAAATAGCGTGCGCCCAATGCGGCGATCGGCGCGAGCAGGCGCAGTAGTCGCAGCGGCATTGACGCGTGTAAATACGGCGCAAACGCCACCACGGCACGGACGTCAGGGTGTTTCGCGGCAAGCACCATCGCGATGGCGCCGCCCATTGATAGTCCGCCGACGGCAACCTCGGAATGGGACGCTTGTAGTTCATTCAAATGCGTTCGTCCTGCGTACACCCAACCTTCGGCACGCGATTCGGCAAAGATGCGCAACGTCCGTCCATGCCCAGGAAGGAGCGGCACGTGCACACTCCATCCGCGAGCATGCAAGGCGCGGGCGACCGACGCCAGGGACTGCGGCGAATCATTGTAACCATGCAACAGCAGCACGGCTCCTCCCCGCGTTCCCGTCAGCACGATCGGCTCGGCACCCACAATAATTCCATCACGGTCACGTGGGTACGCAACGATGAAATTTCGCTCCTCACGGCGCGCAATAGCGCTCCGAATTATCCACCACGCGACAGCAAACGCGACAAAGGCAATCACCGAATTCACCGGCGGCGCCCCTTCTGTCTTCGGTCGACCTGCATCCGATTTGGTGCGAAGGTCATCCTACTTGAGATATCCGTGAGCCACCCGACCTGGCTGACCGTCGAACTCCTGCGTCGTCTTGTATCGCTCAAAACGGCCGTCGCCAGCGACACCGCGTGCTTTTTGTCGCAACGCATCCATTTCACCGGCATGGAATGGTTTGAAGTCGGACGCCAATTTCAGATTTTTTTTGAGTATCGCCAAACTCTCCATCCCGCACAGCACTGAGCTGACGGGAAGCGAGAAACAGTATCGGAGCGCCTCTTCCGGTTTTACAACGCGCGAGTTGGCAATCGCACCACCGGCGATTGGCTTCGTCGCGATGACCGCAATCCCTCGGCGCACCGCTTCCGGCAACACTTGTTTTTCAAACGATCGAAAGGTGGCGTCGAAGGGATTCAGCGGCATCATCATCGCATCCCAGGCAAATCCGCGTTGCAACAACTTCACATGTATGTGCGGAGACTTGTGCCCGCCAAACGCAATCCATCGCGTCTTCCCCTGCTCTCGCGCTTCCTGGGCGGCATCGAGACCGCCGTGATCGTACATCCAGTCCGGATCATTGTCGTAAATCACTTCGTTAAATGACCACACGTCGAGAATATCGGTCTTGAGACGCCCTAGCGACTCATCCACCTGTTTCATTGCCATTTTGTAGTCGCGAACATGGGCACCGCACTGCCATACGAGCGTCACCCGCTCCCGGTATCCATCTTTAAGGGCAAGACCGAGCCAGCGTTCGGTGCGACCCTCGCCGAATTCCCAGCCCAGCTCGATCAGATTCACGCCGTGGTCAATGGCCTCCTGGACCACGCGCACGGCTTCTTTCTGGCCGGCGCCCGCGAGCCGTCGGGTGCTCAATGACAGAATGGATGTGGCGCGGCCGGTGCGGCCGAGCGGGCGCAATTCCATAACCGCAGGTTCTTTCGGCATCGAATTCGGGGGTCGGGGGGAAGACGTCAGTCGTGTTCGTCGAACGCATGCTGCGCCGATGTAATCAGAAATTGCAATCGGCTTTCGCGATCTGTTTCGTCGAACGCGATAGCGCTCGAAAGCAACGCAAACTGGCGAGTCATCTCGTCACGGATAAACGGTTCTGTGCGCGGTGCGCCAAGCAAATCGAGCGAGTTCTCCGCCAACTGACGAAGAGCATCACGCGTTGCCACATCGAGCGCCGCGAGTGCGGTCGGGTCGGCGCGCAGGGCGGCCGAATGGTCGCGCGACCGGCGCGGCGCTTCGAACATCGTCCGAAAAGATGCGAGGGTAACTTCGTACGAACCTGGCGTATGTTCCCGGACTTCGGCAACAACACCTTTCCGCTTCAGTGCCGTTAGTAATTTTCGAATGGAATTGCGCACGACCGGAACTCCGTCAGCGCTGCCATTGCCCCGTCCAGTGATGACCAAAACGGTTCCCGCATTGGCCACTTGGCGCTCCCGCAACCACGGCTCCGCCCGGCGTACCGCTTCGGCGCCCGTCGGCAACGCCGTACGCAGATCCAGCGTTCTGGCGAAGCCAAACTGTGCCTCGTCTAGCGCGTGATGGAGCGCGGCGTGCGGTGACTTCTTCATTCTGTGAAAGCTGGCATCACCGAACCACCTGCTTCAGTATATGCCCATCGAGTTTTTCCATCGGCGTGATATGCAAGATCGCCGCAAGTGTCGGTGCCATGTCCACGGTGCGTACCATCGTCGAATATTGTCCGCGCTTCACGCCAGCACCCCAAAAGAGGATCGGCACGTTGGCGTCCGGATCGTTTGGCGATCCGTGCGTTGCATAGGTCTTCGATAGCCAATAACTGTATGGCGTGAGTGAGACGATCAACCGCGCTGGCCCATCGGGCGTGAACATATGCAACCAGCGCCGTGCGATGGTATCGTGAACGGTGTCCGCTTTGGCAATCGTCGTGATGAGATCGGCACGTTGCACGCCTTGAAGCCGAAGCACCTCTACACCAAAGCCGGCAAACGCCGAGTCGGCATTCACACCGGCTTTCGTGAATACGTCCTGTTTGTTCAAGAACACAACGCCATCGTCGAGTGCGAGAGCGGTGCTGTCGACACCCAAGGCCTTGAGCCGCATCAGAAAATTCTGCCAGATCACATCGACCGGAACGATTTTCGCTTCACCATTCGGATAGTTCGGCGATTTGAGTGTCGGAAACGGACTCATGCCGTGATCGCCCGTTAGTGCGACGACATACCGTCCTTTCCCTACTCTGGCGTCGAGCGAATCGAGAAACGCACCGAGAAGCACATCGAGACGAAGGATGTGATCGTGTAATTCTTTCGAGTCGGGTCCGAAGCGGTGTCCAATGGCGTCGAGCGTCGAAAACGAGACGGCCAAGAGGTCTGTGCGCGATCGGCTTTCACCCAATTGCATTTCTCGCGCACCGGCCAGGACAAATGCCGCGGTCATCTCATCCATCCATGGAAACTCGACGAACGTTCTGGTCGCCGACGAATCGCGGAACTGATGCGGGAAATAGTAGTCGTGGCCATTGTTTTCGATGGCAACGCTGTCGGGCTCCCGATAAGCGGCTGACTCCCTGAGCGGAGTCCACGCGGTGCCAATGTGCGATTGAACAATCTTTTGCGCGTTAAAGCGTTGCACCCATGTGGGCAGCGTATCTGCGTAGTAACGGCTCGTCGTGAATGTTCCGTTCGATGATGCGTACCAATAGACGTCCGCTTTCGTCCGACCGATCGGCAGGATTGCACCGCGATCTTTCCGGGATGCAGATAGCACGCGCGTCGCCGGATCGGCGGTGCGCATCCAATCGGTGAGTGTTGTACCGATAAATCGCGCCGGCGACGCACCGAGATCGGCCGCGCCAATTAACGGTACGCCGCGCTGGTTCACGCCCTGACTGTTCATCACAATTCCGGTGTGCACCGGAAACCGGCCCGACATGACCGACGCATGGCCGGGTGCTGTTTCGGTGATACCATGATCTTGAAAGCCCTGTGCGAAGAAGGCCCCGCCATCATGCAAGCGTTTCAGTCCGCCGGAGAGTTGCTTGCCAAAGCGTGCGAAATAATCCGCACGCATCTGATCAATAGTGATAAACACAACCAATGCGGGCGGTGCGCCGTGCGTTTGCCGTGGCGCCTGCGCCGCTGCATTGACCGTGAGGAGACCCACCGCTAGCGTGACGATCCGAATTTGGTGACGCATGAAAATTGGTGACCGTTTAAGTAGGTAATGAACCGGCTACATCGCTTGCGGAACGATGAAGGGGCGCCCCAGCGACCCGCTAGAGGCACCCCATCAGAAAACCTGCTCCAGCCAACATAACCGCCCTAGCCGACCGCCTCGGACAATAGCTTGACTCCCCGCTCCAGTTCAGCCCGTTCCATCACTAGTGGCGGGAGGAGGCGCAGCGTGTGGTCCCCGGCAGAGCAGATCAACAAGCCAAGGTCAAGTGCTCGGGCCACGATGTCTTTCGCCGGATCAACGACATCAATCCCCCACATATAACCGATCCCCCGCACCGCCCGAATTTTCGGTGAGGCAGCGGCCAATTGCTGCAGTGCCTCTCCGAGCCAGGCGCCGTTAATTGAGACGCTTGCCAGCAATCCTGGATCGCTCAGCCGGTCGAACACGTGCAGAGCCACGGACGATACAAACGGTCCGCCACCGAACGTTGTCCCATGGTCGCCGGGCTGCAACGTCTGCCCGATAGCTTGCGTGGCGAGTATCGCACCCATCGGCAAACCTCCAGCCATTGGCTTCGCAACGGTGAGTACGTCGGGTGTGAATCCGAGTTGTTCGTGTGCGAAAAAGGTGCCGGTGCGCCCATATCCGCATTGAATCTCATCGAGAATCAGGGCGATGCCGCGGGTGCGGGTCATTTCGCGAAGAGCGCGTAGAAATTCACCGTCAAGCACCCGCACTCCACCCTCACCCTGCACCGGTTCAACGATCACCGCCGCAACGGTCTCGGCATTCAACGCCGCGTCGATTTCTCCCAGATCGCGTTCGATGATGGAAATGCCGCCGGCGAGGGGACGAAATGGCGCGCGATACGATGGACGGTCCGTGGCAGCCAATGTGCCAAACAACCGCCCGTGAAACGCGCCCCGCAACGCGATAATCTCATGTTTCGCGGTCCCGCCCGTCGTACGCGCCCATCGCCGAACCATCTTGAATGCGCCTTCATTTGCTTCAGCACCCGAGTTGCAAAAGAACACCCGATCGGCAAAGGTCCGTTCAATAAGTTTTTCCGCCAACCGTTCCCCTGGTGCCGTGCGATAGAGGTTCGACACGTGCACGAGACCGCCATCAATCGCCTCGCGCATCGCACGTTCCAGGCCAGCGTCACTGTACCCCAATGCATTGACAGCAATGCCGGCAACAAAATCGAGATAGGCTCGCCCGTCTGCATCAAACAATTCGACACCGGCTCCGCGCACGAACTCCATGGGCGCGCGACGGTACACGCCAAGCAACGCATCCGAGGCGGGAGGAGCAGAGGTCGCCGGCGTCATATTGCACCTCGAGTCGCTGGAAGTGAAAGCACAAGTTGTGTTCCGACGGCACGATCCGTGATACCGTCAAGGGCCGATATTCGAACCGCTGCAACACCACCTCGCAGCGCGGCAAGTCCTGCTTCGAGCTTCGCCACCATTCCGCCCGCAGCAACGCCACGTGCGATAAGCCCTTGGATGCCAGTCGCGTCGAGCCGGGGGATCACTGCCCCGTCTTCGATCACGCCGGGTACATCAGCGACGAGCACGAGTTCATCGGCACCAAGTGACGACGCAAGCGCCGCCGCCGCATCGTCCCCATTCACGTTAAGTCCGGCGCCCGCCGAATCACCGCCATCCCGTGCCAATGGGGATATCACCGGAACGAAACCGGCGCCGAAGAGCAGTCGCACGATGGTCGCATCAACGGTGACCGCACCACCCACGCGTCCCATGATTGCACCATTCGTCACGTGGGCAGTGAACAAGAGCCCGTCCTCTCCGGAGATACCAACCGCACGTGTGCCATGTGACACCAGGGCGGCCACCAGACGTTTGTTGATGGTCCCGGAAAGCACCATGCGAACTATTTCCAAATCTTCAGTGCTGGTCACACGCCGGCCATTCCGAAACTGCGGCTCCAGTCCCAGTCGCCGTTGCAACGCCGACACTTCGTCTCCGCCGCCGTGCACAATACACAGCGCGTTGCCGGCGCCTAACGCGGCCTGTGCAGCGGCAGCGAGCGTCGACGACAAATGCGGATCATCTTGTGCGCGACCGCCAATCTTCACCACTCGCGTCACGTTGGGAGCCCTAGCGTCTCGTCGAATCCAAGCATCAGATTCGCATTCTGCATGGCCTGTCCGGCGGCACCTTTCATCAGATTATCAATAGCCGATAGCACGAGCAGCGTCGGGCGACGCACTTGTTCCACTGGCATCACGGTGATGCGCGCCACGTTGCGATGATTCACGTGACGCAACTCCGGGAGATCTGCGACGACCTCGATGAATGGTTCGCCCGCAAACCGCTTCCTGTAGAGTGCCAGCGGGTCAGCGATCGCGTGCGAGAGCGGCACGGTGATCGTCGCCAAAATTCCGCGTGCGACGGGTAGCAGGTGCGGCGTGAACAATACATCGGCGTCACAAGACAATTCGCCGAGCACGGCTCGCATTTCATTCAGATGGCGGTGCGTATTGCCGGCGGCGTAAGCGCGAAAATTTTCCGTGACCTCGCCGAACAACAGATCCGTGCGTGCGCTCAACCCCGCACCTGTCACGCCACTCGCGGCGCTCACACTAATCGTCGCACCGCGCTCAACATGCTCTCCCTCAAGGAGGGGCAGGAGGCCGAGCAGGATCGCCGTCGCATAGCAGCCAGGATTGGCGACCACACTTGCACCACGCACGGATTCGCGTCGCAGCTCCGTCAATCCGTACGGAATGTTGTCGTCGTTCCCGACGCGAAGATCCGACGACAGGTCTACAACCTTGGCGCCGGCCGCGCACGATTTTTCGACCCATACCTTTGACGCACCGTGCGGCATGGCACTGAAGACGAGTTCGGCGTCACCGAGCGGCGCATCGTCCGTGGCGATAAACGTGACCGTGCGTCCACCGTTGAGTTCCACAGTTTTCCCGCGCTGTTCATTAGCGGTGGCAAAAGCCAAGGACATCCGAGGATGCTGAGCGATGAGCGCACACAGCTCGCGGCCGGCATAGCCGCTTGCTCCGAGCACCCCAATTGGTGTTCTATGCATTGTTTAATGCATAAGTTCTCACTCAGTCACTGTCAACTGTGCCTTACCTTCGGCGTACCGTTGGGCTATCCTCTGCGTGACCCGAGGAGACCACGCGAATGAACAAGCAGGAACGGCAAAGGGTGATTCAGGAACTGATCGCCACACGTCCAATAGGCAGCCAGGAAGAACTGAGACAACTGCTCGCCGAACGGGGACTGGACGTCACGCAATCCACGCTGTCCCGCGACATGCGAGACCTCCGCATCGCCAGAATTCCTTCGCCCGCCGGCATTCGCTACACTTCCGCCGTCGCGGCGTCCGCCGACGAAGGACGCGCCACCCTGGCGTCAATTTTTCCGCAACTCTTCGCGCGACTCGACGTCGTGGGCGAGCTAATCGTCGTCAAAACCGTCGTCGCCGGCGCACAACCAATCGCCGAAGCAATCGATTCCGAAGGCAATCCTGACGTTCTCGGTACAATCGCGGGTGAAAACACCATCCTCCTGATCTGCCGCTCCGAAGCCGCTCGCGAACGCATCGCCAAGCGCCTTCTCGCCCTCGCGAAACGGTAGTTTCTGGCAGCGAAAACCGTTCCCTTGCGAACGCATATTTATGTGGTTAATTTGCGGAGCCGGTTCCCACACAAATTCAGATCCCGACCGAAGGAGCTTTCCTTAAGATGCGTACCATCGCGCTCGCCTATTCCGGCGGCCTCGACACCTCAATTATCGTGCCCTGGTTGCGCGAACATTACGACGCAAAAGTCGTCTGCGTCGCGGCCGACATTGGCCAGGGAGAAGAAGAACTCAACGGCGTTGTCGAAAAGGCAATTGCCTCGGGTGCATCAGAGTGTTTCGTGGAAGATCTGCGGCAGGAGTATGTCCGCGATTTTATTTGGCCCACGCTCCGCGCTGGTGCGATCTATAATCGCAAATACCTGCTCGGTACTTCAATGGCCCGGCCGTTGATTGCCAAAAAGCAGGTCGAAGTGGCCCGGCGTGTTGGTGCCGATGCGCTTTCGCACGGCTGCACCGGCAAGGGGAACGACCAAGTTCGCTTCGAACTCACATATATGGCATTCGCGCCGGATCTTCCGGTGATCGCACCGTGGCGGATGTGGGACATTAAAAGTCGCGAAGATGCGCTGGCCTATGCGGCAGCACACCACGTCCCCGTCTCCGCTACTACCGCCAAGATCTATTCTCGCGACCGAAACATCTGGCACATTTCGCACGAAGGCGGAGTGCTTGAGGATCCCAACAGCGTGCCGCCGAAAGATCTGTTTATGTTGACGACCGACCCCAGCGACGCACCAGCCACGCCGGAAGATGTCACAATCGGATTTGAAAGTGGCACACCGGTCACGGTGAACGGGATCGCGCTCGATCCCGTCGCATTGCTCACCGTACTCAATGAGATTGGCGGCAAGCACGGCGTTGGTCGCGCCGATATCGTCGAAGACCGGTTGGTGGGAATGAAATCCCGAGGCGTTTACGAAACGCCCGGTGGTACCCTGCTCTACACGGCGCACAGCGAACTCGAAATGCTCGTGCTCGATCGCCGCACACTCGCCGCGAAAGATCTCATTGCGCCCCGCTACGCCGATCTCGTATATGAAGGACGCTGGTGGACCACGGAGCGCGAGGCGTATGATGCGTTCGTGAACATCACGCAACTGCGCGTGACCGGCACCATCACGTTGCGACTCTGCCGTGGTACCGTCACTATCGCCGGTCGTCAGAGCGATCAGGCACTCTACGACGAGCGCTTCGTCACCTTTGGCGAAGACGATGTGTATGAGCAAAGCGATGCCGCGGGATTCATTCGCCTCTTCGGACTCTCGCAACGCGTGCGCGCATTGAAAGATCTCGAGCTCGCCAAGCGATGAGCGACGGCAGCGTCGACGGCGAAGCCAATGCACACAAACTTTGGGGAGGACGCTTTGCCGGCGGCCCTCACCCCGCCCTCGACGCTGTCAATCGATCGATTGGCGTTGATTTTCGTCTCTGGCCATTTGATATCCGCCTCTCGAAAGCTTGGGCCGCCGCCCTCGTCAAGGCATCGGTCCTCACGCCCGATGAATGCCGTCGCATTGTCACCGGTCTTGATGCGGTCGCAAACAGAATAAGCGCTGGCGAAAAACCCATCGCCACCGATGAAGATGTGCACACTATGATCGATCGGCTCTTGCATGCCGAGTCGGGCGATGTCGCGTCACGGTTGCACACGGGCCGTAGCCGCAACGACCAAGTCGCGACGGCCACGCGACTTTGGACGATAGACGCCATCGCGAGAATCGACGGACTGGTGCAAACACTTCAACGCGCCATCATCACACAAGCCGAATCGATCGAAAGCGTGATCATGCCTGCGTATACACATTTGCAGCGGGCGCAGCCAGTGAGCGGTGCGCACTGGATGTTGTCACATTTCTGGCCGCTCGAGCGTGACCGCGCCCGTTTCGTTGCGGCCGGGCGCGCCGCCAACGTATTGCCACTCGGCTCTGGCGCCATCGCCGGATCCGCGTTCGCCGTTGATCGATCGAGCATTCAAGCCGAGCTCGGCTTTGCGGCGTTGTCGGCCAATAGCATCGACGCCGTCGGCGACCGGGATTTTGTTGCGGATACGCTTTTCGCTCTTACCATGTTGGGCGCACACCTCTCGCGACTCGCCGAAGATTTGATCCTGTTCGGATCGAGCGAGTTTGGTTTTGTTCGCTATGGAGATGCGTTCTCAACCGGCTCGTCTATGATGCCGCAGAAAAGAAATCCCGATGCCCTGGAACTCGCGCGTGGTTCCGGCGCACGAGTCTTGGGCGACCTTGTCGCATTGCTCGCGACCATTAAGGGATTGCCAAGCGGCTACAACAAGGATTTGCAAGAAGACAAGCGTTCGCTGTTCGACGCGGTGGACGCAATGGTCTTATTGTTGCCCGCCGTTGCGGGTTCATTGGAAACGTTGACCTTCAATGCGACGCGAATGCGCCACGCGGTCACGAGCACGATGATGGCAACTGACTTGGCTGACTACCTCGTCCGCAAACACGTGACATTCCGAGACGCGCATGGAGCGGTCGGATCATTAGTGCGACAGGCGGAGGAGCAGGGCGTTGAACTCACCGGCCTGCCGTTCTCGGCATTTCAGCAGGCACATCCGCAGTTTGAACGCGATGTTCTTGAAGAACTATCCGCCGAAAAATCAATTGCGCATCGCGAAATTGCTGGCGGCACAGGAGCGCATGCGGTGCGGGCCCAGCTGGAAGCCGCGAAGCGCACGCTCTCCTTCTGAACCAATCGGTATCGTAGTCAACGCCCCCGAACAATCTTGTGCGCGGCGGTGACATCGGCCTCGATCCGGTTGCACATGATCTCACACAGCTTGAGCACGTCGGCATCGGCGAGTGCGTAATACACGAACAGGCCATCACGGCGCCGTTTCACAAACCCCTTCGCGTGCAGTTGTTGTAAGTGCTTAGACAGGTTTCCTTGGCCCATGCCGGTCGTTCCGACAAGCTCGGACACAGTCCGTTCGCCACCCTCCAGCACATGTAAAAGTTGTAGTCGGGCGGGCTCAGCCAGCGCGCGAAAACGTTCGGCCACGACGGTCAATAGTTCCGGTGTCGATTCCCGTCGAACTCGAGTGTTAGAGCGGGGTTGCATTGCAGTAGGGATCTCCCTCATCGTGTTGCGGGCTTATTGACCGTCGCGGAGCAGAATGCTTGAGTGCACATGCTGGCCAAGAGTTTATTGCCAGGCGTAAAGGCGAGTCAGAAAGCCTTCTTTGAAGTGAAATTCGTTGGCAACAACGTGATCACCACTGCGAAAATTGCGCCAAGCACCAGCGCGACGACGACTGCCGGCAGATGTAGCACGTCGGCTAACGTTATCTTGCCAAGATCCATCAATGTGTTCATGGGCGCGATGATCGTCGCGTACACCAGAGTAAAAACCAGCGCGCCGACGACGCCGCCGAGGACAGCCCAAATGGCATCCTTGCGCCCTTCGCCGAGTCCGACAACGCATGTGCCGGGGCAGTAACCGCCGATACCGAATCCGACACCGAAGACCAGCCCACCGACTAGCACGCCAACGACATACGTCGGTTTGATATCAAAGTGCATGGGAACCGCGAGGTTGAGCAGGTAGACGAGCACCATCCCAACAGCAATTGTCGTCGCCATGAATTTGATGATCGAGATGTTCTCGAGTCGCAAGTTCTGCGCAATAACACCGGGGCTCGAGGCACGGACGCGCTGAATCAACACGCCCATCGCGACGCCCACGAGCAAGGCATAGAGACCGGTCATTTTAGTTCCCTCCCTTTTTCAGCAACTTCGCGGTGCCAATGCCGGTCGCGAACACACCGGCACCGAAAATCATCCCGCTCACTGAAAGCTGGGTAATGCCCGAAATAATGTGCCCACTTGTGCAGCCGCCGGCGATGCGCGCACCGAAAACAATGAGTACGCCGCCGATGAAAGCATCACGATAGCGCGCTCCTGAGGACTTCTCTCCGGAATGCACCATCTCTAGCGCCGGCTTCTGTTCGCGATTCAGCAAAGCAGCGAGAAAACCGCCGATGAGGAGTCCGACCACTAGGTATGTCTCGGGCTTTAACAAGGAGCCCATCTTTACGAGATAGGGATTGGCTGACGCGTACGCCGGCGAAACAACGCGCAAAACTGCGCCGACAAACCGCGGGTAGGTGCCGCTGACGCCGATCGGCCCCCAGAGAAGAATGGATGCCGCGCTGACGAGTCCAAACAGGATGCCAAATTTCGCCCACGGCGGAATCGGCGTCGAGCCCGTCGACACTACTGGTAACGCTTGGGTGGTGGAAAAAGCCATCTAGCCCTCCTCGGAACGGTGGAATCGATGCCGGTAGCCGATGTGGGTCCGGCACAACGTCACTTCACTTCGTTACCGCCGCGACGATTGTCGCGCACGAACTTGTTATGGTATGGCATCTTTACGTGCATTAAGGACGCCGAATCGAGGATGACATCCTTGGAAATCACCTGATTCGCAGCGAGGAGGAACGCGGTGAGCGCGTAGACCTCGGCGTTGGTGAGCGATCCTGGCGCGGTGTGTGGCATGGCACGCCGCACGTAATCGAATACGGTCGTCGCTTCCGGCCAGTAATTGCCAATCGTTCGCGTAATTCTCCAATCGCTTGCGAACGGAAAGCCTTCGCCTTTCGGGTCGCGTCCCACGAGGGCCGGAAACATCGGTGGCATTCCCTGCCCCTGTGCCGCATGGCAACTCGCACACTTCTGTGCGAAAAGTGTAGCGCCTTCGGCGGTGGTACCGTGGCCCGGTGGGAGACCGTGTCCGTCAGGAGCCACATCTATATCAAGCACCGCCACCTCAACGGAAGATGCGGCGCGCCCCAGCCCGTAGCGCGTCACAAGTGGACGCGCTCCGCTTACAGCGCCGCCGTGATCGCGCGTACAGGCAACCAATGTGAGCAGGAGCGCACCGGACGCGACCCATGTCAACGCCCGCGGCATTTCAACTCTCCCCATGGAAGAAGACGCGGCCTTCTGGTGTTACCCGCGCTCCGACGATCGGGTTGAAGTGAAAATCGGTGCCGATGCCGCGCACCTTTATGAGTTCGCTGCGAGTCGGTTGTACATATCCCGTTTCATCGGTCGCTCTGGAGAGCAGCACCGTTTCACGACCGTCCCACTCCCACATGTAAGTGAAGCGCACGTGTGCCTTGGACCGGACCGGCTCCTGCAATTCCGCCACGTGCCAACTATGGCCGCCGTCCGTACTCACTTCCGCGCGCGCAATCTTGCCGCGCCCGGTCCACGCTATCCCACTCACGGGCCACCATCCCTTTGTCAGCACGTGTGGGTGCGCCGGCGAAGTGATCACAGACTTGGCATCCATTTCAAAGCTGAATTGGCGGGCTGTTCCATCGGGGAGCGGATCAGTGTACTTCGACGTCTCCCATCGTGTCATCCATGGCCGCGTACCAAGTTCGATGCGGCGGAGCCACTTCACGTTTGTGTTGCCCTCCCAACCGGGGAGCAACAAGCGAAGAGGAAAACCCTGCTCGGGCCGAAGGGGTTCGCCGTTCTGCGCCCAAACCACGAGCGCGTCATCCATCGCCTTAGAAACGGGAATCGAGCGCGTCATTACGCAGGCGTCCCCGCCCTCAGCCAAGAACCAACTGGCACTATCGCGCACACCAGCTTCGGCGAAAAGAATCTTGAGCGGGACGCCAGTCCATTCGGTATTACTGGTTAGCCCTGCGACCTTCTGCGGTGTCATCTCTGGTTTCGGTTCGCGAAACGCCGAGCGACCGTTGCCCGAACACTCAATGAAGCACGTGCGCGTGATCTGAGGAAAGCGTCTGATCTCATCAATGGTGAAAATGAGTGGACGTTCGACGAGGCCGTGCACGAGCAATTGATGACGCGAAGGATCGATGTTTGGCACACCGGCGTGATGGCGCTCAAAGTGCAGATCGGCTGGCGTGATCGTGCCGGTAAGCTGTTCCAACGGTGAAAACGAACTCCCGGTGACCTCACCGACTGGTGTGCGCACGGGTCCCACGAACTTCGAGCGATTGCCGACGGCTGACGTCGGCGCGCCCTGCAGCTTTGTGGCGTCCACGGGCACCGTCGGCATCGCAGGCGAAATTGATTGCTGCGACTGTGCAACCATGGGGAGGCCCGCGAGCGCGACTCCGCCGATGGCACACGCAGCTCCGGCAAGTAGCTCACGACGTGTGAGCGCGTCTGACATCGCGTCGTCGCGAATCATTTCATTTTGAGTAGGCGGACGGTCTGCGTTGATTTTCAATAGTCTCCTAACGGTTCACGCGGCCAAGCACGGCTGGCTTCGGGACGAGCGCTCCCTGTGGATTCTCGCGCGGCAAGAGCTGGCGTGGTGGCTTGAATGCCTCGTGCCCCTGCGTGCGATACGGTACATCTTTCGGCGCGCCGCCCATCGGCCAGTCACTTTCCTTGCCAGGTGAGTCCGGGCGAGGATGTGCGTTAATGAATGCAGAGAGGTCGAATGCCTGCTGCGGTGTCAGCGTGCCTGGTGCCGACTGCGGCATATTGTGCCAAATGAAAGTTGCAGCGCGCTCTTCGCGTGCCATCGACGCGCCGATCGAGTACGACATGGGTCCCCACAGCGCCGGAATCGGACCGTTACCACCGCCGTCCTTCAAGTGACACGCGATACACGTTTTCTC
Organism: Gemmatimonadota bacterium; assembly: GCA_025360995.1. GTDB lineage: Bacteria > Gemmatimonadota > Gemmatimonadetes > Gemmatimonadales > Gemmatimonadaceae > Fen-1231. Next base: position 23,202 of record JANYBD010000056.1, read on the forward strand.
GAACAGCACTCGGCCCCGCAGCGTGTCGCCGGCGAGCATAACTTTCATTGCGATAAGGCCGTCAGTTCCTGCTGTTTTTCTGCCGACGGGGACGTCATGAGATATGAAGGCAAGATAGGCAAGGATATCGACCATCTCACGGCTACCTACTGGGATCGCATTACCGGCAAGCGAACGCGTGAAACAGTAATTCACGCGATCGGCGAGAGCGATAACGGCGCCTGATCGCGCCAGGTATTTCGGGAACCGGGCATGCGACCCACTGAGCGGCGCCGCACTAGCTTTAAGGCCGTCGTTTTGATGACAGCTCGTGCAGCGCATACGCGTGGTAGCGTACGCGGGCAGACTCTCTGGCGTAAAGCGGATGAGGTAGAGACCTCGCTTGATCGACGCACCGAGCGAGTCGTCCGGAATGTCAGCTTCGCGAGGCGGTTTCCATTGCGCTTCAGTAAATTGGGTTGCGACAGAGCCCGCGCCGTTGCCACGCTCTTTTGTGGTGCCGCAAGCGATGAGCGAGGCCAGGGTCGCCAGTGCAAACACGCGCGCAATTCTCAAAGTCGATGCGCTCACGGAACTACCCCCGGGAAGCTAACTATTGTCTGTAGGTGCATATAGTAGTGCAAATGTGCCTGCGTTGCAACTAGATCACGTTGAGCTTACTGACGACGAGGCCGTTTGGCAGTTGATCATTCAGTCTTTCCTAGTGAAGCCATCCGTGAACTGCTAAAGCAGGAATGGCGCGTTGCGGTCAGGTGGTCGACTTTAGGGCGTGCTGGCTGCCATGTATCGTGGCAGGCGTCTGGCGAGAGATTATATGTATACAAACATTTGTTTTTATAACTCAGTAAGTACTTGAAACATAAATCGATATACAATATTATGATATTATCCTCTTTTAGAAGGATATTTGCAAAAACTCACGACTTCAACGGCCGCAGCAACACTTGGGGTCGATTCCAAAGCTCTCGATAACATTCTGTCGCGAGAGGCAAGTCATTTGGTGCCGCGTGGAGCCCGTGGGAAAAGTCGCCGTATCTCTGTTCACGTTCTTGAACTGGTAGCGGTCGCGCTGGTTCTCAAACGCGACCTGGGCATTCCGATCGTCCGCGGCCTCGATCTGGCGACTAAGCTCGGCGAGTCCGTTTCGGGCGAGATCCCGTTTGGTCGCTACGGGACGCTACGCTTCAACATCCATCCATTGAGATCCGCAATACAGCAATCCATTGCTGACATTGTCGAGCAAACGGTGCCCCCCTTACGTGGACGGCCGCCATATCTTCTCCCCAAAACGGAGCGGGGCACATCAGAACTCTGAGGTGCCCCGCTCGGTTTGATTCAGCAAACGAAGTCAGGCGCCGACCTTGGTCACATTTTCTGCCGCCGGGCCCTTTTGGCCTTGTACGATGTCAAACTCAACCGCATCACCTTCGGCGAGCGACTTGAAGCCGTCCCCCTGAATGGCGCTGTAGTGTACGAAGCAGTCCTTTTGCCCGTCATCTGGCGTGATGAAACCAAACCCCTTTGCATCGTTGAACCACTTCACCTTTCCCGTCGTGCCCATTCCTGCTCCCGTGTGATGATTGATGCAGGGAGCGGAACGCGCCGTACCCTGACAATCTGTTCTGTCCGCAGGACCCCCGGACCATACCGGTCCCGCATATCCAAGCCGTGCCGACAGCTCAGAGTTTCGAGAAAGTAGGACGTCTTGAGAAAATTGGCAATAGTTCGCACAGCCAGTGCCTGATATGGAGCGCTAGTGCAGCGCTAGTGCAGCGCTAGTGCCCGCTCGCTCTCCTGACACCATTCACGAAGTAACCTGTCTCCCCAAAACAATTGGTTGGGACACCACGATGTTCTGCATAATCAAGGGCGACCAGACCGCCCTCCAATTTCTGAATCACCTCGGCAACAGAGTCGCCACGCACCGTGAAAATAAAAATCTGCGACATCGCCCCTGGCATGTTCACTTGGGCAAGTTCACCCTCCCACGTTTTACAAAGCCACCCCTTTTTCGAAAGCTTTTGCACGTAACCCACCCGATTGCCATGCGAGTAACTGAAATTCAAGGCGACTCCTGCCCAAATGGTGAATACTAGGGCTGGTGCCGCAACGAGAATTAGCAATGTGAGTTTTCCCCAGTGCCGCCGAACAAAACCACGGGCCGGTGGCATCGCCGGAGCAATCGGCACAGGTTCGTTGACAGACGTAGGTTCTTTCATTTGTCTGAGGGCAGGGTAGGGAGCGACAATTCGTGCTGGAAAGTTCGCCTCGTTGTCCCGCAACGCCAAGGCCCCTGCGATCACGCGCGCTCCGCGAGTAGCTTTGGAACGTTCACCACCAGAGGCCGCCGTGGTATTCCAAGAACGCAGAAAAACTGTTACCACGATGGTCGGAGACGTCGCCGTTGGCTCGAATTGGCCTGTCGTCGTGCAGTCCATGACCAATACCGACACTGCAGACGCCACATTAACCGCGCAACAGGTGGTGGCGCTTGCGCAGGCTGGCTCGCAGCTCGTTCGGGTTACGGTCAATAACGACGACGCTGCACAAGCGATCCCGGAAATGATTGCGCGCGTTGCCGACCTGGGCGTCTCCGTTCCAATCATTGGAGACTTTCATTACAACGGACACTTATTGCTCGTGAAATATCCGGAGTGTGCACGCGCACTCGCGAAGTATCGTATTAACCCGGGCAATGTCGGCAGTCGACATCGGGATGAGAACTTCCGCACGATTATCCGTGTGGCGAGAGACAACGACAAACCCGTACGCATTGGTGTGAACTGGGGATCGCTGGATCAGGATCTGCTGACGTCAATGATGAACGACAACGCCGGCCTCGCCAACCCACTCGACGCGAAAAACGTCTATATGGAGGCGATGATCGAGAGCGCGCTACGGTCCGCGCTACTCGCCGAAGAGTCGGGGTTGCCGCACAATCGGATTATCATTTCTGCGAAAATCTCACAGGTGCAGGATTTGCTCGAGTGCTATCGCCGGCTCGCAACGCGGTGTGATTACCCGTTACACCTCGGCCTTACCGAAGCGGGGTTGGGAACCAAGGGTGTCGTCTCGACCACGGCAGCGCTGTCTCTCGTACTTGCCGAAGGCATCGGTGACACTATTCGCGTCTCACTCACGCCGCGTCCCGGCGGTGATCGCACAGAAGAAGTCCAGGTCGCGCAACAGATACTCCAGTCGCTCGGCCTGCGCGCTTTCGCTCCTCAAGTGACCGCGTGCCCAGGATGCGGCCGAACAACCAGCACGTTTTTTCAAAAAATGGCGGAGGATATTCAACTGTATCTACGCGAACAAATGCCGCGCTGGAGAGAACACCATCCAGGTGTCGTCGATATGAAGGTCGCGGTGATGGGGTGTGTAGTGAACGGGCCAGGCGAATCGAAGCACGCCAACATTGGTATCTCCCTGCCAGGAACAGCAGAAGAACCGAAGGCCCCGGTATATGTGGATGGTCGGCTCAGCGTGACGCTGAAAGGCGACCACATCGTACCGGAATTTCTGGCCATTCTCGACGAATACGTGGTGCGTCGCTACTCCAAGGCCGTGTAGACGAACGGTCGAGGCTACCGTGCTGTAACGGGTGGGTGATCGAACTGTTCGAGGGCGACCACGATCGCACGCAGCTCGTCAATAATCGGCGCGGTAAACCCGATCTCTAACAGCCGTTCATACACCGACCGGTACGCACGAATCGTCCCCTCGCGACCTACGGCGAAACGGCTCCAGACCGATTCCGTGTCAACGGTACGATTCAGGTCGGCAAGAATTACACTGCCATTGTGCACGTGATCGGCCGCGCACACCCAACGTGCTTGCTCGCTCGTCTGCGTCAGACGCGCGAGAAAGTCTACATGGCGCTCCTCTTTGTCAAATTCATTTCCGTCGTCGTCAAATTTTCGCGGGATAACCGAAATCACAGTGTCGAGCACCCCCTCGCCAAATTTGTCACTGATCCGATCACTGAGCATCTCACGTGTCCAACCCCCGCGCACACAATCATCGATCACGTCATGCAGGACTCCGGCGACAACCGTATCAACATCCTGACGATAGCTCGTCAAGATGACGGCGATATTGGCCGGCTGTGTGACGTACGGATTTCGCGTGCCCTTTCGCACTTGCATGTCGTGGTGCTTTGCCGCAAAAGCCAGCGCGTGGTTGATGCGATCGGAGTAACCGTTCATCTCGGCGATACCACCTAATGCTACGAGTTATACGGGAAGGCAACTTGGAGCCGTGAAACCACGGACCCGGACCCTACAAACTACCATTCGCTACTGGTGCTGTTCGTCCTGTTTTCTCACTGGTGATCCAACGTCAACTCTGGGTTTTGACATTCGCGGCAGCTCCGGCCATCAATGCGGCGCGAGACGGGACAGTCGGCGAGTCTCCGTCCCACAAGACTACGCCATGGACGGCCACCCCACCATCTCGTAGCCGCTGAGCCAGGGTCTCCAGTTCTAATATTGCCGTACGCGCAACTTGGGCGCACAACACAGTCGGCATGTCATCCATCAAAGCGCGAACCGCGACAAGCTCCGCTCCATTGGGGGCAACTAGTACGCTAAAATCGTATTCACCGCGGAACCGTGCAAACTCGTCACGCCCCAGTTCCCACGCATCGCCATCAAGTGATTCCCGGCGCACTGAACCCGCTGGAACGACATCGATTGCCAGCCGGCTGCTTGCACCTACTGAATGCGCGACTTCGCGCCAGAGCCGAACGCCCGCCAGCGCGTCAGAGAAACCAGGTTCAGGAGGTTGCGCATAGTACGCGGCAGCCGCACTGGATTCCGCATCGACATCCACGACCAAAGTGGCCCGCTCGTCCGCCGCCGCCGCGAGAGCCAGCCGGCCGGCGACCGTCGCCACTACCCCGCGATCATCGCCGCTAACCGCAACAGTGCGGGTCCGCGTGCCGGTGGCGGTCAGCGCGAGAAACAGCATGCGAAATGGATCAATGCCTCCGGCGTCTTGCCCGCCGGTAACGCGCCGCGCACTCGCGCGCACGGTCGCCACAACTGGTGCGCCGGTCGCCCACTCCGCTTCGTATGCTGATGCAACGGTGGCATGACCAAGTTCGGCAGTGAACGTGATCGAGAAGCCAACCAGCAATCCCATCACCGTTGCAGCGACAAGAATGGCCAGCAAGGGAACACGATGACTCACCGTGGTAGCCATCATCTTCTCGCTTGCGTCAACGGCACTGTTGGCGGCCCGCGCCGCTGTGATGGTGGAATCCGCGATCGCCGCTTGTGTTCGCGCCGAATCTCGGGCCGCTCGGAGCCGATTGACTTCGATATCGGAATTCGGTGCGAGCGAAGATTGAATTACTAGCAAATTGCGGGCGAGTTGCGTTCGGCGCTTTGTGGCAATCTCGCGAATGGATAGTCCCACGGCGTTCGCACGATTGGTAAGATCGGCGAAGACGCGTTCAGCGCTTGCCGGGTCCAAGGCCGCGCGATCGCGTTCGATCGCATCGATAGAATCGACCAGTGCGGCAATGCGTGCATCTCCGCTCAGCGCCTGTGCCGCTGCGAGTGCGCGATACGACGGTGCGAGGGGTGCTTTTGTGGCACGGTCCAATAGGTCATCGAGCGCCGTAATGATTGCCTGTAGTGAATCACGGTGTTGGCGCTCAAACTCGGTCGGGCGTGATAATTCACCGACCATGGATTCCGCTCGAAGCAACGCGACATCGAGTGATGCGTTAATGTCGCTCAACACGTTATGCGCGGAGTCGGCGCGGTGGCGGAGCATCAGGGTGTCGACACGGTACAGTGTCGGTAACGCAGGTACTGGGCTGCGGCCGGTCAGTGACGGCAACAACAGCAGGGCGACCGACACAATTCCAATCGCGGAGACGGCGAACACGGCAAGTCGTCCACTACGCCGCACGGCAAGTGAGGCCCGGGCACCTAGCCATTCTGCCCGCGAGGGTGGGGTGGCGACTATCGTGCGAAGCGACATCGTTTCAGCAAGTTATTGCCCCGCATGCGGCAATGCGGGGCAGGGAAGAAAGGTGGAAACGAAACGGGCGCCCGAAAATGCGGGCGCCCGTTCGAGAGTGTAGCTCCTGCGACTACTGAACCGTGATCGTTCCTTTCATGTTCATGGCAAGGTGTGGAGTGCAATAGAACGCGTATGTCCCCGGCTTGATGCTACCAAGCGACAGGGTGAACGAATCACCGATCGTCGTCAACAACGTGCTGCTCAGTTCCGACGCTCTGCCCGCGCCAAAGTTGGCGTCAAGCTGTGCCTTTACGTCGGCAGGAATGGTTGCGGCATCAAATGCAACATTGTGTGGAATCATTGAGACCACGACGAACTTGATGCCGTCGCCGGCTTTCACCGTGATGTTCGCCGGTTCGAAACGATAGCCGGTTGCATCGCCCATCATTTTCACTTCAACCGTTTTTCCCGTGATCGGCGCCGCGGTTCCAGCGGCTCCACTCGACGGCGCTGCCGTTGTTGCGGCTGCAGGTGCAGGCGTGGCCGGAGCCGTGTCCTGTTTTTTATCGCTACCGCTGCAAGCGCCAAGCACAACAGCGCTCGTCACGAGCGCCAAATTAATAAACCGCATTGCTGTAGTCCTCCTGGACCGAACTACCAAATGAAAGTAATTAAAGACGCGATTTGGATCAGTATTCAGACGAATGTGAAATTATTCACAATACTGCCGAAACGCAAATATGCATTCCGGGTCACGGCCTCTTAAAACTTGGACTTTTTGCTCAATCTTGCAACAGAGTCTTCCAACACCCTCAAACGGGCCGAATCGACCACTTTCTTAGTGGGAATTCCCATTGGAGGCGGGGGAGCGGAGTCGGGCATCCCGGCCGCATATGCCGTGAGTACCCGCTCCATCCAAGCCCAGTCTTGAGCTCCAAAGAAGGACTTACCATTAATAATGAAAGCGGGAGTTCCCCGGACGCCGTGTCGCCGCGCCGCTTCGTCTGCCGCGTCGAGCCGCCTTTGGTGATCCTTTCGCGCCGCACACATCGCAAATTTCGCTGTATCGAGCTTTAACTCGGTGGCGTACTTCTGCAACGCGGCTGGAATGTCGGTCTCGCGCTTCCATTTGTCTTGACGCTCGAACAACAGCTCGTGCATCTCCCAAAAATGGCCCTGTTCTATGGCGCAAGTCATTGCTGCCGATCCCGCGACACTGCCGCGATGCCAGGCGAGATCAATTACGGTCAGTTGCACTTTCTTGCCGCCAACCCAGGTCATGCGAAGCGGCTCCGCAGCGCTTCGCGAAAACGTGCGACAATCTTCGCAAACGAGATCGTCAAAGTACATCATCTTGATCGGAGCCTGCGCGTCGCCCTCCCGATACGCCACCGCCGCCGCGTCGGGGTCGGCGCCGGTCGTTGCGGTCGAACTGCAGGCGAACAGAAAGGTTGCCAGAACCGGGGCAAGGTATCGGTGAGAGGGTCGCATACCAACAAATTTGACGAAAGGCCGCTTCGTCGCTAGTCTTGGTCCTATGCGCCTCACCGCCATCCATCACGTGCACCGCCACCACGGCCAGTCGGGCCGGGGGATCGTCGTGTGTTTCCGGATGCTTGCGTAGCGCCTCTCCGAGATTTCACCGCCCGACCCTTCGGCTCGTCCAGACTGGACGGGCTTTTTTCTTGGCGGTTGTTCGCAGTTAACCTCTGACAGACCATACCATGCTTCGCATAGCGCTACCAAACAAAGGCCGACTCAACCAGGAATGCCGGGAATTGCTCGCCGACGCCGGTCTCGAAGTACGTGCATCCAGCGAGCGGGCGCTCACCGCTTCACTGGGAGGCGAATTCGAAGCGATCTTTGTGCGCGCTCAGGATATTCCCGAATTTGTCGCCGATGGGGCCGCGGATGCCGGCATCACCGGTTGGGATCTGGTCAGCGAGTCCGAGCGCGGACTTGAATCCCGACTCGATCTCGCATTCGGGAACTGCCGCATTGTCGTCGCGGTACGCGACGACAGTGATGTGCGGACCCTGGAAGACATCGGTGCAGGAGTACGGGTGGCCACTGTCTTCCCCAGGCTGACCCGGGCTTTTTTTGCGTCTGCCGGTCGCGCCGTTGAAATCGTTCCGATTTCCGGAGCCGTCGAAATCGCACCACACCTCGGAATTGCCGACATTATCGTTGACCTGACCTCGACTGGCTCCACGCTGCGCGTCAACGGATTGCGCGAAGTGGCCACGGTATTGGAGTCAAGTGCGCGCCTCATCACGGCCCGTGGTGACGGTGCCGCGCCCAGCGCGCGCGCAAGCGCTCTCGATGAACTTGTAATTTCGCTCCAGTCTGTCTTGGCAGCGCGAGGACAGCGCTACGTCATGGCAAACGTCCCGCGGGCAAAGCTCGATGAGGTGAAACGCGTTTTACCGGGCATCTCCGGCCCAACCATCATCGACCTCATGAATGGCGGGACGATGGTCGCGGTGCACGCAGTTGCCCCAGCCGAAACGATTTATAGAACACTCGCCGAACTCAAGCGACTTGGTGGCGAAGGCATTCTCGTCACAAGGATCGAGAGGTTAATGGCATGAATGCCCTTTCTCTGGCCGTGCGTGGAACGTACGGCGAGCTTACGGCAGCGCAACACGCAATTCTGTTTGACCGCGCAACGAGCTCCGACGACATGATTCGCGCCACCACCGCGGCCATACTGCAACGCGTGCGAATCGATGGCGACACTGCGCTGCGCGCACTCGCGCTCGAGTTCGATAACATCGCACTTGAGACATTCGAAATCCCGCGCATGCGCTGGCAATCCGCCTTGGCATCCCTGGATCCGAAACTCCGTAGTGCGCTCGAGCGTGCGGTCGCAAATATTCGGAGCGCGCACCAAGTCTTCCGGCCGGTGAATCGCGAATTCACCACAACGGATGGCGTGACGATTAGTCGCCGAGCCACACCACTGCACCGCGTCGGTGTCTATGCGCCTGGTGGACGGGCAACTTACCCCAGTAGTCTGTTGATGGGTGTTGTGCCGGCCCGCGTGGCCGGTGTGGATGAAGTCATCGTTTGTTCTCCCCCGGCGCCCGATGGCGCGCCGTCTCCGGTGCTGCTCGCCGCGGCAGAGCTCGCCGGTGCCGACCGCGTGTTCGCGCTCGGTGGTGCCGGTGCTGTTGCCGCGATGGCCTATGGTACTGCAACCGTTCCGCGGGTCGATCGTATTGTTGGTCCGGGTAACGCATGGGTTGCCGAAGCGAAACTACAAGTGGCCGGGGTCGTCGCCATAGATGCGCCGGCGGGCCCAAGCGAACTGCTAGTGATCGCCGATGACTCAGCGGACGCTGACATCATCGCACGCGAATTGTTGGCGCAAGCCGAACACGACCCCATGGCAACAGTCGTGCTGGTGACTACCAGTATGTCACTCGTAGACCGTGTGGATAGCCGTCTCGCTGTGCTTGTTTCGGGCGCTGCACGTGAGTCGATCATTCGGCAGTCATTGGCGCGTCGGGGTGCCTTCATTGTTGTTCCCGCACTCAATGACGCGTTGACCTTCGCATCCGATTTCGCCGCGGAACACGTGCTCGTTGTGTGCAGTGATGCTGAATCTGTGGCTGACCGCGTGCGGAATGCCGGCACCGTGTTCATCGGCGCCTATAGCAGTGTTGCGTTTGGCGACTACCTCACTGGAGCCAATCACGTTCTCCCGACTGGCGGCTTGGCCAGGAGTTATTCTGGATTGTCAACCATAGACTTCTATAGATGGACTACTCGGCAACGCATCAGCCAAAGCGCGGCCGCCGCGTTGGCAAGTGATGTGGGCACCTTGGCCGATGCGGAGGGGTTGCCCGCTCACGCGGCTGCGGCCCGCCACTGGCAGGAGAAATCTGCATGACCCAACGTCGTGCCGATCAACTCGCCCGCGAAGGTTTCAACGCGATCCCACGATATAGCTCGGGAGCCGACGTGGAGATCGATCTCAGTGACAACACCAATGCGTGGGGTACACCACCTGCGGCACGTAGCGTGCTCCGTGCCGCAGCGGGAACAGGCGCTGCGCGCTATCCCGATCTGTATGGCGAATCACTCAAACGCACCGTCGCCGATCGGGCTGGCATTTCACCGGCATGCGTCGTTACCGGAAACGGATCTGACGATGTGTTGGACTGCGCCATCCGCGCGTTTGCGGCACCCGGCGACACCATTGCGCACCCGGATCCCACTTTTGTGATGCTCCCTGTATTTTCGCGCATCAACAATATCCGGCCGGTGCCCGTTCCACTGACGGCGGACTACGCCATGGATGCCGATGCGCTTCTGGCGACCGGGGCCCGAATTATTTATCTCTGCTCACCGAATAACCCGACCGGCACGGCTACACCTGCCGATGTGATACGCAAAGTGATTGCGCACGCACCCGGGTTAGTCATCGTTGATGAGGCGTACGCCGAGTTTGCCGGAGTTCCGGGCCTCTTGTCCGAAGCACCCTCGCTTGAGCGCGTACTGGTCTGTCGGACGTTCTCCAAAGCTTACGGACTTGCTGGGTTGCGTGTGGGGTATGGGACCGCAACGCCAGCGATTATCGAAACAATCGAACGGTCTCGCGGACCGTACAAGCTGAACATTTTTGCCGAACGCGCGGCCGTCGCAGCAATGACGGACGACGCGGGGTGGGTGGTTGAGCGCGCGGCTGAAGCGGTCGCGAATCGAGTTCGGCTTAGCGATGCCCTCTCAGCAATGGGGCTCAGCGCATTGCCATCGGCGACAAATTTCCTGCTGGTTCCTACGCCAAAAACTGTTGTGCTCGCGGCACGGCTCCGAGCGAACGGAATTGGTATTCGCGCGTTTCAAAACTTGCCCGGACTTGGCGATGCAATGCGCATCACCGCCGGGCCGTGGCCGGTTATGGAGCGAGTGCTCAGCGTCATTGCCGACGGCTTGGAGGGTTCGTAGTGCGTATTACCGTGTTCGACTATGGCGCCGGCAACCTCCACTCGCTCACCAAATCACTGGGCGGCGAGGGTCGGGACGTAACGCTTGTCAGCAATCCGCAATTGGCACTCGACACAGACGTCCTGATACTTCCGGGCGTTGGTGCGTTCGCTCCTGCCGTTGCGGCAATGGCCGCGGCGCGCGACATCATGCGGTCCGCGCTGCAGGCGGGGCTTCCCTGTCTCGGGGTTTGTCTCGGCATGCAACTGTTGTTCGAGTCAAGCGACGAGGGTGACGGAGAGGGCCTCGCAATTTTCGGTGGCCGTGTGGAGCGACTACGCGCACAACATGTGCCACAGATCGGCTGGAATGACATTGAAGACGTAAACGATCTACTGTTCGCACGATCCAGCCTGCGGACCGCATACTATGCGAACAGTTTCGTCTGCCGTCCAACCGATCCGACAGTGGTGACCGCGTGGTCGACACACGACGGCGATCGTTTTCCGGCAGCCGTTCGGGCCGGAAATGTGGTAGGCGTGCAATTCCATCCAGAGAAAAGCTCAACACCAGGCGTGCGATTCATCGAGGAGTTTTTGCAGACATGTTAGCGATTCCAGCGTTGGATTTACGCGACGGGCATGTCGTGCAATTGATCGGTGGAGACTACGCCCATGAGAGTATTCGCCTCGAGCGGCCGCGTGACGTGGCCCGTGAGTGGAGCCACCATGGTTTCCACCGGCTACACATCGTCGACCTCGACGCAGCCACCGCACGGGGATCCAATCGGCAAGTGGTTCGTGATCTGCTCGCCGACAAGATTTGTCCGATGCAAGTCGGTGGCGGTGTTCGCACGGACGACGACATTCGCTCCTTGGTTGATGACGGAGCGGATTGGGTGATCGTCGGCACGCGAGCGCTCGAGGAACCGGCGTGGCTCGAAGAGACCGCGGCGAACTTCCCGGGACGTCTCATTGTCGCGGCAGATGTGCGTGAGCGAAACGTGGTGACCCGTGGGTGGTCGCGGCAACTACGACGCACCATTCTGGATGTGGTTGACGATATGCGTGGCCTTGCCCTCGGCGGCTTGCTGGTCACGGCCGTGCATCGCGAAGGGTTACTGCAAGGCACGGACCTCCCGCTCATGGAAGACGTGGCCGAAGCGAGCGCATGGCCGGTGCATGCATCAGGCGGTATTGCCACGATGGCCGATCTTCGAGCACTTGACGAGCGCGGCATCGCGGGCGTTGTGATAGGAATGGCACTCTATACCGGAACACTCGACCCGCGCATTGTCGCGGAGGAGTTCGCGCAATGACGTCATCGAAAATTGTGGAACGCAACACTGCCGAAACGCGCATCCGTGTCGAGGTCGCACCGGGAACCGGGCTCGCGCGTGTCGCGACGTCCGTGCCATTTCTTGATCACATGTTAGTGGCATTGGCAAAATACAGCGGCCTGGATCTCACGGTCGCGGCCTCTGGTGATTTGCGGCATCATATCATTGAAGACGTTGGCCTCACGGTCGGTGCAGCGATTGCAGCGGCCGTCCCGGTTGGCGCGGCGCGGTACGGGGAACACACCGTACCGATGGACGATGCACTGGTGCAGGCCGTGATCGATGTCGGGGGTCGTCCGTTCTATCAAGGTCCACTGCCGAGTTCACTCTACGAGCACTGGATGCGTTCCTTCTGTGATGCCGGAAAGTTTACGCTTCACCTCCGGGTGTTGCGAGGCGACGATCGCCATCATGTTGTCGAAGCGGCATTCAAGGCGCTCGGGTTTTCGCTGAGACAGGCGCTGGCTGACGGCGGCACCGTGATGAGCACCAAAGGCACCGTCTCCGTGGAACACGCGTGAGCTTGTCCCGTCGTGTCATCGTGTGTCTCGACGTAAGAGACGGTCGGGTCGTAAAGGGAGTGCAGTTTGAGGGTTTGCGCGAGGTTGGCGACCCTGTCGAGCTCGCGCAGCATTATGAGCGTGACGGTGCCGACGAGATCACGTTTCTCGATATTTCGGCGACGATTGACGCGCGAGCCACACTCTTCGATCTCGTCCGGCGCACCGCGGAGCAGCTGTTCATTCCTCTAACGGTAGGTGGTGGGATTCGTACGGTGGACGATATCGCCGCGGCACTTCGCGCCGGCGCCGACAAGGTCAGTGTGAACTCAGCGGCGGTATATTCGCCGGAGATTCTTGCTGAAGGGGCCGCACGTTTTGGGACACAGTGCATCGTCGCGAGTATCGATGCCAAGCGCGAGGGGACTTCGTGGCGCGTGTATACGTCGGGCGGCAAGCGTCGCACGGAGCTCGACGCCATCGAATGGGCACACTACTGCGTTGCCCAAGGTGCCGGTGAGATACTTCTCACCAGCATTGATCAGGACGGATCCCGCAACGGATACGACCTCGCGCTCACGCACGCGGTGGCGTCAACCGTTACGGTTCCGGTGATTGCCAGTGGCGGTGCCGGCGTGGCATCGCATATCTGTGATGCCATCGCCATTGGCGCGGCTGATGCGGTGCTCGTCGCGGGGATTCTCCACGACAGAGTCAGCACGGTTGGTGCGCTCAAGCGCGCCCTGCGTGACGCTGGTCAATCCGTGCGGCTGGTCGCATGAGCGAATCTCTCGAATCGCTGATGCAGGCCGCGCAAGAAGCGGCGCGGCTCGCCGGGCGCTATGCCTTGCAATATTATCGCAGCAATATTTCGGTGGACATCAAGGGTGATGGCAGCCCCGTGACTGAAGCCGATCGCGGAGCCGAGCGGGCAGTTCGTGATTGGATCAACAAACGATTTCCGAATGACGGGATTTTCGGTGAGGAGTTTGGAGAACGTATTGGCACCAGTGGTCGCCGCTGGGTGCTTGATCCCATCGACGGTACCAAAAACTTTGTGCGGGGCGTGCCGTTGTGGGGATCACTCGTTGCGGTGATTGACGTCGAACACGTAGTGGCCGGAGCGGCTTGCTTCCCGGCAGTAGATGAGACGATCAGCGCCGCACGCGGGTGCGGCGCATGGAATAACAATGTCCGTGCCGCGGTAAGCACTGTGGACGATGTCCGGTCGGCAACGGTGCTGATCACCGATGATCGCGAGCTCGGCGAGTGTCTGACCCACACGACGTGGAACGCCGTTGCCAACAACGCCGCCGTCTATCGCACTTGGGGCGATTGCTTTGGCTATTTGCTTGTCGCCACCGGCCGCGCCGACGTGATGGTTGATCCGCGAGCCAACCTGTGGGACGTGGCCTGCTTCCAGCCCATCATTGAGGAAGCCGGCGGTGTTTTTACCGACCTCCTTGGCGTGCCAACGGCGTTCGGTGGTCATGCCATCGCCACCAATGCTGCGCTTGCCGTCCGTGTGCGCGCCGAACTTGGCATCGGTACATGAAGGGAGACTCCGCGCTTTTTTCCACCCGTTTTCTACAGGCAGAACCAGGATGAATCTCGACGCGCTCAATTTTGAGAAGGGCAGTGGCCTCGTCAGCGTGGTCACCCAGGATGCGCAGAGCGGGCAGGTGTTGATGCAAGCGTTCGCGAGCCGGGAAGCTTTGGAGCGCACACTGGCGACCGGGCAAATGCATTATCACTCGCGCACGCGTGGCCTCTGGCACAAGGGAGCGTCGAGCGGCAACACCCAACAGGTGATATCCCTAACCGCGGATTGCGATGGCGATACCATCCTTGCCCGGGTGATTCCGGCCGGTCCGGCATGTCACACGGGCACCGTCACTTGTTTTGGTGACGTTGCCGCCGATACACTCGGTGAGCTTGATGCAATGATCGACAGCAGATCTGTGGTGCCGCCATCCGCCACGGTCAGCTATACCGCTAGGTTACTCGGCGACCGGAACCTTCGCCTCAAGAAAATCGGCGAGGAATCCAGTGAGTTTGTCACGGCGTGTGCGGACGGGGACGCGGTGCGCGCTACCGAAGAGGCGGCCGACCTGCTGTATCATATGCTGGTCGCGTTGCACGCCGTCGGCGGTTCGCTCGACGGGGTGCGTAGCGAATTGCGCGCTAGAACGAAGTAAGTCGCTCGCGGCGGATCAATGCCGCGTCGCCCACATATGCCCATCGCACATTTTTCAGATACTGTTGCGCGACCCGCTGCACGTCTGATCCGGTGACGGCGCGCAATTCGTCAACAAACCGTTCACCGAAGCGAAAGTCTCCACGATACAGCTGCGCTCGCGCGAGAAAATCCGCTTGAGCCGTGCTCGTTTCATTGTCGAGGAAATACTCGGTGATGAACTGCGCCACGAGTGGACGCAAGTTCTCGGTCGGGATCGTGTGTTGCTGCAGCGCACGTACCTCATTTCTCATGAGGGCAACCGTTGTATCAGGCGCCGTGGTCGTGACATACAATCCTATTGACGTAAGACCACGATCTCGAAAACTGGCGTTTACCGCATAAGAGAGGTTCCGGCGCGACCGAATCTCCGAGAAGAATCGCCCGGAAAGAATCGCCGCGGCCACCCGTAGGGCGGGAGCGTCACGCGAGTTTGCCGGCGGCCCAGCCATATAGCCCTGTAAATAGTTGGTCGGTAGTGGACGTCTATCATACACCACATCTCCTGGCAGCAGCGTACTAATCGAGGGCATGCTCCATCTATACGTTCCCACGGGAAGTTTACCGATCGTCGCGCGCACCAGCGCTTCAATTTTCAGGCGTGGGACGTCCCCGACGACGACAAGTAACATCCGTGACGTCACCATCTGATCGCGATGGTAGGCCTTGAGTTGCCTGAGACTAATCGAAGCAATTGATATTGGTGTTCCGACTGGCGCGAGCGCATAAGGCTGACCGGCATAGGAAATGCTATCCGCGAGATAGTCGAGGGTCGCGTCAGGGCTGTCGGTTCGCTGCCGAAGGCCGGACAACAATTGGTCACGCACAAACTCAAACTCCGTTGAGTCGAGTGTCGGATGCATCACCCGATCCGCGAAAATCGACCAAGTGGAATCGAGTTCACTGGTAGTGGTTCGCACACCCGCCAACGTCCAGTCATCATTCGGCACGATGGCGATACCGCTCCCGGTCCGGGCCATCGCCCGACGGAGCACCGTTTTCGGATACTTCGCAGTACCGCGTTCGCTTACCTCAAGCAGCAATGCCTCAATACCGGCATTCTGCGCGGTCAACTGCCGTACGCCGCCCAGTAAATACAAATTTGCAACAACGATCGATGTATTCGTCCGCCGTTGTATGACTTTCACGCCATTCACCTCGTATGAGGTGGTCGCTGTGTCGCGCTGGGCGTGCAACGTTCCCGAAACGCCTACGGCGCTTAAGGCCAGTAGGGTGCTGAGAATTCTAATGATCACTGGTTCATCCCCATGGCCGCGAGCTCCGCATCGGTGAGCTTCAGCCGTTGGCGATCTTCGGTGGTCATCATCAATCCGACAATATGCGGCTTTCCAATAATGTATTTATTGGCGTAACTGTTCAGATTTGCAACCGTGCGCTTGGCCATCTCGTCATTGTATTTCATATAGTACTCGAGCCCGGACACACTCCACCAAAAACCGATCGTGTGTGATGACTCCGAACTGCGTTCAAGTCCAAACTCGGTCGTCACCGCCCTATTGGCTTTCGTCGCGTCGAGTTGGTCCTGTGTTATGTATCCGGGTTTTACGGTCTCTTTGAGTTCCGACCACAGCGCCGTCATGGCCTCGCGCAATTTGCCCGGTGATGTTTGACCACTGATGGTGATGGGTCCGATATTGTTCAGCGTGTAGTAATTCACAAGGATGCCTTGCCAGAGGCCACTGTCCACCAGCCGACGTTGAAACCGCGACTGCTGATTGTTCAGCACGTCCGAGTACACGTCCGCCACGAAAGTCGCGGCTTCGTCCTTTCGGACGCTCGGTCCCTGCCACTGAATAAGCACGGTCACCGCGTTCACGTTCTCCTCGACGATAACCGCATCATTCTGGGTGAGCGGCGGAATCGACGGAATCGGCGTCTTGGCAAACGGATCGTCGCCACGTTTCCAGACGCCGAACACTTTCGTCGCCATCGCGAACGCTACCTCCGGACTTACATCACCGGAAATTATCAGTACAGAATTGTTTGGGACATAATAGAGATTGCGGATGTACCGCATTTTCTCCGGCGTCGTCGTCGCGATCACCTGCCGGTCGCCAATCACATTCTTCCGGCTCCATGCCGTCGTCCAAAGTTTCCTGCCCATTGCCGCTTCCAGTTTGAAGACCGGTTGCGATTCATTGCGGTCGTATTCGCCGATCACGACCTGGCGCTCGCGCTCCAGTTCATCCTGACGAAAATGCGGCGCGAGAAATCCGGCGACCAAAAATTGCATGCCGGCTTCCAGTGAATCACTGCGCAAGGTGAGGAAGTAATTCACCTGCTCTTCCTTGGTGGTGGCATTGAAGACAGCACCCAACTCGGAGGCGCGCTGGATGTATGCATCCGGCTCCGGATAGGCGTCGTTGGCCTTGAAAAACATGTGTTCGTTTAAATGCGCCAATCCTGCGTACTCGGGCGATTGGGTGAACGACCCATTCCGCACCGTGACCTCAACGGTTACAAGAGGAACTCCATGGTTTTCGACGACGACGACTTCCAAACCGTTCGGCATCACGCGCCGCTGCATGACCCGTTCCAATTCCGCGCGTTGCGCAACAAGAGGTGCTGCCACCGAAATTATGAAGCCTGTGGCGCTGGCGAGGATGCGTAGCCGCCTGTTGATTTCCCATGCAATGATCAATGGACTCTCCGGCCGGTGATGACACCCGACGAACTGTTTCGCATACTGCGCCCCACGCTTGTCGCGGAGCGCTTGCACCAATTGGTTCCGCTGGCGTCGCTGACCACATTTAAAATTGGCGGGCCTGCCGACGTACTGTACGATGCCACATCGGCCGACGACCTCGCTAGCGCCGTTGCGACCGCCCGTACCATCGGTATCCCCTTCTTTGTACTCGGACTTGGCGCAAACGTTCTGATTGGCGATCGCGGTTTTCGCGGCCTCGTGATTCGAAACACCGCTGCACAACTTGAGTTCCCATCCGCCAATCTCGTGCGAGCTGAGAGCGGTATTGTCATAGCTGATCTCATCAAAATCACGGTGGCACGAGGGCTCTCCGGACTCGAACACTATGTGGGCATTCCAAGCACCGTCGGTGGGGCGGTCTGGCAAAACCTCCATTTCCTTTCCCCTGCCCCGGAACGCGAACGGACGATATTCATCGCCGATATTGTCGAATCCGTTGAATTGCTGACGGCGAGTGGTGAGCGCCTTGCAGTCGACCGCCAAGCCATGCGGTTCGGATACGACACCAGTCGGCTGCATGACTCTGGCGACGTCGCGCTCGCCGTCACCTTTCGACTCACCCCGGAAGACCCTACCACGCTGCAGCGCATCATGCAGGAGAATTTAAGCTGGCGAGGTTCACGCCATCCGTGGCTTGAACATCACCCCAGTGCCGGTTCCATCTTTCGGAAGATCGAAGGAATGGGCGCCGGGCGCCTAATTGAACAATGCGGACTAAAGGGTCACCGCATTGGCAATGCGCAAATTTCTTATATTCATGCCAATATCATTGTCAATCTTGGCGGTGCGACCGCCGCGGACGTTCGAGCCCTGATCGCTACGGCACAACAATCCGTACGCGAGCGGTTTGATCAACAGCTCGAGCCGGAAATCGGATTCGTCGGCGAGTTCTAGAAGAGTTGCCCTAGGTCAACCTGCATCTTCCACGGACCGGACCTGTCTATCGGCCGGGCAACACCGATACCGAGTGCGCCGCCAAAAAGCCGAATCCCAGCGTTCACCGACGCTCGGGCATTTCCGGTGACAACAGAAACAGGCAGTCCGTCCGCTGATGTCCCGAGTCGCTGAATTGCGGCACGCGCCATAGCATCCGACGCGCCCGTCCAGCCGGTCTGCGCGCTGAGAAAGAGCGCTGGAGACAGTGAGGGAAGCCAGAGTCTGCTGGTCAGATGAATCGGCGCATTCAACACGTTCAATCGATACATCACCAGGCCACGCAACACAGCGGCTTGATCGCCGGCGAATTCTTTGTATCCATAGCCTGCCAAATTCTGCGTACTCCCCAGCTCGAATAGTTGTTGCGAGAGGCGGTCGCCGACCAGTGCCCCGGCATCGAAGCGACTTGCGAAAGTCCACCGGTCTTTGTTTTGGCGTGCACTGAGCCGCAATTCCACGCGCTGAAATTTCAACTCCCCGTCTCCGCGGAGATAACTCAAAGCAGCGCCAGCTCCGGTGCGCATAAACTCAGCGGCCGCATCCGGGTGCCACTCCACGGTGATCGCCGTCCGAACATACGATCCGGCATCTACCCCTCTGTTGGGCAGAAAGTGCGTGGAGACGATCGGTCCTCGCGTCAATGTTGCCACGGTGTTTCTGTCTTGCGCCCAGCCACTTTCAAATCGAACACGTGCCGAATTGCCTACCAGGGAACGGGTAACGGCGACTCCGGCACTGTACCGATCCACGTAGTCGTAGTCGTCGAAGCCGAACAACGCTCCGAAACTCGATCCAGAGTCCAATGGAACACGAAAATCGTTCGTGTTATCAAGTGATCGCCCAACACGAATCGCATACGTCCAAACATTTCTGCGCAGTTCGGCGGAGATCCGGCCTCGAACCGTCCGTTCGTTCCAGGCATATCCGGCAATGACTCGTGTGGTCAATCCAGGTGCTGCGTCGCGAAAACGCGCGCTCACTCCGAGTCCGGTGAACAACCCTTCAACTCGATTGAAGCGAATCAGATCTGTCGCCCGTTCGGTTTGCAGCGTGATCACCGGCGGGCCTGAGGTGCGCCAGCGCGGAGGTGCGACATCAGCAAAGTCATCACTCGTTGCGGAGGCGGTCGCCGCACCAATATCCGAACGCCACGCGCGGAACCGTGCAAGCGAATCCGCTGCGGCGATCCGGAGGACGTGTGGTTGCGCTCGCAGTGTGTCCTCCCGCACCACGTTGGCCGCACCGGCAACACTGTCTGGAGCGCTAATCTGATAATCGCGAAACCGCGACACGATGCGAAAGACGGCCTTGGCATCGCCAATAACGGGCGCCATCGCTTGCGCTTCGAATCGTTGGTACGACGGCAGCCAGTACTGCTGGTTCACCTCGCTGTTTACCAGCTCGACATATACAACTCCTTGCAACCTCGTCGGACCCAGCAATGTGTTCAGTGGGCTGTCTGACTCGCCAGATGACGCGAATGCTCCGCGCATTCGCACGACGTTCATCCGGTCCACGTCTAGGTCGATTTCACCGCTGAAAAGAATGGTCCGGGACGGTAGCTTTGATTTCGGAATTACTTCAATGTGCACAATTCGAATTTCTCGATCACCCACCCGCAGCTTCTCGACCAAGTTTCCACCACTGTACCGGTAGACGCGCTCACGGTCGTCTGCCAGCGGATGCACGGCGAACATCGTCCGTCGTGCGTTCGCGCCGCGCATCCCGCCGCGTGTGGTGTCGCGTCCAAAGAGTAGCGCCAAACGATTCCCATAGAGCGAGGGCACGGCCCATGAATTGCGAAGAAATCCGATCGTCGCAAACTCCAAGCCAAGTGCCTGCGCGCGGTACCCGATTACCCGCTGCTCGAACTCTCCGGTACGAGCCCATGTCAGCGTGCTGGCCACCTGTTCGATCGACGCGGACATTTCCGCACCGCCACCGTCGTGCGTGCCAACGGAGATTTCACTTTCGAGGTTCGCGTAATAGCGCCCCAATGTTGGTGGCACACGATGGTTGATGCGGGCCGCCTCGACGACCAATGCACGCACGGCCGCGTTGGAATACGTCGCCGTGTCAGTCGGAAGATTCGCCGCAGCCGTCTGTGCAAAAAAGAGGATCGGAAGCATCTACGTATCACTTCCAAGACGGGTAATTCGTTCCAGTCGCTCGAGTACTCGTCCGACCGCTCCAGGCAAGCGTGCCGACCATGGCAACGCGTCCAGAATCTTGAGGTCGGCATCGGGCTGTTGAATGAACTGGCTGGCAACTCCTGCCAGGAAGTTCCGTACATCGAGAGGAGCGGCGGCGATTTCGTCAACGATCGCCATGCGGCCATGCACCAGGGTCATGATGTCGATGCAATTCTCGCGGACTCCATCGGAATGCAGTGCATCCCACCACGCAGCTGCAAGAAACGCCGGTGCGCCTGCGATTCGAATTGAGAGCGGCGGCAGAAGCTTGGCGGTCGTCGTGCAATCCAAAGCATAAGCGTACCATGGATTGCTGTACTTCGCCTCATCGTCTTCGTGAGCAGTGATCACGAGCGCCTGCCCGTTTGGTGTGCGCCAGCACTCGGTAGAGTTACGGTTGGTCGCCGGCTCCAATCCTAGGTTGCGAAGTTCCGGCCGAAGGCGATCGCGCGAGCTGTAACTGATTGCAGTGATCGGTGTGCCTGCATCCTCGGTACGGCCCGCCGACTGGTCTACCAAGAGTGGTACGGTGGCGCTGCCGATAAAGACGAGTCGATTGGCCAGAGTTGAGACTGCTCGTGCGACCTCTTCCAGCCGAAGGCGACTTGAAGCCGGGTTGTCGCTCATCCGAGCCCACCGAGCCTATCGACAGTTGCTTCGAGCTTTTCGCGGATCCCTTGTTCGGCCAGGCTACGCTCCAGCGATTGACCGATTCGCAATGAGTCGGCCAACGTGAGCAATTCATAGAGCGGCGGGTTGGACGCGGCGAATTCCGCTGCCGACGAACAGAGTGGAGTTAACGACATTCCGAGCAATGTGCCGTCCGCGTGTGGCCAGACGATCGGTTCCGTGCTGGAAAGCCGGCTTGAGAGCGAAGGTGCAGAATGCGCCGTGGGAATACCAAGCGACTGGGGACCAAAGTGCGGTGGAAACGCATGCTTGAGTCCGTATTTGAGAAAGTCGATGAGACTGCTCGTGGCGACGGTACGTTTATCTGGTCTCAGAAGTGCCGCTAGCTTCAGCCTGGATACTGATGAATGGGCTTCACTGACACTAATTCCAACCGAGCCCGCTAGTGCAGCATAGACGGCTTCAGGAGTTATTGTAAGCTGAAGTGCCACAACAACATCGATAGGTCTGCTAGATCGTTGTTTATCAGCCATTATATAATTACTATTTTCTAGAAAATAGAATATATCTTAACGCAATCTGTTGTCACATAACAGTATACACTATTTTTGGTGATTCTGACAGACAATTTGGAAGTAGTCTGCCTCCAAGTCATTTCGGCGTTTCTAGGCAATCATATCAATTCTTCTGTTGCTCATTTGACTCCTTCGACCCACGTTCCCTGTTCATGCCAATCCACCAAACTCGGACACGAATCGTGAGTTCTGCCTCGTCGGTCTCTTTCGCCCTCCTACTCCTCTTGGCTGGAGCTCGACTACCTGCCCAGTCGCCTCCTGAACAGCTCGCCGCGCACGGCGTCTCGCACGATCTCGCCAAGTTTCGCAGCCAAACCATCACGGACGTTCGGTATGACCTTCGGATGGACGTCACTGCTTCTGATTCGGCCACCGGGCATGTCCAAATTCGCTTTCGACGAACCAGCGGCGGTGACGCGATCATCGATTTTCGAGGGCGCCGCCTGACGCGAATCGTTGCCAACGGTATTCCGCTCGCCATGGACGCATTCAATGGCGCTCATATTCGGATTCCGTCCCGGTTACTGCGCGCCGGTGAAAACAGCGTATTTGTTGAATTTGTGGCCGACATCGCCGCAAGTGGCACGAGCATCATCAAGACCCACGACGCGTCCGACGGAAGCGACTATTTGTACACCCTCCTCGTTCCTGCCGACGCCAATCAGCTTTTTCCCTGCTTTGATCAGCCTGATTTGAAAGCGCGAGTTTCCCTTTCATTGACCGCGTCCCGCGCCTGGACTGTACTCGCAAATGGATCCGTCGCTAGCGCAGACACCTCCGGCGATCGTGTGACCACGCGATTTACGGAGACTAAGCCGCTGAGTACGTACCTCATTGCCTTCGCCGCCGGGCCGTGGCAACGCGCGACTTCGGTTGTACGCGGGCGCTCGATCAGCGTTTACGCGCGTCGTTCACGAGCAAAGGAGGCCGACCTCGACAGTCTGCTCGCACTCAATCATCGGGCAATTTCCTGGATGGAGCAGTATTTCGGGCGTGCGTATCCGTTCGAGAAATTCGATTTCCTGTTGGCGCCAGCCTTTCCGTTTGGAGGAATGGAACACCCAGGTGCCGTCTTCTATAGCGAAGATCGGTTCATCTTCCGTGAACGCCCGACCCTGCCCCGACGACTCGGCCGCTTCTCAACCATTCTCCACGAAGTCGCCCATCAGTGGTTTGGGGACCTCGTCACCATGAAATGGTTTGACGATCTCTGGCTAAAAGAGGGATTCGCTACGTACATGGCGGCCAAGGCGCTGAACGATCTCGAGCCGTCTAGCGATGCGTGGAAGAGTTTTCACCTCGGCAATAAGCCCGTCGCCTATGGCGTCGATCAAACCACCGGCACCACACCGCTCTGGCAAGAACTCGACAATCTCGACCAGGCTAAGAGCGCGTATGGTGCGATTGTGTACAACAAAGCGCCTTCTGTCTTGAAACAGTTGAACTACCTCGTCGGCGAAGCTGCCTTTCGATCGGGAGTTCAGCACTTTCTGGCAGCCCATTCGTACGCAAATGCAACTTGGCAGGACCTACTTTCCGCTATTGGCACTGCCGCCGGCACACCGCTCAATGCCTTTGGCAAGAACTACATGCTTCGCCCTGGTATGCCACTAGTCGAAACGCAAATCACGTTGCGTGATGGAAAAATTGATCAGCTCTTACTCGTACAATCCCCGGCACAAAGCCTCTCGGGCTCCGCAGCATGGCCGCTGAAGACTCAAATCTTGCTTGCCTATGGAGACCAGAAACCCATCACACTGGCAGTCGAACTCTCGAAATCAATTACAAACATTGTCGCTGCCCGCGGATTGCCAGCGCCAATATTTGTTTTTCCGAATTTCGCAGACTACGGATACTTTCTGACCTTGCTCGACAGTGCAAGCATCCGCGCACTGGAGTCCGGTGAAATCGGACGGGTCCATGATGCATTCTTGAGGGCACTGCTCTGGAGCGCCCTCTGGGATCAGGTCCGTGAAGCACGGATGGATCCAGCGCAATTCGCCAAGCTCGTTCTCGCCGAGCTACCCCAGGAGAGCGATGAGCAACTCGTACCAACACTCCTGAACCGTCTCGACCGGGCGACCCGCGCATATGTGTCAGACGGCGATCGCGAACGCATGCGCAACGATGTTGAGCGCGTACTCTGGGACGGTGCGCACGACACCCGAAAGCCCTATGGAATTCGCAAAGGTTTTCTCGATACGTTTATCCAACTCGCGACAAGCGCCGACGGACTTTCAATGGTGCGGTCACTGCTGGCCGTCGATTCTATTGCCGGCGAACCGCTTCGCGACCCGACGCGCTGGGAGATAGTGAATCGCCTGTTAGTCGTTGGTGCGTCCGACGCGGAAAGCGCCCTGAGTACACAAACGAGGCGCGACACAACACCCGATGGGCGACGCCGCGCCTTCGTCGCCGGGGCGGCTCGGCGCTCAGCGATGACAAAGCAGGACTACTTCAGTCGCTATTTTGCCGACAAGAATCTCAATGAAGATTGGGCATCAGGAAGTTTGGGAACATTCAATGCCGTCGAACATCAGCATCTTACCCTGCCATTTCTTCGCGCCGCCCTGGATTCACTTCCCTACATTCAGGCAAACCGTCGCATTTTTTTTCTGGGTAGTTGGCTGGGCGCGTTTCTCGGCGGACAAGGAAGTGACGCCGCGCTAGAGATCGTTCGGCGCTTCCTCGCAGAACATCCGGCCCTTCCAAAAGATTTGCGCCAGAAAGTCCTGCAAAGCACCGATGAACTCGAGCGAACTGTGCGAATTCGCGCTCACTGGCAACATTAACTGCGTTTCACTGTTTTTGCGTCACTCACAATACTGGCGACGGCGCCTGCTGCCAAAATCGCGGCGATCACGGCAAGAGTCCAGAGGTTCGCGTTCGCACCAAAAATGTCACGCATCCGTTCACCAAGTAACATTTTTACGCCAACAAATCCGAGGACGACAGCAAGTGATGCGTTCAGATATTTGAACTTCTGGATCATTCCGGCGAGCCCGAAGTACAGCGACCGCAAGCAGAGAATCGCGAACACGTTTGACGTGAATACCAAAAACGGGTCAGTCGTGATCGCGAAAATCGCCGGAATGCTGTCCACCGCGAACAGCAGGTCGGTGCTTTCCACCAACACCAGCGCCACCATCAGCGGCGTGAAGTAGCGTTTTCCTTTCTGGATGATTTGAAACTTTTTTCCGTGAAACTCCTTGGTCACCCGGAAATGTTTGTTGAGCCACTGAACGATAAATGCGTCGTTCGGCGTTTTCTCCTTTTCGCGCGCGAGCAGCATCTTCACTGCCGTGAATACGAGAAACACACCAAACAACAGAAGAATCCAGTGGTACCGCGCCACCAGAACCGCGCCGGCCCCGATCATCGCCCCGCGCATGGCCAGCGCTCCGAGAATCCCCCAAAACAATACGCGGTGTTGAAGTGCCGGCGGCACCTTCACATGTTGAAAAATCAGCGCAATCATGAACACATTGTCCATCGATAAGCTGAGCTCAATCACATAGCCCGTGAGAAACTTCACGGCGGCAAGACGTCCGCCATTGATCTGGTGGTCAACGGTATCCGCGACGGAGCCAAGTCCTTGCCAATGACTTTGGTACACGAAGTAGACGAGCCCCGCGAACCCCAATGCCAAGGCCACGGTAAAAGCGGCGAAACCCAGCGCTTCTTTTATCGATGGCGCGTGGGCCTTCTTGTTGAACACACCCAGATCGAGGGAGAGCAACACCAGCACGAAGGCAAGAAATCCGGCCCATGGCAGTATCAAGTCTTCGCCGCCTCAACCCACGCCTTCCATTCGGCGTCGGCCAATCCAATGGTGACTTTGTGCTGCCATCGAACGAGAGGCTGCTGGATCACAAACGGTTCCTCGGTCAGTTTATCGAGCCAGCGGCTGTCGTCGTAGCGCACAGCGCCCAACCCGAGATCTGCGTATCGTCTTGCTGATTTGTCGATGAGGGCCGTCACGCCAAATTTCTGTGCGAAGCGCTGTAGCTCGCCCTTGCTTGGCGGTCGATCATTGAAATCCACGAAATGGACCTTTATCCGGCGCTCACTGAAGAATCTCAGCGCTTTCTTTGTATTCGTACTTTTGTTGGTTCCGAAAATCTGAACTTCCACGGCAGGGCGGTCTCAGGTCAGGTTAGGCGTGTCGCATACTATTATATGATTGCGCCTCAGCTTGTGCCGATTCTTGGTGTTGAATTGCTGCCGATCCGACTCGACCGGACCCACCATGCCAGAGATAGAATCCAAATTCCGCCCCGCTTGGTGGTTGCCAGGCCCGCACCTTCCGACGATCTGGGGGAAATTTGGCCGTTGGCAGCCGACCGTGCACGATCGGGTGGAACGGGCCGAAACACCAGACGGCGATCACATCTCTCTTGTCCGGATGGGCGTCATTCGTTCCGGTGTTCCGCATTTATTAATTCTCCACGGCCTTGAAGGGAAGATAAATGCCAAGTACGCACACGGAATGCTGGCCGAGGCCCGCACGCGTGGATGGAGCGGCGACTTGATGATGTTTCGCTCGTGCGACGGTGAACCGAACGACGTCCGGCGATTGTACCACTCCGGAGAAACCACCGACATCGACTTTGTGGTCCGTGGACTCATCCAGGCTCATCCAGATTTGCACTTGCTGCTATGCGGCGTCTCCTTGGGAGGGAACGTCACCCTCAAATGGCTTGGTGAACAGGCGGCGAATTTGCCGCCGCAAGTCAAGCGTGCCGTAGCCATCAGCGTTCCATTTGATCTGGAAGAAGGGTCGGTGTTTATGGAACGCGGATTCTCGCGCGTGTATGTGCGACACTTCCTTCAAACCTTACGCGAAAAAACCCTACGCAAGATGGAGCGTTTTCCCGACCTGTGTAATCGCGAGCAGTTGATGGGCGCGCGCACTTTTCGCGACTTCGACAATCTTGTGACCGGCCCGGTGCACGGATTTTGTGATGCCCACGACTACTACTCGAAATCGAGTTCGATCGGGTTCATCGACCAGATTCAGGTTGAGACACTGCTATTGAGTGCCTGGGATGATCCCTTCTTACCAAAGCGGGTCCTCGAGCGGGTTCGCGAAATCGCACGGGCGAACCCGAGTCTTTTCCTTGAGTTCAGCGAACGGGGAGGCCACGTCGGTTCTGTAGAGGGGCAACCGTGGTCTCAGAATTATTATGTCGAAAAACGTTCAATTGAATGGTTATCCGAGTTTATGGCGTAATAATACATCGTTAGTGTTTTTATAGTGGCTTTATAAATGCCACTGTTTCGACCTAAAGACACATAAGTCTGCTTCGCCAGTAGCCGCGAGTGTTATGTGCTGGTGTCAGAGTTACGGCTCGTTTTTCAACATGGTGCCGGTTTTAATCTCGCAATAGTTTACACGTGAATATATCTTTTCCGCGCACCCATTTCAGTTGAGGTTCGGTCGATGTCGCGTCGCCTATTGATCTGTGCCACTCTGTTTCTTTCAGCCTGCACACTCCAACGCTGGCAGCCATCACAACCGTCGGCCGTGAACGACCATATGGCCCATATGAGCGTCGCCGATGCGCGCTTATCGGGATTTTCTGAAGCAAACAAGACTGATCAGAGCATACCCGGATTCCCGGCGAGTGCCATAAACGCTGAAGCGCGTTTAAAGGCCAGCCCCCGCCACGCCGAATGGGTGAAAATTGCGTGGGAGCCGGGTTCCAAGGACTCGCTGATGGCTTGGGTTGTCTATCCGTCGTCCAGAACCAAGGCACCGGTAGTCGTCGTGGTACATGAAATTTTTGGTCTTTCCACCTGGGTTCGCGGCGTGGCCGATCAAGTCGCCGCTGAGGGCTTTATTGCCATCGCACCCGATTTTCTGTCCCGTGTACGTGGTGGCCCCACCAGCGATGAACTACGCAGCGACTCCGCGACGCGAATCATCCGCGGGGTAAATGCCGAAGAGCGCAACCGCGCCATCACGGCGGTAGCGAACTATGCAATGTTGCTGCCCTCCGCCCAGCAGAAGTACGCAGTCATAGGGTACTGCTGGGGCGGCCAGACGACGTTCATGCACGCCATCAATGGTGGCGTGAAAGGCTTCTCTGGCGGCGTCGCATTCTATGGATTTCCGTATACGACAGGTGGAGCGCCGGCTACTGCGACAACCGCCGCAACGCCGGCGACGATCAACGTTGACTCCCTGGCAAAGATCAAAGTGCCGATGATGCTCCTCAGTGGCTCGAAAGACGCTCGCATTGGCGCGGCCATGCCACAGCTCGATTCCCTTATGAAAGCAATGGGGAAGAGCTACGTCGGAAAAAATTACGAAGGCGCCACCCACGGTTTTCTCCGCGCCCAGGACGATCCGAAAGCCAGTCGCGATACCGCCGAAGAAGCCGCGAACATCGCCGCAACCAAAGACGGTTGGCCCTTGACGATATCGTTCCTTAAGAAAAATCTTGGGGCGAAATAAACCGGTTACCGCGCCATAAAGTACACGGAAAGCCATTCCGGCCAATTGCCGGTCATTTCAAAGAAGTCGTCGAAGTGCCGAAGACCGCTAGTTTCGAAGGCCTCGAGCAATATGCCGAGGCCTTCGTCATTGTAAATCGGCCCGATGGCAATAAGTTCGCCTTCAACCCGAAATTCATCGTCCGTAAGATTGAGGGAAGTATCGATTTGGGTGCGGGTAAAGCCCGCCCGCTCGAACGCTTCCTTTCGAACCAGTAGCGTGGGAGCACCTGACGTGAGTGTAAGTGGCATGGTGGCAGGATAGCTTTCGTCCAATGACAGAAGCAAGGGTAGAAGCCACATACGATGTCATTGTCGTCGGCGGCGGACACGCGGGTACGGAAGCCGCCGTGGCCGCCTCCCGTTCGGGCGCGCGCGTCGCGCTCGTCACGAGCGTGATCGACACAATCGGCCAAATGTCATGTAACCCGGCCATTGGCGGGGTCGCCAAAGGCACGGTCGTTCGTGAGGTAGACGCACTCGGCGGCATAATGGGCCGCGCAACCGATCTGGCAACTATTCAGTTTCGGATGCTGAACCGCGGTAAGGGTCCAGCCGTTTGGGCGCCGCGCGCGCAATGTGATCGTGGACTCTATCGAAGAGCTGTCCGGCAGTTAATCGAAGCGCATCCTGGAATCTCTATCGTGCAGGGCACGGTGCGCCGGTTGTTGTTCGCACCTGGCGACGCGCGCGTTGCGGGTGTCGAGACTATGGAGGGACGTCGCTTTGGTGCGCGGTCCGTGGTCATCACCACCGGCACGTTCTTGCATGGCCGCATTCATATTGGTACCGACACGCAAGTTACCGGTGGGCGAGCCGGCGAAGCGGCCACGACTCACCTCGCAGAGCAATTGGCAGACGTCGGCCTCACGGTTGAGCGGTTCAAGACGGGCACACCGCCGAGGATTGATGGTCGTAGCGTGAACTTCTCCGCGCTTGAGCGACAGGAAAGTGAGATTGCCGATTTCCAATATTCATGGTCTGTGTTCGCTCCGCATCGGCACAACGAACAGCTGCCTTGCTGGATAACCTTCGCCGGCGAACCGACCAAGCGGATTGTAGCTGATCATATCAATGAGTCTGCAATGTATGGGGGCGCAATTGGCGCTCGCGGACCCCGCTATTGTCCGTCAATCGAAGACAAGATTGTCCGGTTCCCGAACGCGGAACGACATCAGGTATTCCTGGAACCCGAAGGACTCGACACCAGTGAGCTGTATGTGAACGGCCTTTCCACATCGCTGCCGGTCGCCGTTCAACTCGAAATGCTGCATTCGGTGCCCGGACTCGAGCGCGCCGAGATGACCCGATCCGGTTACGCGATTGAGTATGACTACTATCCACCGACGCAGCTTTTCGCGTCGCTTGAAGTCCGCGCGATCCAGGGTTTGTTTTTTGCCGGCCAGATCAACGGAACTACCGGGTATGAAGAAGCGGGCGCTCAGGGCGTCGTCGCCGGTATCAATGCGGCGCGACGATCTGTGGATCGTGAAGCAATCGTACTCGGTAGGGAAACGTCATACATCGGCGTACTCATCGATGATCTCGTCACCCGTGGCGTGGATGAACCCTATCGTTTGTTCACATCGCGCTCCGAGTTCCGCCTAACTGTTCGTCAAGACAATGCGCTTCGCCGCCTCGGGCCGATTGCAGAAGCGATGGGATTGTACTCTGGTTCGGAGCGGCGTGTGCATGATGCGCGCATCGCCGCCGAAGATCGGGCACACACATTAGCTCGTGAAACCAGCGTGCGACCAGAACAGGTTGCGGCGTTGCTCGCACCGTCCGGAACCGCTCCATTGATCCACTCCGTGCGTGTTGCTGAGCTCGCCAAGCGTCAAGGTGTCACGCTCACCGCGCTCTTTGCGGCAGCGGGGATTCGCGTTGACGTGCCGTTGGAAGCGTTGACCACTGTTGAATTGGAACTCAAGTACGACGGGTATTTCAAACGGGAACGCGAAGCCGCCGATCGCCTGAAGAAGATGAGCAGCTTCGTTCTGCCGCTTGATGCACCATACGAAACCATGCGTTCCCTTTCAACGGAGTCACGTCAGAAATTGGCCGTGCGCCGCCCATCCACTTTGGCCCAAGCGTCGAACCTCCCGGGCGTGAGTCCGTCGGATCTCCAGAATCTTGTGATGGAGATTGAGCGTCTGCGATCTGTTCGGCCGACGGACGTCGACGGCGTCGCTACATCTTGAGCACCACTGACGGGCGCAGCGATAGCGTCACCGTCGATTGGCTAGCGACGCGCGGCATTGCTGTGATGCTGGCCGTGCTGGGCTTTCTCCCGTTGTGTCGATGGCTGCCGGGGGGAGAAGAAGATCCCGATTACACACGACGATTATCCGAATGGGGATACGGCACCGGCATTTGTGTTGGCATCGCGATTTTGGTGGTGGTCCTGTCGTCTCGAATGAAAATGCCAAGCCGGCAGTCGCTGCCAACGATACCAGGGTTGGCGTTACATCCGTTGTGGCTCTGCGTGGCGGCGTTCAGTCTTTATTGTTGGATCGCCCTGTCAGTTTTTTCAGGGCGGCCGTTGATGATCGACGAAGTGGTTCAGGTGATGCAAGCGAGGATTTTCGCGGCGGGACAGCTCTGGTTACCGGTTGCCGCTCACCGGGAATTCTTTTCCGTCCTGCACATTGTCGATGTTGCGGAAAAGCGCTATGCGCAGTTTCCGCCGGGCGGGCCGGCGATGCTCGCCTTCGGTGAAATATTCCGCGCAACATGGCTAGTTGGACCGGTATGCGGCGCTATTGCCGTCTGGTGTTTTTCTCAGATCGTACGCGTGACCGATCCGGACGCCGGGCCATGGCAGCTTTGGGCTACGACTGCACTCTTTGCCGTGGCACCGTTTGGCGCGTTCATGTTTGGCTCGCACATGAATCACGGCACAGGGTTGATGTGGCTCGTGCTCGCGGTGTTGGCGCTGGCGCGTATGATGGACGGAACCGTCACGCGTCGGCGACGCGTATCCTGGGCGTTCGTAAACGGACTCGCGCTGGGAATGGCGGCGACGATTCGTCCGCTCGATGCGTTTGCGTTCGCACTTCCCGCGGCATTGTGGATGGTGGTACGTGCGACGGGTGACCGACGTGAATGGGTTCCCGCGATCGTTGCTGGAGCCGGAGTGGCAATTCCTTTTGCCGCAATGCTCTGGGTGAATGCGCAAACGACTGGAGCACCATTTCTTTTCGGATACGAAGTGCTTTGGGGTAAGGGTCACGGGCTGGGCTTTCATACGTCGCCGTGGGGAGTCGCTCACACGCCATCGCGCGGCGTCGAGCTGCTCTCGCTCTATGTCACCCGATTACAGACGTATCTATTTGAAACGCCGTTTCCGTCAATGGTACCAGTGATTGCCGCCCTGGCGCTGGCGCGCCGAGTATCGGCGCTCGATCGCTACCTCTTGGGAAGCGCGACACTTCTTGGCGTATTCTATTTTGGGTATTGGCACGACGGATTTTACCTCGGACCACGGTTTGTTCTCCCCTGGCTACCGGTAATTATTCTTTGGGCCGCTCGGCTACCCCGACTTGTGCGTGAGCGTTTTGCCGATCGCCGGATTTCACTCGGTGTGAATTCCGCGCTGGCCACGGGCGCGTTGATTGCGGTGACGGTATCCGTGCCGATTCGCGCCGAGATCTATCGTGGTGCCTTCCAGTCAATGCGTGTGAATTTCACGCAATTGGCATCGGATGCCAATGTCACGAACTCGCTGGTGTTCGTGCGAGAGAGTTGGGGTGCGCAGATTATCGCGCGCATGTGGGCGCAGGGTGTTTCCCGTAATGCGACGGAAACGTTCTATCGAAAGATTGATGCGTGCGCCCTCGACCACGTGATGCGAACCGCCGAGGCGGAAGGATGGACCGGTTCGCGGGTAGAGTTGGAGATGGCACCGTTGATGGCGGATTCGTCGCGGGTCATCAAGAGCCCGTTGTCCACCGACCCCACGGAGCGGCTGTTGCCGGGTGCGACATACGATGCGAGTTGCACGGCGCGCATTGCCGAGGATCGCCTGGGATTTGCATTGCTGGTACCGCTATTGCTTGAGCGGGGTAGTGGGAATGTGTACGCTCGGGATTTACAGGGGCGCGATTCGTTGTTGCTGCAGCAGTATCCCGAGCGGCCGGTCTATCTGTTGCGACATCAGGGTTCGGCGGTGGACGCTCCATTCGAATGGTTACCATTGCGCCGGGATTCGCTGGTGGGCGCCTGGCGGAGCGCGGTGCCGTAGGCGTGGTTGCTAAGGGGTATTTAGTAACATATTGATACTAAACATATTTATTTACATTAGTATACTATTTCATTCCTGGAGAGACTTATGCGGTTTCACTCATTCCTATTGCTCGGCCTAATAGCAGGCGGGATTCAAGCGCAGAGTCCCGCGCTTAACGTGCCACAGATCGTCACAAGCGCATCGGCGGAAGTTGATCTGAAGCCGGATCGCGCCGCATTGTCGTTCACCGTGGAGAGTCGCGCCGGAACTGCGGCGCGCGCCGGCGCCGAGTCCGCCAGAAAGCAACGTGCGGTACTCGACACATTGCGGGCCATGGGTATTTCGCCAGATCAAATGACTACGACCAGCATTGATATCAGCCCGGAGTATGTCTATCCTGGGCAGAATCAGCCGCCCAGGGTGTCCGGCTACGTCGCGCGCAACTCTGTCCGGGTGGAAGTGCTCAAAATTGACCAGACCGGGGCTTTGATAGACGCAGCGTTGTCGAAGGAGGCGTCCGGTGTCGGATCATTGGACTTCAGTTCGTCCAAAGAGGCTGAGGGCAGACGTCAGGCGTTGGAGCTGGCGGTTGGAAAAGCAAAAGCCGAGGCGGAGTCAATGGCGCGCGCTGCGGGCGTCACGTTTGGAACGCTGATTGAGCTCATCGCCCAGCCTCAGTATGTGCAGCCAATTTATCGTAATATGGCTTTCAAGTCAGCCATGGCCCAATCGTCAGCTGATGCCACCCCGGTTAGCCCGGGACAACTCAAGATCAGCGCCACTGTCAGCGGCCGGTGGAGCTTTACGCCTAGATAGGTGTTTCACGTGAAACATTAGCCATTGCCGATTTGATGGGGGAGCCGGTATGTTCACTCGGCTCCCCTTTCTCACCTTTGGCAAACTGGAAGTCGTGGCTAGAGTTATCGCAATTGCAAATCAGAAGGGTGGGGTAGGCAAGACAACGACAGCGGTTAATCTCGCCGCGAGTCTTGCTGCCGCCGAGCAACGGGTATTGCTGATCGATGGCGACCCTCAGGGAAATGCCACCAGCGGCATCGGCATTGACAAAGCATCTGTGGACAGGACTGTCTATGACGTTTTGTTGGATCCCTCTCTCATAGAGCTGGCAATTGTCCACTCTGTGCAGTTTCGTCACCTGGATGTTGTGCCGGCGACACCGGACTTAGCTGGTGCGGAAATAGAGCTCGTTGGCAAAGATGAGCGTGAACTCTCAATGCGTCATGCCCTTGTACCGATTCGCCAGGCGTATGATTTCATTTTAATTGACTGCCCTCCGTCACTCGGGCTAATCACACTAAACATGCTCGCTGCAGCTGACGCACTATTGATTCCTTTACAGTGCGAGTACTACGCACTCGAGGGGCTTTCGCAACTCTTGAATACGATTCATCTGGTACAGCAGGGAATTAATCCGTCGTTGGCGATCGAAGGGGTTCTTCTGACGATGTTCGATGCCCGGCTTAATCTCTCGCGTCAGGTCGCCACGGATGCGCGCGAGTATTTCGGAGCAAAGGTTTTCCAGAACGTAATTCCCCGAAACGTCCGCTTGGCAGAAGCTCCAAGTTTTGGGAAGCCGATCATTCTGTATGATGTCGCATCGGTCGGGGCGCAAGCGTATGTCGGCGTCGCGAAGGAGTTGATTGAACGTCAGCGAGTACATACAAAGCCAAAGCCGGATTGACAGTTTTGTGACCGATTGCTAAACATATGTCTTTTAGCATAACTCCTTTTATGGCAATGGATTATATAAAATGACAAGGTATTATGTCAACTGACAAAACCAATAGGCTTGGCCGTGGGCTTGATGCGAT
This sequence comes from Gemmatimonadota bacterium, assembly GCA_025360995.1. Classification (GTDB taxonomy): domain Bacteria; phylum Gemmatimonadota; class Gemmatimonadetes; order Gemmatimonadales; family Gemmatimonadaceae; genus Fen-1231. The sequence goes on from JANYBD010000056.1 coordinate 57,798, forward strand.
ATTCTCAGCGCAGTCGGCGTCCAGAGCTCCGGACGCTCGTTCCGGGGCTGCCGACGGCCTTGGGTTACGTCAGATAGCCGTTGCACTGATTCGTCCGAATCCTCTGCAGCCCCGGAAAGAGTTCGATCCCGCTGAACTTACTGAACTCGAGTCCAGTATTCGCGCGAACGGACTACTGCAGCCCATTGCCGTCCGGGTTGCTGGCGGTGCATTTGAATTGATCGCCGGCGAGCGGCGCTTTCGAGCTGTGCAACGCCTTGGGTGGAATGAGATCCCCGCCATCGTGCGCGACATTGACGACCGTACGCTTCTCACACTTGCGTTGGTTGAAAATCTGCAGCGGGCAGATTTAAACCCCATGGAAGAAGCGGAAGGATATCAGCAATTGCTCAGCCAATTCTCGCTAACGCAACAACAGGTTGCCGATGTTGTTGGGAAGGATCGTTCGACCGTCGCTAACACACTGCGCCTGCTCGCGTTGCCAACGGCTATTCGTGGAATGGTGCGCGAAGGCGCGTTGACAATTGGTCATGCGCGCGCACTTCTCGCACTTGGCGATGATCAGCGCATGCTCGCACTAGCACGAGATATTGTCACTGAAGGGCTGAGTGTTCGCGCTGTCGAGCAACGCGTCCGCGAGTCCGGAAAGAATACGAGAACCGCCCGCACGGCCGCAAAACCCGTAGCCACTGTTCGCGGTCATGCCGAAATCAGTCGGATAGAAGAAGAGCTCCGCCGCCGGCTGCAGACAGATGTGAAAGTACATCTATCATCACCAGACAAGGGTGAAGTTCGAATCTCCTTTTATTCCGTCGATGATCTCGAGCGTGTCCTCGATATCGTACTCGGCGCCGCGCGCCACTCCCTATGAGCGTGCAAGGAAACCGAACATCACGCCAATCTCGGACCCATGGTCACGGAAACGTGTTCTCTCGCGACTCTGGGTCAATGCTCATCCATATGCAACGGGAGAGCGGTCTGGCACACCAGACCCTCACGCTACGGCCGTGGCAGGTCCAGGTGCTACGAATCGTCACGTCTCGTTGGTTTTTTCTCGTGCTTTCGATCGTCGCATTGAGCTGGTTGTATTTGGCTATGCAGACAGCACGCGTTCCCTTGCTCACCACGCGTATCTCCCACCTCGAACAAGACGCACGCAGGTTAGACACCTTACAGGTTCGGCTCACGCAACTGCAGGCGCGATATGATCAGGTCCAAAAAATGTTGAGCACTCCGGGTGCCGCTGCGACATCCGTCCCTACAACACCGTAGCACTTTCGCGGAGGAACCGTGGCAATGTTTGGAAAAGATGGAACACCGCGTTCAGAAATCAGAACCAGCAATTCCGGCGAAGCAACGCTGTCGATCATCGCCAGCGGAATGCGGATCGTTGGCGATATTGAAAGCGCCGGCGTCATTAAGGTTGACGGTCACATTGATGGCTCTGTGAATGGTGCCCGACAGGTATTGCTTGCACGTGGAGCCGCGATTCACGGCAATATCACCGCCGATGAGATCGTAATTGGTGGGTTCGTTTCCGGAGCCGTCATTGCCGCACAGAGACTCGAACTTCAAGAGACCGCGGTTGTAAATGGCGACATTGATACGACTTCGATTGTCGTGCTCGAAGGGGCAAAGATCAATGGATCGGTTCGAATGCGCGGCGTCAATAGCGATGGAGTAGACATTAAGAATTCAACAGAGCCCCTCCACATAGGCAACGCGCCTTAGACAACACCGTATCATAGCGACATCTGTTTTCGATATTTGCACAATCTCATTGTATGGTAAACTAGTGTTTATTATTTCGTTACAAACGATTGTACAGTAAGCACATAAATAGATAATATTTTATGAAATTTACGAAAAATATCGTTTTTATCAACATTGCCATAGTCAACCTCGTTGCGTGCGTTGCCCCTAAAAACGAGGCAAGCACCAACTTCAAGGTGGCGCTCCTAACCCCTGGACCTATATCCGATCAATCCTGGAACGGAGGGGCCTATGCCGGCCTCATGCGTATCAAGGACAGTCTCGGGGCCGAGGTCAGTCATATTCAAACAAAAACACCGGCGGAATTCGAGCAAAACTTCCGCCAATATGGGGCAAACGGATACACGCTCGTATTCGGGCACGGATTTGAATTCCAAGACGCAGCGTCCCGCGTGGCACCAGAATTTCCAAAAACCATCTACATCACAACCGGCGGAACTGCCACCGGCGTCAATCAGGCCGCCATGGGATTCTCATTCGGGCAGCCGTCTTTTCTGGCGGGATTCGTTGCTGGCTCCGTGACAAAATCCGGCATCGTCGGATGTATCGGCGGCACCGAACTTCCGCCCGTGAAGGCAAGCTTCGCCGCATTCACCGCCGGCGTGCACACGGCCAACCCCAAGGCAACAATTCTAGTTTCCTATATTGGGAACTGGGACGACGCGAGCGCAGGCAAAGAACAGGCCCTCGCGCAAATCGGGCAGGGCGCTGACGTAATCTTTCAGAACGCCGACGCCGCTGGCCTAGGAGTTTTTCAGGCAGCAAAGCAAACGCACGACGTATTCATCATCGGCTCCAATGCCGACCAGAACAACATTGCCCCTTCTGTCACCTTGGGAAGTGTGCTCATTGATCTCCCGCGCGCATTTATGCTGGTGGCTCGCGAGGTAAAAAGCGGCACATTCAAAGGTCGGATGATTCAACTCGATACCAAGACCGATGTTGTGCGGTGGGTACCGAATCCATCGCTCCCTAGCGCGATTCCTGTCAACGTCACACAACGCGTGGATTCCATTCGTGCCACGATGCTCGCCGAGCAGTTCGTGATGCCGCCGCTCTCATGAACAGTGTTGCGCTGCACACCATCGCCGGAGAGCTTGATACGCTACTCCGCACAGCCGAGACAGCTGACTATCCGCCAGCCCTGAACGGTGTGCAGGTTGAGCACCGCGGACCCGTCACACGCATCGCTGCAGCGGTGGACTGCTCAGAGCGCACTATTCGGGGGGCTGCGGAGTGCGGCGCCAATCTCCTGATCGTCCATCACGGACTTTTTTGGGGCGGACTGCGCCCCCTGACTGGTCCGCTATACACGCGCATTCGACTGCTGATGGATTACGACATCGCATTGTACTCTTCGCACTTGCCGCTCGACGCACACGACCGTTTCGGAAACTCTCTGTTGTTGGCGCGTGAACTCGGGCTTGCGGCGTCCGGCACATTTGCCAGGTACGAAAACATTCAGTGTGGTGTGCGGGGCGAGGCCGACATTCCGACGGAACGTCTCCTTGCACAACTGGACGCCTTCTCCGCTGGCCACAGTGGTCGCGCCATCGCCAGCGCTTTTAGTGCAGGACGGCGAACGCATCGTTGGGCTATTTGTTCGGGCGCCGGTGTTAATCCCGAAACCTTGCACGAGGCGGAGTCCCTTGGAATCGACACACTGATTACGGGCGAAGGCCCGCATTGGAGCGCCGTTGACGCCGTCGAGCGCGGTCTCGTCATCATGTACGGCGGACACTATGCGACCGAAACTCTGGGCGTCCAAACACTCGCAGCTCACATCGCTGAACGCGTTGGGCTCCCCTGGCAATTCGTGGCGGCGCCGACAGGGCTGTGACCGGACTGCACCTCTCCCTTGACGCCATCACGAAACGGTTCGGGGCAACGCTCGCCCTCGACAACGCGAGCATCACAGTGCGCGGTGGCACGCTCCATGCACTCCTCGGCGAAAATGGTGCCGGCAAAACAACGCTGATGCGGCTCGCTTTTGGAATGACACAGCCGGATTCCGGTGTTATTGCGCTCAACGGTACGCCGTGCCATTGGCGCTCCAGTGCGGGCGCTATCGCGGCTGGCATCGGCATGGTGCATCAACATTTTCTCCTCGTGCCGGCAATGACCGTCGCCGAAAATATCGCGCTTGGTGATCGCGGCGTGTTCACCGGCTTTTCTCCGCGCGACGCCGCAGATCGCGTGCGACGGATCGGCGCCGAAACAGGCCTGATCCTCGACCCGGACTCCCGCGTCGGTGATCTGCCTGTGAGTGCACAACAACGTCTCGAAATTGTGAAGGCCTTGGCGCGAAACGCGAAGTTTTTGATCCTCGACGAACCGACAGCGGTACTCACTCCACGCGAGGCACAGGAACTGTATGAGTGGCTTCGGGGATTCGTGATCCGTGGCGGAACGGTCGTGCTCATTACGCACAAATTACGCGAAGCGCTAAGCATCGCCGATGACGTGACGGTCTTGCGCCGTGGGCGGTGCGTGTTGAGCGCACCCGCTGCCGAACTAAACGAAACGACGATTGTTCAGGCCATGCTTGGCGGGCGTATTGACCCATCACCCGTGCCAGAGAAGGGCACGGTGGGACCTGTTGTTCTTCGAATCATGGACGTGGCTGTTGATGATGACCAAGGCGTTCGCCGCTTAACGGAGGCGACGCTCGATATTTCAGCCGGTGAAATTGTTGGCGTTGCTGGCGTGGAGGGTTCCGGCCAGCGGGAGTTGTTACGCGTATTGGCAGGTCGAGTGCAACCGACGACCGGCCAAGTCAGAATTCCCGAGCGCGTTGGTTTCGTTCCAGAAGATCGCCATCGCGACGCGCTCATTCCCGAGATGACACTGGTCGAGAACGTTGCACTACAAGATGCAAGCCTCCGGACAGGAAGGATGCAGTGGGCCTCCATCGCGTCCCAAACTGCCGCACTCGTCCACGCACACGATGTGAGGACCGCGGACATCACAGTGCCGGTCGCATCGCTGTCTGGAGGCAATCAGCAGAAGTTCGTTCTGGCTCGTGAGTTGGCTGGCGCGCCGCCGGCACTCATCGCCGAGAACCCGACTAGGGGTCTTGATGTTCGCGCCACCGCACAGGTGCTTTTGCAATTGCGACAGGCTCGGGCCCAGGGCGTCGCCATCGTTGTTTACTCCAGCGATCTCGATGAGATTCTCGCGCTAGCCGACAGAATAGTTGTCTGCTTCAATGGTCGGGTGATCTCAACGCAAGCGGATGGTGACGCCATCGCGCGCGCGATGATTGGGGTGTCGTGACGACACCGCGTTGGCTTACTCGCGTTGGCGTACCTGCAGCGGTAACCGTGGTCGTTATCACCACCCTGTTACTCGTGGTGTTGCTTGGCGGATTCGATCTCTCTCGAGCGCTCAGGGCGCTGTGGAGCGGATCCATCGGAAGTTCCTACGCGTTTTTTTCGGAGACGCTGGTGCGCGCATCTCCGCTCATTCTTCTTGGCCTTTCCGTCGCTCTCGCGTTTCGCGCGGGCATTTTCAATATCGGCGCCGAAGGACAACTGCTTGCTGGTGCGACAGCGGCCGTGGCCGTTGGGCTAGGCTTCTCACAACTCCCCAGTGCTTTATTGGTACCCGCGGAGTTGCTTGCTGCAGGAATCGGCGGGGCATTTTTCGCGTTTATTGCTGCAGTATTGAAACGGCGCTTCGGTGTGCTTGAGGTAATCAGTACCTTGATGTTGAATTTTGTTGCCCGGTACGCCGTGAGCTACCTGGTACGTGGGCCATTGCAGGAACCAAGCCATGCGTACCCGCAGAGCGGCGCACTACCGCCGGCGGCCAGATTGCCAACAATTATTTCAGGACAACAGACACATCTCGGACTGCTGATTGCGCTGATTTTTGCGGGTGCACTCTGGTGGTACCTTCGTTCGACCGCCGTGGGCTTTCGTGTTCGCGTTATCGGAGCGGGCCCGATCGCGGCAGCAAGTAGTGGTAGAATTGATGTCCCACAGGTGATATTCGGGGTGTTTCTGGTCAGCGGCGCCATCGCCGGTTTGGCTGGAGGCATCCAAGCCACCGGAGTAACGTACGCTCTCTATGAAGATATTTCTCCAGGCCTCGGATACAGCGCAATTGCGGTTGCGTTACTCGCAAGACTGCATCCGCTCGCTGTTGTGATTGCCGCTCTGTTCTTCGGTGCGCTCGAAGCAGGGGCCGCCGCCATGCAGCGGGATGCTAGCGTGCCCGCCGTGTTTGTCGCGGTCGTCGAAGCGCTGGTGATTCTCGGTGTACTCGCCATCGGTCGTGTCCGCACGCAGATCGCAGTAGGTCGCCTGACGGCGGAGCCAGCCGAGTGAGCAACAACGCAATCGGGTTGTTTCTCGAAGCCACGGTGCGCACGGCAACACCACTTGCCTATGCCGCGCTTGGTGAGCTGGTCGTGGAACGAAGCGGAGTTCTGAACATCGGTCTAGAAGGAATAATCATCGCTGGCGCATTTGGCGCTCTGGTCGGTGCTGGCGCGGGTGGAGCCACTGCGGGATTCGTCGCGGCCGTGTGCGCCGGAATGATTATTGCCTCAATATTCGCATTTTTCGTCGTAACCCTGAAGTCCGATCAAATTATTTCAGGCACGGCTATAAGTATGTTCGGGCTTGGGGTGACGGGCGTCCTGTACAAGATCCTCTACGGAACTACGGGCGCAGCGCTCCACACGCCGACGGTTGGGCCATTGGTTATTCCGTTTCTCGGCGATCTCCCGTGGGTCGGTGGTGCCCTGTTCGCACAACCTGTTGTGACCTACGCATTGTATCCGTTGGTTGTCGCCGTTTGGTGTTTTCTTAATCGATCAGCGGCTGGCCTTGCACTGCGCGCAGTCGGAGAGCGGCCCGAAGCGGCCCGAGCGGCGGGGATTTCGCCGTCACGCGTTCAATGGATATCCATTTTGTTTGGCGGAGCCATGGGTGGCCTTTGTGGTGGTACGCTCGTTATCGCTCAGGCTGGAACGTTTGCCGAAGGAATTTCAGCAGGGCGGGGCGTGATCGCGATCGCCATTGTCGTACTGGGGCGCTGGACAGCTGTTGGTGTCGCCGGCGCCGCACTTCTGTTTGGTGCAGCAAGTGCGTTACAGTATCTCGCGCAAGCGAAGGGTTGGCCACTGCCGTACCAATTCTCTCTGGCGTTGCCCTATGTGCTCACGCTTGTGGCTTTAGCCGGATTGCGCGGCCGCGTCGCAGCTCCGGCAGCGCTGGCACGATCTGATGCGGAAAGTATCTAGCGCACACATGTCAGCGCATCGCTGGACCAGCGTCGACGCCACGCACCAGATGCCGTGCGCTCTATGAGATCGAGTTGCGCGACCCGATCTCCTTCACGGACAAACGCCAGCATCGGCTGCGCGCCGTGGAGGAGCACCGCAGCTAAGAGATCCGTGCCTTCGACCCGGTCTTCCGGCCCCGCATCCTGATGTACGTAGTCCATTTTCCACGCGCCGACACTGCTTGGATCGGGCTCGGCAATAATCGTCACAACCTGTGCTCGTGGATTTGATTCGACGTTGATCGACCGCATGGCAATGGCCACGACCAAACGTGTTTTATCCTGCAACACCACTCGCCACACGTCACGCACCACAACAGGAAGCCCGCGAAATGGTAATGAGGCCGAGTCATCGGGGAGGGCACTCACCAGTTTGCTCACCAGAATAGCTTCGGCCGCGGAATCTTTTCGCGAGATATCACCACCGCCGTCGATCGCCAACGGAACAGCGACACCTGGTGAGAGGGCAAAAGACCACATTGGAAGCGATTGCCCTGTCAGCGAAAGTAGTTGGCCAGACCGGAGTCGGGGGCAAGAATACGGGGACGCTTGCGGGTGAAACATCGCGCGTGTTGTTCGCGCTTCGTGCGTGAACAGCTCCACTTCGATACTAGTGTCGAGTAGTGTATCGCGTACAAACAGCATCGGTGCGCCAGTTTCTGTTGATGGCATTGCCACCACGGCGCCAAGTGCATCATCCCACTGCCGTCCATCAGACACCGGCGCGACCGACGTCGTGCCAGCTCCTCCAGTGGTGCCGGCCGTGGCCACACCGCCTTGGGCACTGTCCGAACGACTAGCGCGCTCGCACGCGCTTAACAACAACACGAGTACGAAAGGAAAGACGGTCAGCTTTGTTGTCATCCGCACGGAGGAAGCCATGGTCCGACGAGATCCCAATGCCATGCATCGCGACGATGTCCGGTCGCCGGATCCCGGAGGGCTTTGTATTGCAAACGTTCGGGATTCAACCCAACGGCGCGACCGTATGCAACGAGCGCCTGCTGATTGTTGGACACCAGATGAGCCATCGCTCGTCCCTTCCATGTATGCCGGTGTAACCAGAGTCCACCAGACATAGCATAGCGCATTCCGGCCAAGCGGAATTGGAATTCACGCCACTCTGGCGTGGTGATGTCCCGGGATAATGCGCCTACTGACAGCCGATCAGGCCTTCAACCGTGGCAGGCGGCACCGGCGCGACGTTGCCAAAATAGATGGCACACATGAGCGGAAAGGATGCCGGATGGGTGGCGACCGCGCCCCATCCCGAAGCCGTGGCCGTCGTCACCGTCAGTACAACACCGGGCGAAGTGGCGTAACTCAGAGTGGACAGCACCGAAGTGTACACTTCGTTGTCGTAGTAATACGCCTCTTGGGCGGTCGCAAGATTTCGCAGATCGGACTTCAGCGCTGCGGCGTTGGCCTTGCCTTTGGTGTTCTGAAATTTCGGGATCGCAATCGCCGCGAGAATGCCGATGATTACAACCACAATCAGAAGTTCGATCAATGTGAAGCCGCGTTTTGTGGCTGACATTTCACTTCCAGGAAACAGGTCATTGCTTAGCCCGATGTGACAGGCATCACAAGCAGATCGATATCATTTTTGCGACGCGTTCGCAACCGTGAGTATCCCAGAAGCAAACACGGGGCCGTGTCCGGCTAATAGCTGTAAAGATATACGTTACAACGGCTTGCGGGGCAAGGTATGACGTGGCTTGCCTCGCCTGTATATTCGTTTCGCGATGATTGTCGCAGAGTGCAACACGAATTGGCACATAGGTTTAGTCCTTTGTCTCAACCCAGTTGGCGCCTGTGCCCACGTCAACTACCAAAGGCACGTCGAGCTTAACCGCAGTAGTCATCTCGCGCACAACCATTTCATGCAGTGCCGAGAGTTCGGCGGGCGGCGCTTCAAACACGAGTTCATCGTGCACCTGTAGCAACATACGACTCTCCATCCCACTCGTACCAATCGCCGCATGAATTCGCAGCATCGCCACTTTGATCAAGTCGGCCGCTGACCCCTGGATCGGCGAGTTTTGCGCCGTGCGCTCACCGAACGCTCGAATGTTAAAATTCCGATCCTTAAGTTCCGGGATATATCGGCGTCGCTTGAAAATTGTTTCAACGAAACCTTGTTCACGTGCTTGCTCGACTGTGTGATCGAGAAATGCGCGTACGCCGGCAAACCGGCTGAAGTACGTCTCGATGAACGCCTTCGCTTCGGCGTGTTCGACCTTGAGTTGGCGCGAGAGTGCGTGCGCACCCTGCCCATAGATCGTCGCAAAATTGATAGTCTTTGCGCGAGCTCGCATTTCCGATGTCACTTCATCAATTGGCACGCCAAAGATAATCGCAGCCGTTTGGCGGTGAATGTCCCCTCCCGCACGAAATGCTTCCACAAATGCTGGATCGTGTGACAAATGCGCGAGTAAACGCAACTCGACCTGCGAGTAATCCGCCGCGAGCAGCGTCCAGCCGCGACGGGGGACAAAACCGCGACGAATGTCCTTTCCAAGCTGACGCCGGATCGGAATGTTCTGCAGGTTTGGATCACTGGACGAGAGCCGTCCCGTGCTCGCAACGGTTTGACTGTACCACGTGTGCAGTCGCCCGGTTCGTGGATCGACCAACGCCGGCAATGTGTCGAGATACGTACTCTCCAACTTCGATAATTCCCGGTATTCCATCAGCAGTGTAGGAAGGGTATGCCCTTCGTCTGCCAATTCCTGAAGCACCGACGCATCGGTGCTCGGGCCGGTGGATGTTTTCTTTTTAATGGGTAGCGCGAGCTTGCCGAACAGAATTGCGCCGAGTTGTTTGTTGGAGTTGATGTTGAATTCTTCCCCTGCGGCATCGTAAATCTGGCGCTCGACCTGTTC